>CAYWYB010000195.1:3670-9818 GCA_964462145.1 uncultured Rhodospirillaceae bacterium
GATTGATCAGCTGATCCAGCTGTTGGCGAAACTACCCGGCCTCGGTCCCCGATCGGCCCGCCGCGCCGCCCTGCACCTGATCGACCGCAAGGAAAGCCTGCTCCGGCCCCTGGCTCAGGCCATGGGACAGGCCGCCGATAGCGTTGCGCCGTGTGATATTTGCGGCAATCTTGACAGTGTGCAGCCCTGTGCCATCTGCCGTGATCAACGCCGGGACTTAAGCCAGATTTGTGTCGTGGAAAGCGTCGCCGATCTGTGGGCCCTGGAACGCTCCGGTGTATTCCGCGGCCGCTATCATGTTCTGGGCGGTACCTTGTCGGCCCTGGATGGCGTCGGGCCGGAGGATCTGAATGTCGGCGCGCTGATCGCACGCGCCGGCGAAGATGCGGTCGGCGAGGTCATCCTGGCCACCAACGCCACGGTGGACGGCCAGACCACGGCGCATTTTCTGGCCGAGAAGCTATCGAAATGCAACGTCAAGGTCTCGGGCCTGGCCCACGGCGTGCCGGTGGGCGGCGAGTTGGATTACCTCGACGACGGCACTCTGGCTACGGCCCTGGGCTCGCGCCGCCCGGTTTAACGCGCCAAGGCTGTATGGCCAAATACAGCGCCCCGCTAAACAAGGCGGTCGCTGTCAGGATCAAGGCCACGGGCCAGGCGCTGCCGTCATGCCACAGCACCACGCAGAATGTACCCAGACCGCCGCCGGCCATGGGCAGGGCACCCAGCATGGCGGCGGCATGGCCATGTCCGGCCCGGCAGACATCAAAGGCCCGCACCGGCGCGGTGGCGAACACCAGACCCAGACCAAAGCCAAAGAAGCACTGCGTCGCGGTGATGCTTATGGGTGTTGCCAAACCGGCAGCAAGCAACAGGGTGAAGCCGGCCCCGCCCAGTACGCCAAGCCCCAGTCCCATTGCCAGCAGCGGGTCGGAGGCGATGCGCCCGGCCATGCGGTTAACGGTCAGGGAGCCCAGAAAAAAGGCCAGAACGATGGCCGCGTAGTAATAACCGTATTGCTCCGTCGGCACCGCCATGCCCTCGATAAAGAGAAACGGAAAGGCTGCCAGAATGGCGAACAGGCCGCCCAGCACCAGGGCCATGATCAGGGTATAGGTCATGAATGGGCCGTCCCGCAGCAGGGTCAGATAGCCGCCCAGCAGGCGCCGGGGCCGCAGGGCGCCACGGTCGGGATCTTTCAGGGTCTCGGGCAGAAAGCGCCAGAGCAGCAGGATTACCACCATGATCAAACCGGTCAGCAGCACGAAGTTGGAGCGCCAGCCAAGCCAGACATGCATGTGCCCGCCAATGATCGGGCCCACGGCGGGGGCCAGGGCGATGGCCATGCCATAGGCCGCCAGTACGCGGACCGCGCCGGCCTCGTCATACAGCTCGCGGATCACCGCATAGCCGACCACGGCCTCGGCACAGGCGGTCAGGCCCTGCAGCACCCTGGCCGCGATCAGGCCTTCGATGGAGCCGGCGGCGGCGCAGGCGATGGAGGCCACGGCGAAACCGATCATGCCCGCCAGCAGAACCGGGCGCCGCCCGATGCGATCCGACAGCGGCCCGTAAAACAGCTGCGCCAGGGCATAGGCGACCAGGTTCAGGGTCATGGTCAACTGCACCCGCCCCGCATCCGTATCGAAGACCCCCTGCAGATGGGGCAGGGACGGCGTGTAGAGATCCGTCGACAGGATCGAGACGGCGGAAGCCATGATCAGCAATGCCGGAATAATGATCGGCACCGATGGGTTGGGCGCGGACGCCCCGATGTTCATGGTCTTAACGCACCGCCCGGAAGCAGCGCCGCAGCTCATCGACGAATAATTCGGGCTGTTCAAGGGCCGCGAAATGGCCGCCTTTGTCCAGCTCGTTCCAATGAATGATGTTGTGGAAGCGTTTTTCCGCCCAGCGCCGGGAGGCGAAGAATATATCCTTTGGAAACAGGCTGCAGCCAACCGGAATGGTCACGTCCTCCTGGCTGCGTCTGCCGAAGCTTTCCCAATACAGCCGGGCCGAGGAGGCGGCGGTGTCCGGCAGCCAATAGAGCATCACATTGTCCAGCATATCATCGCGGCTGATGGCGTTTTCCGGATGGCCGTGGCAATCGGTCCAGGCCCAGAATTTTTCCAGGATCCAGGCCGCCTGGCCCGATGGCGAATCCGCCAGGCCGTAACCAAGCGTTTGCGGCCGTGTGCTTTGCTGCTTTGAATAACCCGAATCCCAATCCACATAATGCTTCGCCGCCGCCATCGCCCGCTTTTCGAACTCGGTCAGACTGTCCATGGTGTCGGGGTCCGGGCGCTCGGTCACCATGTTCAGGTTGATGGCCAGGCAGGCCGGGTTATCTTCCGCGCTGGCATTGACGCCGATCTGCCGCGTGATGGCGGAGCCCCAATCACCGCCCTGGGCGACGTACTTTTCGTAGCCCAGGCGCGCCATCAACTGCCCCCAGGCTGCCGCAATGCGCTGCACGGACCAGCCGGGCGCGGTGGGCTTGCCGGAAAAGCCATAGCCGGGCAGGGACGGCGCGATGACGTGAAAGGCGTCCGCCGCCTCGCCGCCATGGGCGGTGGGGTTGGTCAGCGGTTCGATGATATGGCGGAATTCCAGCACCGATCCGGGCCAGCCATGGGTGATCAACAACGGCATGGCATCCGCATGGGGCGAGCGCACATGCAGGAAATGGATATCCGTGCCGTCGATTTCAGTCTGGAACTGCTCCCAGCCATTCAGCAGTTCTTCGCACCGGCGCCAGTCGTAATCACTGGCCCAATAGCGGCAAACCTCCTGCATATATGACAGCGGGATACCCTGGGACCAATCATCGGGGGTTTCCGTATCAGGCCAGCGCGTGGCCTCCAGACGACGGCGCAGATCCGCCAGGTCATCCTGGGGAATGGCTACTTTGAAAGGTTTGATTTGATCGCTCATATGGCTTTGTCCCCGTGAATGAAATCATCGCACCTTGGTATTAGCGCCCCATGGCGGCCCGCGCAATTATTGCGGCACTCTTGCGGCCCTATAACGGCAGCGGCGCGGTGCTTAGGATCTCCCGATGCCGGTCCCGTTCGGCTTCATCGCCATATGCCAGTCCGGCAACGTAGTCCGCGATAGCGAAGTCAGGCTTCAGTTCCAGCGCCAGTTCCGCCTGGCTGGCGGCCTCGTCTGCCCGGTCCAATTTGCCGAGGCATCCCGCCATGTTGGCGTGATGGTCGAAACGGGCGCGTCCGCTTTGCTGGTATGCCGCCGCGGCCTCTTCATAGCGGCCCGATAGCATTAACGCCGCACCCAGCATATGAGCCCAATGGCCAAGAGAATATGGATCCAGGCGCATGGCCAGGTTCAGCCATTCCACGCCATGGGCGGCCTGGCCCAGCAGGGTCAGAATTTCGCCCTTTTGCGCCAGCAGCCTGGGGTCGTTGGGGTTCAGGGACAGGGCGCGTTCATTATGCAGAACAGCGGTATCCAGGCGCTTGGTGACAATGGCGATCTCGGCTTGGACCCGGTGGGCCTCGACCTCGTTTTCATCCAGGCGCAAGGCCGTGCCGACCGCCTCGACCGAGCCTTGGTACAGGCTATCGGGGTTAGGCAGAAAACCCCGCGCCAGGGCCTGGCCCAGGACGCAGGCCTTCCAGGCATAGGCGGCGGCATAATCGGGTTCGAGATCAATGGCGCGGTCAAGCAGGTCGAGGGCGGTGGTGCAGTCGGCTTGGGTGTAGCGGTGATGATGGATCTTGCCGGCCAGCAGCAATTCGTAGGCCGCCATATCCTTGGGCGGTTTCTGGGTTGCCTTACGGGCTTCGTGGTTTTCCACCCGGCCCGGCAGCACGGCGGCGATGGCGCGGGTCAACTCGTCCTGCAGGGCAAAAATATCGGCGAGTTCCCGGTCATAGCGTTCGGCCCAGATATTCCTGCCCGACGCGGCCTCGAACAGCTGGGCCGTCAGCCGGATTTGATTGCCGGCCTTGCGGACACTGCCCTTGACCACATATTGCGCAACCAATTCCGTGCCGACCTCCGCCAGGGCAATGGCGCGGTCCTGGTAGGCAAAGGTGGAACCGCGGGCGACTACGAACAGTTCGGGAAAGCGGGATAATTCGGTGATGATGTCTTCAGTGATGCCGTCAGTGAAATATTGCTGCTCCGGATCGTCGCTGAGATTTTCGAACGGCATAACGGCGATGGCGGGATAGCTGCCCGCCTGGCGCAGTTCGGCCGTTTTTTCCGGCGGGGCGCCGTCGCGATCCCGCTTGATAGTATCGTAAAGCGCTTGGGTCTTGGCTTCCGGTTCGATGTCCAGCTCCGCCCTTAGGATGTCCCAGCAGTCCTGATAATGGCGCAACGCCTCGTTCCAATGGCCCTGTTGCTGATGCAGCGTCATTGCTAGGCGGTGGATGTCCTCGCGCAAGGGGTCCAGTTCGAGCAGTCTGAGGGCATGGCCCAGAGCGGCGCCAAGATCGTCGCGCCCTTGGCATTGCTGCAACAGTGCCGTGAAGGTTTCCGTGGCGTGGGCGGCAAGGCGGGCGCGCTCGCCGCGCAGCCAGTCTTCGAAAGGATCGGCGCGGATGTCAAAGCCGTCCATGAACGGGCCCTGATACAATGCCTCGGCGGTGGCCCCACCGGCTTCGAATGCCACGCTGTCCACATGGAAGGCGCGGCTGTCCGCCTGCAGACCCTGGGCTGATGACACAATGACCTCACCCGCTTCGTCATCCAATGCCTTGCGCAGTACCGAAAGCGTCTGGCGCAGCGACGCGCGGGCCTGTTCCTCGCCACGGTCCGGCCACAACAGCGTGGCGATCTTGGCGCGTGAGACCGCCTCGCCGGGGCGGTGGGCAAGATAGGCCAACAGCGCCGCCGCCTTCTTTGACGACAGCGCGATGGCCGCGCCTTCCCCGTTGGCCAGTTCAAAGCCGCCAAGCAGCCGCAGACGGAATTTTGCCAATGTCCCCATATGTCCCTAACAGGCGGCCAGGATCGAAAAAAAGGTCTCAGAGCATTCTACCGTTAGTTTTTACGGCATTTGCATCGTTTTAACGAATTTCTCACGCCATGGAACCTGCGCTTGCGGGAATTTTGACGCTTCGCTGACGGGTCATCGCGATGATCAGTTCCATATTCTCATCAGGGAAGGAACACAGAGGATGAATGAGTTGAGCCAGATTACCCCGCAGACAGCAGCGAATGGCGATACGGGCGCGGCGCGTTTCGTTGGTTCCATTCCGGAAGTCTATGACACGCACCTGGGACCGCTGTTGTTCCAGTTTTCCGCCGCCGATCTTGCTAAGCGCATTGATAACGCCATGCCGGGGGCCGAAAAGCTTCTTGAGATTGCCTGTGGCACCGGCATCGCCACGGAGTATCTTTGGCAGACCCTTGGCGAGAATACGGAAATCGTCGCCACGGACCTGAACGAGGCGATGCTGAAATACGCCGTTACGAAGCGCGGCGCCTTGAAGAATGTCAGCTATCGCCAGGCCGATGCTCAGGCCCTGCCGTTCGAGGATGGCAGCTTTGACGTGGTGGCCTGTCAGTTCGGCATCATGTTCATGCCGGACAAGGCATTGGCGTTGGCGGAAATGGCCCGCGTGCTGCGGCCCGGCGGCCTGCTGGCCTTCAATGTTTGGGATTCGCTCGAGGTAAACCGGGTCGCCGGCCTCGCGCGGCACACCATCGCCGGGTTTTTCAAATCCGATCCGCCGGATTTCCTCACCGTGCCGTTCGGATTTTACGAGATCGAGCCAATTCGTACCCTGGCCGAGGGCGCGGGTTTTTCGCTCCCGGATTTCCATTTGGTATCTGACACCATCGAGCGGCCGGATGCCATGGGTATCGCGCGCGGCTTTGTGGAAGGAAATCCCGGCATACTGCAAATAAGAGAGCGGGGCGAGGTGGATCCGGAAGCCATCGTCACGGCCCTGGCGGCGGAAATCGAGGCTCTGTATGGCCCGGCGCCATTGCAGGTGCCGCTGCGGGAAATCGTTTGCCTGGCGCACAAGCCCTAAAAGGTCTTGTCCCTGGCTTGAATTATAACATTCTTCACCGGCCCGCCACGGCTGCCGAGATTGCCGTGGCGGGCCGCGCCATTACGGCCCCCGTAATTGCTTGTTCTAACTTTGCGCCTTGATATAGGGCGCGTCAT
>CAYWYB010000196.1:0-9799 GCA_964462145.1 uncultured Rhodospirillaceae bacterium
CCCGTCCGGGTTCCGACGCCACGTGCCGGAACACGAGCAGGGGGCGGCAGGGCATCTGCCGGCGGGCGGGCCGATTCTGGCCCTGGGCCCCACGGCCAATTGGGGCGGCAAGCAGTGGCCTATGGACCGCTTCCTGCAATTGGCCCAGCGCCTGACCGGTCCCGACGGCCTGTTGCCGGGCGCCCGTGTGGCGGTGTTCGGCGCGCCGAATGAGCGGGCGGCGGCACAGCCGCTGTTGGATGGACTGCCTGGTGAACAACTGATTGACCTGATTGGCCGGATCGACCTGCCCGAGGTGCTGGCCTGTCTGGGGCGCAGCGATCTTTTCATCGGTAACGATTCGGGCCTGATGCACATGGCCGCCGCCGCCGGCATTCCAACCCTGGGTCTGTTTGGTCCCAGCCGCGAGGAATTGTACGGCCCCTGGGGCGGCAAGGCGGCCTCGGTACGGACCGATCTTGGCTTTGACGACATTCGCAACGATCCGGCATACGATTACCACAGCCAGGATAGTTGGATGGATACATTGTCGGTTGAAAAGGTGGAAACGGCGGCGCGCGCCCTGTTGACGAAAATGGGCGAGACGGCGGGATGACCAAACCCGCCCTTTCCGCGCTGGTCGTTGCCCATAATGAAGAGGCGCAGTTGGCCGATTGCCTGGCGCAATTAGATTTCGCCGACGAGCTGGTGGTGGTGCTGGACAAGTGTACCGACGGCAGTAAGACCATTGCCGAGAATTTCAACGCTGTCTTGGTTGAAGGGGCTTGGGAGATAGAAGGCCATCGCCGAAACGAGGGCCTGGATGCCTGCCGTGGCGCCTGGATTCTGGAGGTGGATGCGGACGAACGGGCCGACGCGGCGTTGGGCGCTGAAATCCGCGGCGCTATTGACGGCCTGTCGGACGGTTATTTTCTGTTGCCCTTCGATAATTACATCGGCGAGCGTCTGGTGCGCCATGGCTGGGGTGCTTCATGGGGGGTTTCGGCGGCGCCGCGCCTGTCGGCCAGGGGGGCCAAACGCTGGGGTGAACAACGTATCCATCCCTCCCTCCGCCTGACCGGACCGCGCCGTTGGCTGACGACACCGATCCGCCATAATGTGGACAAGGATATATCGGACATGTTGCATCGCCTGGACCGCTATAGCAGCGCCCGGGCGGCTGATCTGCGGGCTTCAGGCGATATCGGCAGTTTGGCCAGCAACATCCGGCGGATGTTTTCGCGTTTCGCCAAATGTTATCTCTCCCGCAAGGGCTACCGCGAAGGCGCCTATGGTTTTCTGATCGCCTTGATGGCCGGGTTGTACCCGATCCTCTCGCATCTCAAGGCCCGGCTCGAGAGAGATGTGGAGAAAGAGTAAAATAATGCGGGTAATGCAATGTATGGCGGGGGCCCGGCACGGCGGGGCGGAGGCGTTTTTTACCCGTCTGGTTCTGGCCCTGCACCATGCCGGCCTTGACCAGCGGGTGGTGTTGCGGGGGGACGCGAACCGTGAGAGGCAATTGGCGGATGGCGGCATTGCGGCGGTGACCCTGCCCTTTGGCGGCAAGCTGGATATTTCCACCCGGCTTGGTCTGCGCCGCGAACTGCGCCGCTATGAGCCTGATGTGGTGTTAAGCTGGATGAGCCGGGCCGCCTCGTTCTGTCCCAAACCGGCGGGACGGTTCGTGCATTGCGCCCGCCTCGGCGGTTACTACGACCTGAAATATTACCGCAACTGCGATCATCTGATCGGCAATACCAAAGGCATCGTCAGCTACCTGAAGGAGCACGGCTGGCCGGAGGAGCGGGCGCACTATTTGCCGAATTTCGTGTCCGCGGCAACCGTGGCGCCGGCCTCGCGCCGGGAACTTTCCACGCCGGATGATGCGGCGGTGGTGTTGGCCCTGGGGCGGCTGCACCAGAACAAGGCGTTCGACGTCCTGATCCAGGCCATGCGGCGGTTGCCGGATGTCTATTTGTGGTTGGCGGGCCAGGGACCGCTGGAGGCCGAGTTGCGTAAACAGGCGGTACATTTAGGTGTCGCGCCGCGCATCCGCTTTCTGGGCTGGCAGGAAGACCCAGGGCCGTTCTATGCCGCCGCCGATATGGTCGCCTGTCCATCGCGGATCGAACCTTTGGGCAACGTGGTGCTGGAGGCCTGGGCCCGCCAGCGGCCCATTGTCGCCGCCGCCGCCGCCGGGCCGGTGGAACTGATCCGGGATGGCGAAAACGGTTTGTTGACGCCTATTGACGATGCCGAGGCCTTGGCCGCCACCATCAACCGGGTGCTGGCCAGCCGGGATACCGCATTGGCCCTGGCCCAGGCCGGTCATGACGACTATCTGGCGGACTATAGCGAGGCGGTGGTCGTACAACGCTATCTGGATTTTTTCACCAAGGTGACGGGCAACGGGGTGAGCGGCTAATGTGCGGTATCGCGGGCATCATGACGACCGACGGCGCGGCGCCCGACCCGGGCGTCCTTGACGCGCTGCAGACCGCCTTGCGCCATCGCGGACCAGATGGCAGCGGACGGCATCTTGGCGATGGCATTGGCCTGGTTCACACCCGCCTGGCCATTATTGATTTGGAAACCGGCGATCAACCCATTATCGGCCCCGACGGCACCGCCCTGATCGCCAATGCCGAAATTTACAATTATCTGGAGTTGCGCGAGACCCTGGAGGCGGAGGCACTGCGCACCAAATCCGATTGCGAACCGGCATTATTTCTGTATCGCCGGGACGGCGTCGATTTTGCCAAGCAACTGCGCGGCATGTATGCCATCGCCATTCACGATCCGGGTGAAGGGCAATTGCTGCTGAGCCGCGATCCTTTTGGTATCAAGCCGATTTATTATGTGGAAGGCGATTTCGGCTTTGCCTTCGCCTCTGAACCCACGGCACTGATCGCGGCTGGCCTGGTCCGGTCCGGCATGCTTGAGCAGCCCATGCACGAGCTGTTGCAGATGCAGTTCACTACCGGCCGCCGTTGTATCCATTCCCAGATCCACCGGGTTCTGCCGGGCGAGACCCTGGTGATCGCCCAGGGCCGCATCGTTGACCGCCGCCGGTGCGGCGCGCTTCCTCTCGAACGCCCCAGACGGTTGGAGGAAAACGCCGCGCTGAAGGAATTGGAGCAGGTCCTCCTCAATAGCGTCGAGATCCACCAGCGTTCCGACGTGCCCTATGGCATGTTTCTTTCCGGCGGCATCGACAGTGCCGCCCTGTTGACCCTGATGGCCCGTTTGAATGAACAACCCGTGCGCGCCTTCACCGCCGGCTTCACCGGCACCAAGGCCCACGATGAACGGGATCAGGCCCGCGCCCTGGCCCGGCAGCTGGGGGCGGAACATCACGAGGTCGACTTCGGTGAGAGCGATTTCTGGTCCCTGCTGCCCCAGGTTGCCGCCGCCATTGATGATCCGGCGGCGGATTACGCCGTGCTGCCAACCTATAAACTGGCGGCCGCCGCCAAGGCCGAGGGTCTTAAGGTGGTGCTGTCAGGCGAGGGCGGGGACGAGCTGTTTGCCGGTTATGGCCGCTACCGGGATGCTCAGCACTCCTGGTGGGTGGGTGGTCCGCGCACCATGCGCCGGACCGGCCGTTTTGACCGCCTTGGCGTTCTGCGTCAGCCGTCTGATACCTGGCGAGATGGTATCCGGGCGGCGGAAAGCACCCTGGGCGCCAGCGATTTGAGCCGTCTGCAGTTGGCCCAGGCGATAGATTGCGCCGATTGGCTGCCCAACGATCTTCTGATTAAACTGGACCGTTGCCTGATGGCCCATGGCGTGGAAGGGCGGACGCCATTCCTGGACCAAAGGGTGGCCGATTTCGCCTATCGCCTGCCCGACGAATTGAAAGTGCGGGACGGCAAGGGCAAGTATTTGTTGCGCCGTTGGCTGGCTAACGCCACGCCCATGGCCAATCCGTTCGACCGCAAGCATGGTTTCACGGTGCCGGTGGCTGAATGGATCAGGGGCCGGGGTGATGAATTGGGGCCGCTGGTGGCGGCGCAACCAGGCATCGACGCCATTGCCCGCCCCGACCGAGTTGCGGCACTATTTCAAAATGGCGGCAAGCGTCAGGGTTTCGCCGCCTGGTCCTTGTTGTTTTTCGCTTTGTGGCACAGGCATCATATTATGGGCGCCGCGCCCCAGGGCGACGTTTTCGAGACGTTAGCGGCGGCAGCCTGAGGATAGGAGAGCATCATGGCGGAAACCTTTGATCTATTGCTGCGCGGCGGCACCCTGGTAACGCACAATGGCATTGCCCTTGGCGATGTTGGCGTCCGGAATGGCCGTATAACCGCTATTGGCGATCTGGCCGCCGCCTCGGGCGGCGAAGTGGTCGATGCCACGGGGTTGCACGTGCTGCCCGGCGTGATCGATACCCAGGTGCATTTCCGCGAGCCGGGCAATGAGCAAAAGGAGAACCTGGAGGCGGGCTCCCGCGGCGCCGTCCTCGGCGGCGTCACCGCCGTGTTCGAAATGCCCAATACCGCGCCCCTGACCACCAATCCCGAGGCCCTGGCCGACAAGCTGTCCCGCGCCAAGGACCGTATGTGGTGCGAACATGCCTTTTATATGGGCGGCACCGGCGAAAACGCCGAACAATTGCCGGAGCTGGAGCGCTTGCCGGGCTGCTGTGGTGTGAAAATCTTCATGGGATCCTCCACGGGCAATCTGCTGACCGAGGACGACCCCACCTTGCGCCGCATACTTGGCGCCATCAACCGCCGCTGCGCCGTGCATGCCGAGGATGAACCACGCCTGAAGGAACGCCAGCATTTGGCGCAGGAAGCCGCCGATCCCGCCGCGCACCCATTATGGCGGGACCTGGAGACCGCCTTGCGCGCCACCAAGCGCCTGGTCGCCATCGCCCGCGAGACCGGCGCCCGGGTGCATGTGCTGCATATCACCACGGCGGAGGAAATGCGCTTTTTGGCCGAGAACAAGGATATTGCCTCGGTCGAGGCGACGCCCCAGCATCTCACCCTGGCCGCGCCCGACTGCTATGCGGATTTGGGCACACGAGCCCAGATGAACCCGCCAATCCGCGATGAGGGCCACCGCCAGGGCCTCTGGTGGGGCCTGGACCAGGGCGTGGTCGACATTATTGGCTCCGACCATGCCCCCCATACGCTGGAGGAAAAGGCGGAAACCTACCCCGCCAGCCCATCTGGAATGCCCGGTGTGCAGACATTGTTGCCGATCATGCTGGACCATGTGGCCAATGGCCGCCTAAGCCTGCTGCGCCTTATGGACCTGGTCTGTGCCGGGCCGGTGCGGCTGTTCGGGATCGCGGGCAAGGGGCGCATCGCCGCCGGCTTTGACGGCGACTTCACCTTGGTGGACCTGGGCGCCAAACGCACCATTTTGGATCAGGACATGGCCAATGTCTCGGGCTGGACGCCGTTCCATGGCCGCGAGGTTACCGGTTGGCCCATGGCGACGATTATCCGGGGTAAAATTGTCATGCGGGACGGCCAGTTGCTTGGCCAGGCTAGTGGGCAGCCCCTACGGTTCGCTGAGACCTTGCCGGGGCAATAACAGGCGCTATGATCCGGCTAGATATATTTCAGAGTTCAAAGTGATTGGAATTGGATATGAGCGATACCTTCAAGGCTTGGTGGGCAACGGACGTCGATGGCAAGGCGCAGGTGAATTTATGCGATGTAGCTGATGCAGATCTGCCGGCGGATGAGGTCACCGTTGGAGTGAAGTATTCGACTATCAACTACAAGGACGGCATGGCCGTTCAGGGCAATATATCCAAGATCATGCGTTCCCTACCCATGGCGCCGGGCATTGATTATGCCGGCGTAGTGGAAGCCTCTGACTCGGATAAATTCGCGGTCGGCGATGAAGTCGTACTGACCGGTTGGGGCGTCGGCGAGGCGACTTCGGGCGGTCTGTCGCAACGGGCCCGGGCCAAGGCCGATTGGCTGGTGAAAAAGCCTGATGGTTTGAGCCTGCAACAATGCATGGCCATCGGCACCGCCGGCTTTACCGCCATGATGTCCGTGTTGGCCCTGGAAGACGCCGGGGTCAAACCCGGCGACGGCGATATCATCGTCACGGGTGCGGCTGGCGGTGTCGGTTCCGTCGCGGTGGCGGTGCTGGCCAATCTTGGCTATAGCGTTGCCGCCTCCACCGGGCGCGAGAGCGAGCATGACTATCTGCGCGGCCTTGGCGCCTCTTCCATCGTGCCGCGCTCGGAATTGAGCGAGCCGGGCCGCCCCCTGGGCCGGGAAACCTGGGCCGGCGGTATCGACACGGTCGGCAGCCAGATTTTGGTCAATGTCCTGGCGGCAACGAAGTCATTGGGCACGGTCGCGGTTTGCGGTCTGGCGGCGGGCCCGGATCTGCCGGGCACGGTGTTGCCGTTCATCCTGCGCGGCGTACGGATCTGGGGCATCGATTCCGTCTATTGTCCGGCTGAGCGGCGGGCGCAGGCCTGGGCCCGTTTGGCCACGGATCTGCCCCTGGACAAGTTGGACGCGATGACCGAGGTCAAAGCCATGGCCGATGTTCCCGCCATCACCGCAGATATCCTGAAAGGCCAGGTGCGCGGGCGCACGGTAATCGACGTCAATGCCTAAGATCTGGGCCTAAGGTTTGGACCGAGGCGCATCTATCAAATAGATGTGATCACGATTGGGCGCGGCGATCGTATATCGTCGCGCCCATGGAAGTTGTAGCTGGGAATGTTTCCTATAAACGAGGTAGAGATGAGCAAGGATGATATGGGGGGTGAGCCGCGGCTGACCGCCCTGGCCCACGGCGGCGGTTGAGGCTGTAAGATTGCCCCCGCCGTGCTGCGGGAGCTGCTTGCAACCTTGCCAAAGCCCGACCCGAATGCCGATCTGCTGGTCGGCAATGATACCGGTGATGACGCCGCCGTCTATCGCATCGACGAAAGCCGGGCGATGGTGGCGACGACGGACTTTTTCATGCCCGTGGTCGATGACCCGTATGATTTTGGCCGCATCTCGGCGACCAATGCGCTATCGGACGTCTATGCGGTGGGCGGGCGTCCGGTATTGGCCCTGGCCATTGTCGGCATGCCCGTGGACAAGGTCTCCACCGAAACCATTGGACAGGTCCTGGCCGGTGGAGCGGCGGTTTGCAAGGCAGCCGGCGTGCCCATCGCGGGCGGCCATTCCATCGACACGCTGGAGCCGATCTACGGCCTGGCGGCAATCGGCATGGTCGATATCGCCAATATCAAGCGCAATATCGGCGCCCGGCCCGGCGATGTGTTGATTTTGGGCAAGGGTATCGGCACCGGTTTTCTGGCCTCGGCCATGAAAAAAGGCACCTTGTCCGAGGCCGGATACAAGGAAATGATCGATTGCACCACGCGGCTGAATGATATCGGCGCCGAGCTGGGCGCCCGGGATGACGTTCATGTGGTGACGGATATTACCGGTTTCGGCCTGTTGGGCCATTTGAGCGAGGTTTGTCAGGGCTCCGGCGTCGCGGCGAGCATTGATCTGGGCGCGGTGCCCATGCTGGCGGCGGGGCGGGCGCTGGCGGAGGCCGGCTTGAATACCGGCGCCGCCGGGCGTAACCGGGCGGCTTTCGCCAAAGGCGTGGTTTTGCCCGACGGCCTGCCGGACTGGCACGACAATATGCTCTACGATCCGCAAACCGCCGGGCCCTTACTGGTGGCGGTTGATCCCGCGGGCGCGGACGAGGTCCTGGCGCTATTCCATGCCCGTGGTCATGACACCGCCGCCATCATCGGACATTGCGGCGCCGGCGAGCCGGTTATAACCGTCAGCTAATCAGCTAGACAGGTCCAGGGCGGCGCCTTCGCGCAGCACACTATGGGCCTGTTCCGTGTCATTTCCGTGGGCATCAAGCAGGCATAGTCCGGGATGCATGATATCCGGACCACGCCCGCCCACGCGGGCCTGTACGATGACCCGCTTGGCCGGTTTGTCCCGCCGCGCCCAGAGGGGAAAGACCACGATGTCGCCCGCACCCTGGCGCAGGCCCGCCAATAACGCCCCCAGGCGTTCGCTGCGGTGAATTATGGTGATGCTGCCGCCCGATACCGTACGGCGCAGGCAAAATGCCAGCCAGTCTTCCAGGGGCGTTTCGCCCTCGCCATGGGCGATGGCCTTGCTGGCATCCGGTGGGGTGGAGGCCCGGCCCGCCACATGGAATGGTGGATTGCAAACCGTATGATCGAACACGGTTTGGCCGATCTCCGCCGGCGCCTGGCGAATATCGCCCTGCTGAATGCTGACGCGTTCCTCCATTCCGTTCGCGGCGATGTTGTCCCGCCCCAGGGCCACCAATTCGGGCTGCAATTCCAGGCCGCGAATGTGCAATTCGGGGCAGCGCCAGGCCAGACATAGCGATACCGCGCCGACGCCGGCGCCCGCATCCAGAACCGTCTGTCCCGGCCTGGCCCGTACCGCCGACGCCAGCAGGATCGCGTCGTCGCCGGCGCGATAGCCCTGGCGCGGCTGACGCAGGCTAAGGCGCCGGTCGAGCAGGCCATCCAGGGTGCTGTCCTTTGAACTATCCGGGTGCATAGGTTTCGATATCCGCTTCCTGCAACAGCGCGCGGGCCCACGCCGCATCATCGTCCAGCACCATCAAGCGGCGGTTGAAGGCGCCGATGGAGCCCTCCAGGACGGAAATATTCTGATCCAGCAGCACGCTTTCGATACCGGCATCGCGCAAATAGACCTCGACCCATGACAGCAATACCATGTCATTACTGCGCAGCAGTTCGATCATCGGCGTCTCCCGTCAAATTGACCATAATCATGCCCGTCAATGTCTTCTTGCATTATGACCCAGGAATGCAGTCTATAGGGCAGGCGGCGCAAAGTCGCGGGTAAGCAGAGGAACGGCAGGTGGCGGACGTAATACAGTTGGAAGGGGCGACGCCCCGGCGGCCCTCGATGGAGCCGTTGATGCAGTTGGTTGGCGATGATCTGATCAAGGTCAACCACACCATCCTGGACCGCATGCACAGCCGGGCGCCGTTGATCCCGCAACTGGCCGGTCACATCATTGCCTCGGGCGGCAAACGGCTGCGCCCCATGCTGACCCTGGCCACTACGCGCCTGTGCGGTTACACCGGCGAGCGTCAGATCGGCCTGGCGGCTGCGGTGGAGTTCATCCATACCGCATCCCTGTTGCATGACGACGTGGTCGATGAAAGTGATCTGCGCCGGGGCGATGCCACCGCCAATGTGCTGTGGGGCAATCAGCCCAGCGTCCTGGTCGGCGATTTTCTGTTCTCCCGTGCCTTTCAGATCATGGTCGCGGACGGCAGTCTGGAAGTGCTGCGCGTACTGGCCAATGCCTCCGCCGTCATCTCGGAAGGCGAGGTGATGCAGCTGGAAACCCTGAATAACGTTGAAATACCCGAGGAAAAGTACCTCGATGTCGTGGCTGCCAAGACCGCCGCGCTGTTCGCCGCCGCCTGCCGCATTGGCGCCGTTATCGCCGGCCGCGGCGCGGTCGAGGAAGACGCCTTGGAGGCCTTTGGCCGCAATCTTGGCATTGCCTTCCAACTGGTTGACGACACGCTGGATTATTCCGCGCAACAGGCGACCTTGGGCAAGGCCGTGGGCGATGACTTCCGCGAGGGCAAGGTAACCCTGCCGGTGTTGCTGGCCTATCGCCGGGGTGACGAGGAAGAACGCGCATTTTGGGCCCGCTGTATCGGAGATTGCGAACAAAAGGATGGCGATCTGGAGCACGCCATGGAATTGCTGCAACGTAATGATGCGCTGCAGGATTCCATCGAACGGGCGCGGCACTACGGCGCCATGGCCCGTGACGGCCT
>CAYWYB010000197.1:0-9750 GCA_964462145.1 uncultured Rhodospirillaceae bacterium
GTGGACCGCCGCTTCATCGCGCAGACCGGCCAGGTCGTGCACGTCAATGTTTGGACCCCAGGCCCGCGTCTTGTCGTCCGACATCAATTTTCCCCAAATTCATTGGCAATCCCGGCTGCTTATCCGGCATCACGGGCGCTTGTCAATATAATAGCGTTTCGCTATTATATTGCATGTCTGAGAATACGCAAAACACGCCTGAAATACTGGTGGAATTGCTGCTGCATTTGGGGCGGCTGGCACAATCCAACACCACGCCGGCCAATACCACGCCGGCCAAGACGATGGTGCTGTCGCCGGCGCAATGGACGGTATTGCGCTATCTGGAAAACACCAATCCCGCCTCACGCACCCCCTCGGCATTCGCCAAGTTCCACGGCACCACGCGGGGCACGGCGTCACAAACCATTCGCGGCCTGATCAAGCAAGGTTATCTGACACAAACCCGCGCCGCGCGCGATGGGCGAAGCAAGCAATTGGATTTGACCGAAAAAGCCAAGGCGATGCGTCGTGATGATCCGTTCGAGGCAGTGACCCGGGCAGCCAATGATTTGCCGCCGGCGGCCAGGCGCCAGCTGGCCGAAACACTGCAACACATGCTTGCCCATGTGGCGCGGGAAAAGAATGGACAACCCTTTGGCAATTGCACCAACTGCGCCCATATGGAATGTGTTGAACACCAGCCTGAAAGTGAAGACAGCTATCACTGCGCCATTAGCCAAAGTCCGTTGGATGTTGCGGATCTGGCGCGGCTCTGTGTAAATTTTCAACAGGCCAAAGCAGCGTTTTCCCCGCGCGCGACAACATGATAAACCCACCTTCAACGACCGTATAGATAAAGGACCGCCGCCATGTTCATTCAAACCGAGGCCACGCCCAACCCGGCGCAGATGAAGTTCCTGCCGGGGCAGGCCGTGATGCCGTCGGGCAGCGCCCATTTCCCCAATGTGGCAACGACCGAACGCTCGCCCCTGGCGCAGCGGCTGTTCGCCGTCGAGGGGGTCGCGGGCGTCTCCCTGGATGAAGACTCGATTACCGTCTGGAAGGCGGATGATTGGGACTGGCAGCTTCTGAAGACCTTTGCCCTGGCCGCCATCATGAACCATTTCACCGCTGGCGAGGCGGTCTTTCTGGAAGACGATGAAGAGGATCTGACCGATCCCGATGCCGATCCCGAATTGATCGCCAACATCAAGGATCTGCTGGATAGCCACGTGGCCCCTGCCCTGGCCGACAGCGGCGGCGAGGCCGTTTACCGCGGCTTCAGGAACGGCATGGTGATCCTGGAATTGACTGGTGCCGCCCGCGATCTGCGCCTGAATATCGAACATATGATGCGCCACTATCTGCCCGATATCGAAGGCATCGTGGAATTCGACGATATGACGCCCAAGCCCGGATTACAGACCGAAGAAGGCCTGGCGGTCCGCAGGCTTCTGGATGAACACATCAATCCCCAGGTCGCCGGTCATGGCGGTCATATCGCCTTGGTCGATGTGGTCGAGGATACGGTCTACCTGCGCCTGGAGGGCGGCTGCCAGGGCTGCGGCATGGCCGATGTGACCCTGAAACAAGGCGTCGCGACCGAGATCAGGGCTCTGGTGCCCTCGATCGTCCACGTCCTGGATGTCACCGACCATGCGGGCGGCTCGAACCCGTATTACCAACCAGGCAAAAGTGGCTAAGGAAGGCGCCGCCAGCGGCCGCCTGCTGCTGCTGGTCCCGACCACGTCGTACCGCATCGGTGATTTTCTTCGGGCCGCCGAGCGGCTCGGCGTCGACGTCGCCGTTGGCTCGGATCAACAGAGCGTGCTGGCGCAGTTCTCCCCCGGCCGGGCCATGACGGTCGATCTTGACGATCTTAACCACGGCGTTGCCCAGATCGCCGACTATCACCGCGCCTACCCCCTGACCGCCATAATCGGCGTCGATCAGGAAACCACCCTCTTGGCGGCCATGGCGGGCGAAGCTTTGGCACTGCGCCACAATGCCCCGTCTTCGGTGGAAGCAGCCGGAAACAAGTACCACTTCCGCAACCGGCTGGCCAATTCCGGTCTGCCCGCGCCGTGGTTCACTTTGTTGGATTTGGCCGGCGACCCGGACAGTCAGGCCCAGGACATGCCTTATCCCGTAGTACTAAAACCCCTGGCGCTCTCGGCCAGCCGCGGCGTGATCCGCGCCGACAATCCGCAGCAGTTCCTGGCGGCACGCAAACGTATCGAGGCAATTCTGGCCAGCAGCGAACAAAGCGGCGAGGCCGCCAGCCATATTCTGGCCGAGGGCTATATTCCGGGCCGCGAGGTCGCCCTGGAAGGTCTGCTCGATGATGGCGAATTGCAGGTTCTGGCCCTGTTCGACAAGCCAGATCCCCTGGAAGGCCCCTTTTTCGAAGAGACGATTTATACCACCCCCTCGCGCCTGTCCACTGACATGCAGAATAATATCGCCGCCACCGCCGCCGCCGCCGTGGCCAGGCTTGGCCTGCGTCATGGGCCAATCCATGCGGAGCTGCGGATCAACGAGCAAGGAGCCTGGTTGATTGAGGTCGCGGCCCGTTCCATCGGTGGGCTTTGTGCGCGCGCCCTGGATTTTGGCGGTGCCGGGCAATTGGAGGACCTGATCATCCGCGCCGCCATGGATTTACCCGCCCCCGAACCAGCCGCACCAGCGGCCTCAGGCGTAATGATGATCCCGATCCCCGGGGCCGGCGTTCTACGCCGGGTCGATGGCTTGGAAGCGGCGGCGGCGGTGCCCGGCATCCAGGATGTCACCATCTCCATCCCCCTGGGCGATACCCTGGTACCGGTGCCCGAGGGCAACCGCTATCTGGGCTTTATATTTGCCAGCGGCAAGACACCGGAAGCCGCCGAAGCCGCCCTGCGCGCTGCGCACGGGCTGCTGCAATTCGAGATCGAGGCGGCCTAATCGGCCCCCTCGCCGAAACCATGCATGCGGTGGGCCCATTGAAAGCCGATCAAGGCGCCCTTGATGCGCGGCAAAATGAGCATGGACAAAAGCAGGGTCAGGGGCAGCCACAGGGCGAAGTGCAGCCATAAAGGCGGCGAATAGGCCCGCTCCAACATCAAGGTCAGGGGCACCAGAACATGTCCTAGAATCAACATGGTAAAATAGGGCGGCGCATCATCGGCGCGGTGGTGATGCAGCGCCAGACCACAGGCGGTGCAATCGTCGTTCACTTTCAGATAGCGGCCGAATACCGCCCCCTGCCCACACGCCGGACAGCGGGCCAAGGCGCCGCGCCCCATGGCCTGGCCCACTCGTCTCTGATGCTGTTCCACGCTTGGTGCGGTGCTCATCACTATTCCCCATCCGGCTGCCGGTGATCACAAATTACCGCAGCAAGATAAATCGAAAATTTACGCTTCTCCAATAGGATCGCTTATATGGGAAATGTCAGCACAGGTCACGCAACATCCAATCCGGGTTTCGCGCCGAACCCAGACTATGATGCCATCATCGCCCGCCTCAGGGACGAGTTTCTGGACTATGCCGGCGACGCGCTAGATGAACTCGATACCTTGCTCGACGCGGCCCAGGGGCCGGACAACGATGCCGTCCAAACAATCGATGCCATTCGCCGCGGCGGCCACAATCTAAAGGGCATGGGCGGCTCGTTCGGCTTTCCCCTGATCACCCTGCTGGCCCATCGCATGGAAGACTATTTCATAGGTCGTGGGCGCCTGGATCAACGCACCCTGGAAGACGCGCAATGCTTCGTCGACCGCATGCGCGAGGCGCTGGAGGGCAAGTTTGACGGCATCAGCGAAGCGGATGTCGTACGCACCCTGCCCGCCAAAACCGCATTCGAGGTCGCCGATGTGGTGAAACAGGATGTGGAAGTCTTGCTGGTGATGCCGCGGGGTGCCATGTCGCATATTATCGAGCGGGAATTTCAAGCCTGCGGTTACCGCGTGGTCACCGTGACCAGGCCGTTCGCGGCGATCGAAACAGCTGTGCGTACAAGCCCCGACCTGATCGTCGCCTCCGCCGTAATGGAGGATTTATCAGGCATTGACCTGGCCTGTGCCCTGCATGCCATGCCGATCAGCCGGGACATGCCCTTCATGCTGCTGACCTCGCTTGACCACGATGATGACGTCTTTGCCGAACTTCCCGCAACCGTCCCCCTTGTTCACAAGGGTGACAGCTTCGCCGACGATCTGGCGGAAGCCCTGGCAAGGCTGGGGATCACTTAGACCGTCGGCGGCCTTTCCGTTTGCCGTGCTTGCCATGTTTACGGTCGCTGCCGCGCTTGGCGCGCTCTTTGCGCGGTTTGCCGATGCGCGGATGACCAAAGGCGCCTTCCGTCGTTTCCGCGCTCATCGAGGGCAGTTCAAAGATCAGGCCCCCGGTCAGGGTGTTTACCTCCACCAACCGCACCGTGACGCTGTCGCCTAAACGATGACGAACCCCTGACCGTTCACCGATCAGCGCCTTCTGCGCCTCGTCCACCTGGTAGTAGTCGTCATGCAGATGGCGCATGGGCAGCAGACCGTCCGCGCCCGTATCGACCAGGGTCAGAAATAGCCCGGCGCGGGTTACGCCGTTGATGCGGGCGATGAATTCGGCGCCGGTCCGTTCCGCCATAAAGGCAGCCATATAGCGGTCGTTGGCGTCCCGTTCGGCGACCATGGCGCGGCGTTCTGTGTTGGAGATATGCTCCGCCGTCTCGGCCAGACGCTCCGCTTCTTCATCATGCAGGCCATCCTTGCCGAAGCCGCCGCCGCGGATCAGGGCACGGTGCACCAACAGATCCGAATAGCGCCTGATAGGCGAGGTAAAATGGGCATAACGGGCCCGTGACAGGCCAAAATGACCGATGTTGTCGGGGTCATAACGGGCTTGCGATTGGGAGCGTAGGATCGATTGATTAACCGCCTCCCAATGATCGGAGCCCTTGGCCTTCGCCAGGATTCGGTTAAACAGCTCCGGACGCAGGCGTTCGCCCATGGCGAACGAAAGACCAAGACTGGAAAGGAAGTCCTTCAGGCCCAGCAGCTTTTCCCGGTCGGGCTGGTCGTGCACCCGATAGACACAAGGCATTTTCTGCGCCTCAAGGGTTTCCGCCGCTGACACGTTGGCCTCGATCATGAATTCCTCGATCACCCGATGGGCATCCAGGCGCTCGCGCTGGCGCACATCATCGACATGGCCATCCTCGCCCAGAGTGATCTTCATCTCTGGCAAATCCAGATCCAGGGGCTGGCGGCTTTCCCGCGCCTTCATCAGGGCACCCCAGGCGCCGTACAACGGTTCAATCACCGTTTCCAGAATGGGTCCGGTCTGCTCGTTCGGCTCGCCGTCATGGGCGGCCTGCAAATCCTCGTAGATTACCCGCGCCGCCGAGCGGATCATGGCGCGGTGGAATTGATGCTCCAGGCGCCGGCCCTTAGCGTCCAGACGCATGGTCACCGCCAGCACGGGCCGGTCCTCGTCAGGGCGCAGGGAACAGAGGTTGTTCGACAGGGCCTCGGGCAGCATGGGCACGACACGGTCGGGGAAATAGACGGAATTGCCCCGCCGACGCGCTTCCCGGTCCAGGGCGCTGTTGAAGGTGACGTAATGGGAGACATCGGCGATGGCGACGATAATCTGCCAGCCGCCTTTGTTTTTTGGGTCGTCATCGGGGGCGGCCCAGATGGCGTCATCAAAATCGCGGGCATCGGCCCCATCGACGGTGATCAACGGCAGATGGCGCAAGTCCTCCCGCTTGGCTGCGGCACTCATGACGACGGGCTGTGCCGCCTCCGCCTGGGCCACCGCCTCGGCGGGAAAAACATCCGGGATATCGTTGGAATGAATAGCGATCAGCGAGATCGCCCGGCGGTCATCCATATCGCCCAGAACATCGACCACCCTGGCTTCGCGCAGGCCATGGCGGCTACCGATCAAGACGTCAGCAAGCACCAGATTGCCCCGTTTCGCGCCACCGTTCTGGCCTTTCTCCACCGCATAGTCCGATTTCTGCCGCCGGTCCGTCGGCCTGATCCGCGCCCCCTGGCCGGGCACCTCCGAATAGACCCCGATGACCCGATCAGGACCCTTGGGCAGAACCCGGATAATATTGGCTTCATAGCCTCCGCCCTTGCGGTTCAAACGGGCCAGAATCCGGTCGCCAATGCCCAGGCTGGCAGCTTCCCGCTTGTCCGAATTGACCTGGATTTGCGGTTTCGGGATGTCATCGGCACCGGCGTTGTCGTCCGCCTTGCGCATGGGCTCGGCCAGCAGCATAGCATTGTCATCGACACCGGAAATCCGCAGCACCGCCACGGGCGGCAATGCGCCGGCTTCATTGTACCGTTTACCTTTACCCCGCCCGATCACGCCCTCTTCGGCCAATTCCTTGAGGATGGTGCGCAGTTCGGCACGCTCCGCGCCCTTGATACCAAAGGCGCGCGCGATCTCGCGCCGGCCCACGGGACCGGGCGCATCGGTGATGAATTTCTTGATCGCCGCCTTGTCTGGCAGGCCGCGCGGGGCACTCAATCCGAGGACCCGGCCACCGCTTCACTGGCTGTCGGCGCCGCCTTCTTAGCTTTTGGCTTGGCTTTCGCCTTCGCTTTCGGCTTGGCCTTGGCTTTCGGTTTAGCCTTGGCCTTGGCCTTTGGTTTGGCCTTCGCCTTGGCGGGCTTCTGTCCGGCTTTCTCGGCCTTGGCCTGCAACAGATCCAAGGCGTCCTGCATGGACATTTCCATCGGATCGGCCGTCTTGGGCAGGGTGGCGTTCAGCTTCTTGTATTTGACGTAGGCGCCAAAGCGGCCATCAAGAATCTTAATCTCGCCGCCGTCGGGATGATCGCCGATGGTGCGGATGGTATTGGCGCCGCGCCGGCCCCCACCCTTGGCCATGCCATCGGCGATAACCGCCACCGCATGGTTCAAGCCGATACTCAACGCATCCGCCGTGCTTTCCAATTTGTGATAACGGGCCTCGCTCATCACATAGGGGCCAAAGCGGCCAATCCCGGCAAAGATCGATTTACCCGTCTCGGGATGCTCGCCCACAAGCCGGGGTAATTGGATAATTTTCCGGGCCAGATCAAGATCCAGTTGTTCAATCGTGACATCGGCTGGCATGCCGGCGCGTTTCGGCTTTTTCTTCTTTTTGTCCCCTTCGACCGCCTCGCCCAGCTGGATATACAGGCCATAAGGGCCCTTGCGCAGTGTCAGAGGCATGCCGCTCTCGGGATCATCACCCAGGGCAATGGGGCCGGCGGCAAACATTTCGTCCGCATCACCTTCCTCGGCCTGCTTCATGGCGCGAGTGTAGTGGCATTCGGGATAGGCGTCACAGCCCAGGAAGAAGCCATTGCGCCCGCCACGCAGGTTAAGCGAGCCTTTCTTGCAGGCCGGGCAGATCCTGTCTGCGCCGCCGTCGGGATACAGATGCGGCGCCAACATATCGTTGACCTTGTCCAGAACCTCGCGCACGCGCAATTCCGAGGTGCCTTCGACGGCATTGGAAAAATCGCGCCAGAAATCGCGCAGTACCACCTTCCAATCCACGTCGCCGGCGGAAACTGAATCCAGACGGCCTTCCAGATCGGCGGTGAAGTCGTATTCCACATAGCGGTGGAAATAACTTTCCAGAAACGCCGTTACCAACCGTCCGCTGTCCTCAGGCATGAAGCGCTTACGGTCCAGCACCACATAATTACGGTCCTGCAACACGGTCAGAATGGAGGCATAGGTGGAAGGGCGGCCAATGCCGAGCTCTTCGAGCTTCTTGACCAACGTCGCTTCGGAATAGCGGGGTGGCGGCTCGGTGAAATGCTGTTCGGGCCGGACTTTTTCGTTGCTCAGCGCCTCGCCCTCGGCGACCTTCGGCAAACGGCGTTCATCATCGTCGCCGGCCTTCTTTTCGTCCCGGCCTTCTTCATACAGCTTCAGAAAGCCGGGGAAATCCACCACCGTACCCGTGGTGCGCAGGTTGGAGGAGCCGTCATGGGCGGCGATCTCGACCGTGGTGCGCGACAAACGGGCCGATTCCATCTGCGAGGCCATGCCCCGCTTCCAGATCAGGTCGTATAGGCGCTGTTGTTCACTGTCGAGATAAACCGACATATCCCGCGGCAGGCGGGAGAAATCCGTCGGCCGGATGGCTTCATGGGCTTCCTGGGCGTTTTTCGCCTTGCTGCGGTAGACCCGAGCCTGTGCCGGCACATAGTCGGCGCCGAATTCCTGGCCGATCACATCGCGGGAGGCTGATATGGCCTCGTTCGCCATCTGCACGCCGTCGGTCCGCATATAGGTGATCAGTCCGACGGTTTCACCGCCGATATCGAAACCTTCATACAGGCGCTGGGCGATCTGCATGGTGCGCTTGGCGCCAAAGCCCAGCTTGCGCGAGGCTTCCTGCTGCAGGGTCGAGGTTGTAAAGGGCGGTGCGGGATTACGCTTGGTCGGCTTGGTCTCGACCTTGGCGATGGAAAATTGGCCCGCCTCCAGGGTGCGCCTGGCTGCCTCGGCCGCTTCGCCATCGGCAATGGAGAAACGGTCCAGCTTAACGCCGTTCAGGTGGGTCAGGCGGCCTACAAGCAGAGCATCAGATGCGGTTTTGAAATCAACCTCGACCGACCAGTATTCCCGTGGCTTGAACGCTTCAATTTCGATCTCGCGCTCGCAGATCAGACGCAGGGCCACCGATTGCACCCGTCCGGCCGACTTGGCGCCGGGCAATTTCCGCCACAGCACCGGCGACAGCGTAAAGCCAACCAGATAGTCCAGGGCCCGACGCGCCTGCTGGGCATTGATCAGATCCATGTCCAGGTCGCGTGGATTGTTGATGCCGTCAGTCACCGCCTTTTTGGTGATTTCGTTAAAAACCACGCGCTTGGCGGGGATATCCGTCATACCGTAATCGTCGGCCAGGGCCTTCATCACGTGCCATGAAATCGCCTCGCCCTCGCGGTCCGGGTCAGTCGCCAGGTACAGCTTGTCGCTGCCGCGCATGGCATCGGCGATGGCTTTCACATGCTTGGCCGATTTGTCATCGGTGACGTAGGTCATGGCGAAATCTTCGTCAGGCACGACCGAGCCATCCTTGGACGGCAGATCGCGCACATGGCCGTACGAGGCCAGCACGATGTAATCATCGCCCAGATACTTATTGATAGTTTTGGCCTTGGCCGGGGATTCGACGACCACAACGTCCATGATGGGAAGACTCACCTTTGCTGACACTCGGATAGGCTACGCGACAATAATTGCAACGATACCCGACCTATACAGAACGCAGATGGTTAAGATATCGATACTTGATTACCGGCATGACGGTCTAAACGACCTGCTAGCTCAAGTTCAAGCAAAATGGTGATGACAAGTGCCGGTGTCAACTCGGAGAGGCGGATTAGATCATCCACAGCCACTGGCGCAGACCCTAAAAGAGCAGTCAAACGTTGCCGCCCGCTATCTGTATCTGTATCAGAATTGACATTGGAATCGGGTTGCCGGGCATTTTCCACATCGAAATGCCGCGGACCGCTCATGGCTTCCTCTGACATGGTCCATAATTCCGGTTGCTGAATCATCGGGGCGACAGCTTCCAGCACCTCGCCGGCGTCCTGGATCAACGTGGCGCCCTGGCGGATCAACTGGTTGGAGCCACGGCAGCGCGGATCCATGGGGGAACCGGGCACGGCGAAAACCTCCCGCCCCTGTTCCAGGGCAAGCCGCGCCGTGATCAACGAACCCGAACGCTCCGCCGCCTCGATCACCACAACGCCCAGGG
>CAYWYB010000198.1:0-9727 GCA_964462145.1 uncultured Rhodospirillaceae bacterium
GCCCTCGAATGCAGGGTCTGTTCCTTGGCTGAAATGAACTTCGCCGGGTGCGGCGGCGAAATCCGGACGGGCCTCGTCCATGGGCACCATGGCCAAGGCAATTAAGGCAACCAGCCAAACGGCGACCCAGGTCAGGGCTGCTTTGGGTTCTGGGCGTTTGATTTCGAACATGTCATCCTCGTGCCGCGCCTGTCGCGGCGATTTCTGAGTTGCCCGGACGGCGTCTTTGTCCGGTAATGCCAACTGGTTTAAAAACTATGTGGGATGAATATTCAATTTCACAATATATCATTTCGATATAAAAGACATTTTTTTTACATTTTTTTCATCATAAATATAGCAGAAAAGAGGGCTTTATGGGTTTAAGCCGTTGTTGAGGCCGAGCGGCCAGCCACGTCGTGACGCAAATTTGTTACCTATGCGGCCGGTTGGGGCCGTGCAGTAGTTCAATCCCGAAAATGGCTTAACGGTCTCGATTTGGCAGATCGACGACCGTGGCGGTGTGATCATCCGGCCTGGCCGGCGCGGCATCAGCCGCGGGATTCGCTGTGAGATTCGGAGCATCGGCCTCGGAAACCGCCAACTGCACTTCTTCGATTTGTTCAGCCCTGCGGGTGATTTTCCTGGTGGAGGTGGCGATCAGCTCCAGGTCCTTCTCGGCCTGGCCAAAATGCCGTTGCAGATTGTCGGCCCGTTCATCCAGGCGTTGGACGTCATCCAGCAGCTTCTGCACTTCCGCCTGGATGACGCCGGCCTGTTCGCGCATGCGGGCATCCTTCAGGACCGCACGCACGGTGTTCAGGGTCGCCATCAGGGTGGTGGGGGATACGATCCAGACGCGGGCCCGATACGATTGCTCCACCGTGTCGGGAAAATTGGCGTGCAGTTCCGCATAGACCGCTTCCGAGGGCAGGAACATCAGCGCGCTGTCGGCGGTTTCACCGGGCAGGATATAGCGCTCCTGAATATCCTTGATGTGTTTATTGAGGGCGGTACGAAAAGCCCGCTGTGCCGCCTTCGCCTGGCTCTCGTCGGCGGCCTGGCGCAGGGCATGATAGCTTTCCAAGGGAAATTTGGCGTCAATGGCGATCGGCCCGGGGGGCTGGGGCAATTGGATCAGGCAATCGACCCGGCGCTGGTTCGACAACGTCGCCTGAAAGCCATAGGCCGACGGCGGCAGGATCGAGCTGACCAGATCCTGCAACTGCACCTCGCCAAAGGCGCCGCGGGTTTGTTTGTTGTCGAGAATATCTTGCAGGCCGATCACCTGCCCGGCCAGGTCCGAGATGTTTTTCTGCGCCTGATCGATAACATGCAGATGCTTGCCCAATTCACCAAGCGAGGCGGCGGTACGGGTCGCCGATTGTTCCAGACTGTCGCCCATGCGTTTGGAGACGCCGTCCAGGCGTTCATGCAGGGTGCGCATCAGTTCCGCGCGTTCATTGGCGGATTGTTCCGACATCTGGCTCAGCCGCCCGCCCAGATCGACCTGGGCCGTGGCCAGGCTGGCGGTGGCCGCCGCCAGGGCGTCAAGGCGCCCGTCATCGCCACTCGATGCCTGCCGGCGGCGGAATAAAAGCACCAGGCCGCCCAGTACGAGAAGCAGAACTGATGCCCCAAGAGCGCCTATCAATAATTCCATCGCGCCATCCTTATTGCAAAGCTTGACCCCGTATGGGCGGCATACTACCTAATGCCCAGAACCCTCAAAAATCATCAGAGTACACGGCAAACGAATCATGGCTATTCTACCTATTATCACCGCTCCGGACCGCCGTCTGAAGGTGAAATCCCAGCCCGTCGAAGCCGTTGATGACAAAATCCGGCGCATTCTCGACGATATGCTGGAAACCATGTATCAGGCCCCCGGCATCGGTTTGTCGGCGGTGCAGGTTGGTATTCCCAAATGCCTGATCACCGTGGATGTTTCGCCCGATGATGAAGACAATACGCCGCTATATCTGGTCAATCCGGAAATCGTGGCCTTTTCGGACGAGATGGAGAGCTATAATGAAGGCTGCCTCTCCCTGCCTGATCAGTTCGCCGATCTGGACCGGCCCGGCGAAGTCACGGTGGACTATCTGGATTATCATGGTCAGCCGCAACAGTTGCAGGCCGCCGGTCTGTTGTCGCGCTGTATCCAGCACGAAATGGATCATCTGAAAGGCCGTTTGTTCGTGGACCATTTGTCCGCCGTCAAACGCGGCATGATTTTACGCAAGCTGGAAAAGATCAGGCGTCAGAAAGTCTCGGCCTAGATTATGACCGGCTTGCGTGTCGTCTTCATGGGTACGCCGGATTTCGCGGTGCCGACCCTTGGCGCCTTGCAGGCCGCCCCGGATATGGACGTGGTGGCGGTTTACACCCAGCCGCCGCGCCAGGCTGGGCGGGGCAAGCGGCTGCGGCATACGCCCGTTCATGACGCCGCTTTGATCGGCGGCATACCCGTCTTCACACCCAGCAGTCTGAAATCACCCGAGGCACAGGCCGAGTTCGCCGCCCTGGAGGCGGATGCGGCGGTGGTGGTGGCCTATGGCCTGATCCTGCCGGGTGCCGTTCTGCGGGCACCGCGCCTGGGCTGTTTCAATCTGCACGGCTCGCTTTTGCCGCGCTGGCGCGGCGCGGCGCCGATCCAGCGCGCAGTGATGGCGGGGGACAGCAAGACGGGGGTCTGTGTCATGGCCATGGACGAGGGACTGGACACAGGTGCGGAAATTTCCCGCGTCGAGGTGCCCATCATTGCCGACACCACGGCGGGCGATCTGCATGATCAATTGGCTGTCTTGGGGGCGCCCTTGATGGTGGCGGCCCTGCGCGGCATTGCCGCGGGCGATCTAACACCACGGCCGCAGCCGGAGGACGGCATCACCTATGCCAAGAAAATCGATAAGGCCGAGGCACGGATAGATTGGCGCCGGCCGAGCGCTGAATTGGATTGCCTGATCCGGGGCCTGTCGCCGTTTCCCGGTGCCTGGTGCGAATGGCAAGGCGATCGCATCAAGGTGCTATTGGCAGAGCCGGCGGCGGCGGCGCATGATGCCGCGCCTGGCACGGTGCTGGATGAAAACCTGCTGGTTGCTTGCGGCTCCGGCGCCTTGCGCTTGTTGCGGTTGCAGCGGTCGGGCAAGGGGGCAATGCCGGCGGCGGATTTTCTACGCGGCAATCCATTGCAGTGCGGCGATATGCTTCTTTAGATTTTTGAAAATCTTCAGAGGCATCCCGGACGCTGGCGTAATATTCAAAAAAAGATGCAACGCTCGATTACAATAAATTCGTAACTATTTTAGTCATAATGTTTTGCTGAGTTTTTGCATGCTTCGTTATAGAGCGGCATTTTCCGTTTGCTGCGGGATCTTCATTTTGGTTTGATTTAGAACCTGCCGGCTGAACCTGAACAATTCTTCGTCCCGGTCTACCTTCCGGGCGGCGGTGATTTCAAGGAATACGGCTATGATGGATAAGAGGGCACAGGAAGAGCGGGACAGCCGCCTGGAGGGCATGTCCCAATTGGTCGCCGAACGCTTCAAGCGTGGCGAGGCCGACGAGATCAAGGCGTTTTTCGAGCAGTTTTATGCCCGTGTTCAGGCCGAGGATATCAACGAATCCTCGCCGGAAAATCTATATGGCGCCGCTTTATCCCTATGGAAGTTCGCCGCCCAGCGTAGCACGGGCGAGGTCAAGCTGCGGGTCTATAACCCGCGCATGGAAGAGCACGGCTGGAAATCGCCCCACACAATTGTTGAAATCATTACTGATGACATGCCGTTTCTGGTGGATTCCGTTGTCGGCAACCTGAACCATTGGGATGCCCGCGTTCATCTGGCGATCCATCCGGTCATCCGCGTGCGCCGGGATGAAAAAGGCGCGCGGCAGGAATTGTTGCCCCCCGTGGTCAACGGCAAGCCGGGTTTGAGCGAATCCGTGATGCATATCCAGATCGCCGAACAGAGCGATCAAGGCGCGTTGGATAAAATCGCCCACGATCTGCGCGGTGTTTTGGACGATGTTGGCGTCGCGGTGGCGGATTGGCCGGCCATGCTGGTGCAGTTGGACGATGCCATCGCGCAGATGAACAGTTCCAAGTTTCCCCAAAGCCAGGATGAAGTCGATGAGTCCGGCGCCTTTCTAGCCTGGATGCGGGACAATCATTTCACCCTGCTTGGCTGCCGTGATTACAGCCACAGCGGCAAGAAGGGCGATGATAACCAGACGATTGTGCCTGACAGCTCGCTGGGTATCTTTCGCGATGAAACCCGGCATGTGCTGACCCGGCAGGATGGTCTGGATCCGGGCGGCACCGGCGCGGCCACGATCGCGCAACGTTTCATCCGCCGGGAGGAGATCCTGCTGGTCACAAAGACCGGCGTGCGCGGCACCGTGCACCGGCCGGTGCACATGGATTACATCGGCGTCAAACGCTATGACGGCAAGGGCAAGCTGATTGGCGAACGGCGCTTTGTCGGCCTGTTCACCGCATCGGCCTTTAACCGCACGCCGCGCGATATCCCCCTGCTACGGCGCAAGCTGGCCCAGGCCATTGAATTGGCCGGCGTGGATGCCGACTCGCACGACGGCAAGGCCCTGACCCATATCCTGGAAACCTATCCCAGGGATGAATTGTGGCAGATCGATGTGGAGACCCTGACCAGCATCGCAACGGGCATTCAGGCCCTGCAGGAGCGGCCCCGCTTTCGCATCTTTGCCCGGCGCGACCGCTTCGATCGCTATTTCACCGTTCTGGTCTATATGCCGCGCGAGCGCTTGAGCACGGAGCTGCGCGAACGTTTCGCCGATCTGTTATGCGAGGCGGTCAATGGCCGGCTCTCCAACTATTATACCGAAGTCAGCCAAAGTCCGCTGGCGCGGGTGCATTTCATTATTGGCATCAACGAGGGCGGCGCGCCGGAGGAAATCGACTTCGGCGCCGTCGAGTCCCGCCTGATCGCCGCGGCGCGGCAATGGCAGGATGATTTCTACGAGGCCCTGGTGGAGCATTGGGGCGAGGAGGGCGGCAATCGCCTGGCCGCGCGCTATGGCAAGGCCTTCCCAACCTCGTATACCGAGCGCTTCAATGCCGAGACCGCTTTGCGCGATATCGAAGGCATCGAGGGCCTGGCGGACGGCACGGGCGTTGGGCTGAATATCTATCGCATGATCGAGGACGCCGAACATGTGGTGCGCTTTAAGATCTATCACCCCGGCCAGGCCCTGCCTCTGTCGGACTGTCTGCCGATGATGGAGAACATGGGCCTTAGGGTGATTGGCGAGGAGCCTTTCCAGGTCACCCTGGCGGACGAGGAAACCATCTGGATCCACAACTTCCTGTTGGAAGAACAGGATGGCGCCGCGATCGACCTGGCTCTGTTGAAGTCGGGCTTTGAAGAGGCCTTTGCCAAGGTCTGGGCCGGCGAGGTCGAGGATGACGGCTTTAACCGCCTGGTTCTGAAGGCCGGCCTGGGCTGGCGCCAGGTCGTGGTCCTGCGCACCTTGTGCAAATACCTGCGCCAGACCGGGATCGCCTACAGCCAGGACTATATGGAAGATACCCTGGCGCGGAACCACGCCATCACCGCCATGGTCGCGCGGTTGTTTCTGGCCCGCTTTGACCCTGAAGCTGATGCCGGGAAAGAGGCCAAGAAACTGGCCGAGGATATCATCAATGCCCTGGAAGCGGTGGAAAGCCTGGACGAGGACCGCATCCTGCGCCGTTTTCTGAACCTGGTGCAGGCGGCCTTGCGGACCAACTATTTCCAAGTGGCCGAAGACGGCGGTCCCAAGCCATACCTGTCGATCAAGTTCGACAGCGAGGCAGTGGACGAATTGCCGCTGCCGCGTCCGTTCAGGGAAATTTTCGTCTATTCGCCACAGGTCGAGGGGGTCCATTTGCGCGGCGGCAAGGTGGCCCGCGGCGGCTTGCGCTGGTCGGACCGGCGGGAGGATTTCCGCACCGAAGTGTTGGGCCTGATGAAGGCGCAGATGGTCAAGAACGCGGTCATCGTGCCGGTTGGCTCAAAAGGCGGCTTCGTACCCAAGCGCCTGCCGCTTACCGGCGGGCGGGAAGCCCTGCAGGACGAAGCCATCGCCTGTTACAAGACCTTCATAAAGGGCCTGCTGGACTTGACCGATAATCTGCGCGGTCAGGACGTCATTCCGCCGCCCCTGGTCAAGCGTTACGACGATGACGATCCCTACCTGGTGGTCGCCGCCGACAAGGGCACCGCTACCTTCTCGGACATCGCCAACGGCGTGGCCATCGACTATGGCTTCTGGCTGGGCGATGCCTTCGCCTCCGGCGGGGCCAAGGGCTATGACCACAAAGTTATGGGCATCACCGCCAAGGGTGCCTGGGAATCCGTCAAACGGCATTTCCGCGAGCTGGGCCGGGATATCCAGAACGAGGATTTCACCGTCGTCGGCTGTGGCGATATGTCGGGCGATGTCTTCGGCAACGGCATGCTGCTGTCCAAGCATATCCGTCTGCAAGCCGCCTTTGATCACCGCAACATCTTTATCGATCCGGCCCCCGATGCCGCGCTCAGCTGGGCTGAACGCCAGCGCCTGTTCGAGCTGCCGCGCTCCAGTTGGGAGGATTACGACAGCGGCTTGATTTCCAATGGCGGCGCCGTCTTCGACCGCAAGGCAAAGGCCATCGAGTTAAGTCCGGAGATGAAGCGCCTGACCGGCCTGAAGGTAAAATCCCTAACCCCGAACGAGCTGATCCACGCCTTGTTGCAGGCGGATGTGGACCTGCTGTGGTTCGGCGGCATCGGCACCTACATCAAGGCCAGCAGCGAAAGCGATCTGGATGCCGGTGACCGGGCCAACGACGCGGTGCGGGTCAACGGTGATCAATTGCGCTGCAAGGTGATCGGCGAGGGCGGCAATCTGGGCATTACGCAACTGGCCCGCCTGGAAATTGCCCAGCACGGCGGCCGCCTGAATACCGATGCTATCGATAATTCCGCCGGCGTTGATTGCTCCGATCACGAGGTCAATATCAAGGTTCTGATCGATGCTGTGGTGGCCGAAGGCGAGATGACCGATAAGCAGCGCGACCGTCTGTTGGTGGAAATGACCGATGAAGTGGGCGAATTGGTCTTGCGGGATAATTATCTGCAAACTCAATCGCTTAGCGTATTGCAGCATCGGGCGGCGGCTTTGTTGGAATCTCACGCCCGTTATATGCGGGATCTGGAACGCAACGGCCAACTGAACCGCGAGGTTGAGTATCTGCCCGATGACGAGGCTCTGGCCGAGCGCGAGGCGCGGGGCGAGGGGCTGACCCGGCCCGAACTATCCGTGCTGTTGGCCTATGCCAAAATGGTGCTGTACGAAGAATTGCTGGATAGCGATCTGGGCCAATCCAAGGGTCTTGTCGCTGATTTGGTGAAGTATTTTCCCCGGAAACTGCGCCGCGAGCACCATGGGGCTATTTTGCAGCATCGCCTGCGGCGGGAAATCATCGCCACGGTGACCGCCAATTCCATCGTCAACCGCCTGGGCATAACCTTTGTCCATGACGTGATCGAGGAAACCGGCGCCTCGGTCGAGGCGGTGGCGCGTTGTTATGCCGCTGCCCGCGATCTGTTCGAAATGCGGCAACTGTGGAACCAGATCGAGACCCTGGACAATACCGTTCCCGCCGCCGTGCAGACGGGCATGGTTTTGGCAACGGCGGAATTCATGCGCCGGATGACTTTGTGGTTCCTGCGAAATGTGCCCCAGCCGCTGAAGGTCAACACGGTAATCACCACATTTGGACCGGGCATCAGCAGTCTGGCCGGACAACTGGACAAGGTGATCGGCTGTACCGAGAACAAGAAGATGTCTTCCGGTGCCGCCGCGCTGTTCAAGCAGGGCGTGGCCGAGACCCTGGCGCGGCGGATCGAGGGGTTGGAGCCCATGACCGCCGCCTGCGATATCGTCCAGGTGGCCGCCGATAGCAACCGCCCGGTGGAAGAGGTCGGCCAGGTGCACTTTGCCCTGGGCGCGCGCTTGGGCCTGGATCGTTTGTGCGCCTCGGCCGAGGCGTTGGAGGCCGAGGACCATTGGCAACGCCAGGCGATCGCCTCCATCGTCGATGATCTGCGCGGCCAGCAGCGAGCCCTGACCTCCGTCGTCCTGCAACAGGCCAATGGCGCGGGTGGTGACGAGGCGATGGAAAAATGGTGCGATAACAACCGGCGGGACATTGCCCGCAGCGACGAAATGATCGCCGAGTTCGAGGCGGGCGGCATGGATATCGCCAAGCTGGCGTTGGCAAACCGCTATATTCGACGGTTGATTATCGGCTAAACTCGTCCCCAACATGGTGGGGAGGCGAGAATGGCTGCGGTTGATGTTGGGCATGAGGATCGGCTGACCGTTACCGGTACGGCGCCCGCATCGCGCCGCGCGCAGTTCAGCTGGGCTTTGTTCGATTGGGCCAACCAGCCCTATTTCACCCTGGTGACCACCTTTATTTTCGCGCCTTATTTCACATCGCATGTGGTCGGCAACGCTATTCGCGGGCAAGAACTATGGGGCTATGGCCAGTCCGTGGCCGGGCTTTGCATTGCCTTGCTTAGCCCGGTGATGGGCGCCATGGCGGATGCCAGCGGTCGGCGCAAGCCGTGGATTTTGGCGTTTCAGTCCTTGTGCGTGCTGGCTTGTGCTGGTCTGTGGCTGGCCCTGCCCGGTGCCGCCGATCGGGATCTGGTGCTGATCCTGGGCCTGGTGGTGCTGGCCAGCTTGGGCGCTGAATTCGCCACCGTGTTCAACAATGCCATGCTGCCGGGGCTGGTTTCCCAGGCCCGCCTGGGCCGCCTTTCGGGCTATGCCTGGGCCCTGGGTTATCTGGGCGGCCTGGTCTCGTTGGGTTTCGTGTTGGGCGGCTTCAGCCTGCCGGAGGTGCCCTTGTTCGGCCTGGATAAAGCGAGCCACGAACATGATCGCATGGTCGGGCCGCTGTCGGCGATTTGGATGGTCGTGTTCATCATGCCCTTGATGCTGTTCACCCCGGATGCCCCGGCCTCCGGTCTGGGCCCGGTTCGCGCCGCGCGCCAGGGCCTGGGCCAATTGGGGGGTACATTGCGGTCGCTGCGCCATTACCGCAACGTCATGTTGTTCCTGATCGCGCGGATGATCTATTTCGACGGCTTGTCCGCGATCTTCGCCTTCGGCGGCATTTATGCCGCCGGGATTTTTGGTTGGAGCACCACCAATCTTGGTATCTTCGGCATTATTCTGATCATCTTCGCGGCGATCGGCGCCATGGCGGGCGGTTGGCTGGATGACCGCATCGGCTCGAAACGGACAATTCTGCTGGCCGTGGTTGGCTTGATCATCGCCACCCTGGGTATCGTCTCCATCACGGTAGATGGCCTGGGAACGGAAGGGCGCAGGGATACGGTGCTGTTCTTTTTCCAGTTTGCCGTGGCGCCGCCGGGCGAAGGCATGTTTACCACCCTGGCCGAACAGATCTTCCTTGTCTTTGGCATCATGGTCGGGATGTTCGGCGGCCCGGCCCAGGCGGCCTCGCGCACCATGGTCTCGCGCCTGGTGCCAGTGGAGAAGATCGGCGAGTTCTATGGCCTTTATGCGCTATCGGGCAAGGCCACCGCCTTCGTCGCACCCTTGGCGGTCGCATTGGTCACCGGCATGGCCAGCAGCCAGCGGGCCGGCATTGCCACCATATTGGTCTTCCTGACACTAGGCCTGCTGTTGATGCTGCCCGTACGCGAGGAAC
>CAYWYB010000199.1:0-9709 GCA_964462145.1 uncultured Rhodospirillaceae bacterium
TCGATGTCGGCATCAGCATTTCCTGCATGCCGGGGCCGCCCCTCGGGCCTTCGTGACGGACCACGACCACATCGCCGGCCTTGACCTTGCCGCCCATGATGCCGTCGCCGGCGGCGTCCTGGCTTTCGAAGACCACCGCCGAGCCCTTGAACTTCAGGATGGATTCATCGACGCCGGCGGTCTTCACGATGCAGCCGTCGTCGGCCAGATTGCCGAACAGCACGGCCAGGCCGCCGTCGGCGGAATAGGCATGTTCGATATCGCGAATGCAGCCTTCCGCCCGATCCAGATCCAAGCTGTCGAAATAGCTTTCCTGGCTGAAGGCGGCGATGGAGCGGATGCGCCCAGGTGCCGCGCTGAAGAATTTCTTCACGTCTTCGTCCTTTGTGCGGCGCACGTCCCACTTTTCCAAGGTCTCGGCCAGGGTTTCGCCCATGACGTTATGTACCGAGGTATCCAGCAGGCCGCCCCGTTCCAACTCGCCCATGATACCCAGAATGCCGCCGGCCCGGTGCACGTCTTCCATGTGATAATAAGGCACCGACGGGGAAACCTTGCAGATATTCGGCACCTTACGGGAGAGGGCATCCATGTCGGCCATTTTGAAGTCGACCTCGCCCTCGTAGGCGATGCCCAACAGATGCAGCACGGTGTTGGTGGAACCGCCCATGGCGATATCCAGCGCCATGGCATTCTCGAACGCCTTTACCGTGGCGATGCCGCGCGGCAGCACGGAGGCGTCATCCTGTTCATAATAGCGCTTGGTCAATTCAACGATCCGCCGGCCGGCTTGCAGGAACAGCTCCTTGCGCCGGGCATGGGTCGCCACGACGGAGCCGTTGCCCGGCAGCGCCAGGCCCAGGGCCTCGGCCAGGCAATTCATGGAGTTGGCGGTGAACATGCCCGAACAGCTGCCGCAGGTGGGGCAGGCATTCTGTTCCATTTCCAGCAATTGCTCGTCCGAGACGTTGGGGTCGTTACTGGCCACCAGGGCGTCCAGCAAATCCAGCTCCGAGCCCTTGGTGGCGCCCGCCTTGCCCGCCTCCATGGGCCCGCCGGAGACAAAGATCGTCGGGATATTCAGACGCATCGCCGCCATCAACATGCCCGGCGTGATCTTGTCGCAGTTGGAGATGCAGACCAGGGCGTCGGCGCAATGGGCGTTGACCATGTATTCCACCGCGTCCGCGATCAGCTCCCGGCTGGGCAGGCTGTACAGCATGCCGTCATGGCCCATGGCGATGCCGTCGTCCACGGCGATGGTGTTGAATTCCTTGGCGTTGGCGCCGGCCTTTTCGATCTCGCGGGCGACCATCTGGCCCAGGTCTTTCAGATGTACATGTCCCGGCACGAACTGGGTAAAGGAATTGGCGATCGCGATGACCGGTTTATCCATATCCTTGTCCTGGGTTCCCGTGGCGCGCCACAGGGAACGCGCGGCGGCGGCCTGCCTGCCCTGGGTGGTGCGGTGCGAACGATATGCGGGCATGACGAGTTTCCTTCGAATTGAGTCCGGGATTGCAAGAACGGCGCGGAACCTAGCAGGTTCCCGGCCAGTAACCAACCGCCTTTAGGGGCAATTTATTTACGATTTTTGCCATAATATAATGCCACTGAAATTCATGGAGATGATTTATGGGCCATAGTAATGACCGTTCCGGATGACCGGGCCAGCGAATATCGGAACCAAGGCCGGGGCGGCGGCGATCCGTTCGCCGTGGTGTCGGGGCAATTACGGCGCGGCGAACACGCGGTCTGGACCGAACGCCCGGCGCCTATGGCGCGGGCCAAGTCCCGGATCAAGATTTTCCTGTTCGGCATCCCGTTTTTTGCCTTCGCGGTGTTCTGGACCGCCAGCGCATCGCAATCGGGCGACGCCATATTCCCTCTGTTCGGCATCCCGTTCATGGTGATCGGCGCCGGCCTGCTGCTGGCGCCGGTGTGGAGCTATTGGGAGGCCAAAAACTGGCTGATCTATGCCATCACCGACCAGCGCATTTTGATCATCCGCACTTTTCCCCGCCACAAGGTGGAAAGCTTCGAACCCGCCGACATAACCAAGCTGGAACGCACCACCAAGCCTGATGGTTCCGGTAACGTAATATTCGCCGAAGAGGAACGCCGAGGCAAAAACGGCACCTACATGGTCCCCCGCGGCTTCTACGGCGTACCCGAGGCCATGCGCGTCGAGGAAGCGGTCATGGAACTGCGGAATTCGGGGAATGAAGGGTAGGGCGGTACCGGCGATTGTGGCGGCATTCATATTTCAAGACGCGAACCCGTAGCTGAAGATCTGGGAGCAATCTGGCGCGATTTGTCTTGTAGACCTTCATCTGACAAGATGCAGGCATATGAGCATACGATATCAGATAGACAAAAGTAATCGGCTGGTTGTTGCGTGGTATGAAGGTCGCTTCGATCCGGCGGAGTATATGGACTTCACAGCCAAAATTTCGGCGGATACAGACTACAGTCAAGAATTTCACATGCTTGCAGTCCTGGATCAGGACCTTGACCTTAGCAATTTGACTGTCGATGTCATGCGCCAAATGCAAGCTGCTGACGCGGTAAATCGAAATCGCCTGCCAGGGACGCTGGCCGTCATTCTTGTCGAAGACAAAATGGCGAAAATCATTGGAAAGCTCTACGCTGAACTCGCCACCAACGATCCAGACTTCGGTAGGGAAATCTATGTTGTCTCGAATGTTGCGGAAGCCAGTGCGGTTCTGGGTGTTGATCTGGCGGATCTTCCCATGCCGGAATTTGCGCGGTAAGGGAGCGTGCGCAACGCCACCCATTTGCCTTCCCCCTCCAGCCACGCTATCAAATTAGCGGTTAGCGTTCATACGGGAGCAGGGCGGCATGGCGACGGATAAATCTGGTTGGGTTGTGGGGACGGTTCTGGCGGAGCAGGCGCGGAGGCGGCCCGATGCGCCGTTGATCCAGTTTGAACGCGGCCATATGCACACCTACGCCGAAGCCCATGCGCTCGCCAACCGGGCCGGCAATGGTTATGCCGCCCTGGGTGTCGGCTTTGGTGACAATGTCGCCGTGATGCTGAACAACCGCCTGGAATACCTGTGGTCCTGGTTCGGACTCAGCCGCATTGGCGGCGTGCTGGTGGGCATCAACACCGCCTTGAAGGGTACGTTCCTCACCCACGTGCTGACCAACACCAAGGCCCGCATTGGCGTGTTCGAGCCGGAATTCCTGCCCTGGCTGGCGGAGATCGAGGACACAGTGCCCGACATGCAAACGGTCTATGTGCCCGCCGACGTTTACGATCCGGACAATCTGCCTGCCTTCAAACGTATCGAAATCCGCTGTTTCGACGAAATCATGGCCGGCGCGGACGACGAAATCGATGTGGATGTCACCTACCGCGATATGGGCATGATCATGTTCACTTCCGGCACCACCGGGCCCTCGAAAGGCGCCTTGATGCCCCACGGCCATCTCTATCTGTTCGGCCATTGCATGCAGGTCCACCTAGGGATGACCACGGAAGACATTTACTACATCCCCATGCCGTTGTTTCACGCTCAGGGCATCCTGATGCAGTTCTATGCCACCATGATAACCGGGGGCAGCGCCGTCATGGTGAAGCAGTTCCGCGCCACCACCTGGATCGACGATATACGCGAACATGGGGCCACCCTGGCCAATCTGCTGGGCGTGATGAACGATTTCGTCCTGCGCCAAGAGGCCAAGGATACGGACACCGACAATAACCTGCGCATGGTCTGCGCCGTGCCGGTGACGGACGAGACCCTGGAGGCGCTGCGTACACGCTTCGCCATTCCGAAATTCAACGAAATCTTTGGCATGACCGAATGCAATCTGCCCGTGGCCCGGCCCGTGGACGCGCCCGATGAAGCGGGCTGTTCCGGCAAGGTCTGGGACGAATATTTCGAAGTCATCATCGCCGACCCCGATACGGACGAGGAAGTCCCCACCGGCGAGGTCGGCGAAATTCTGGTTCGGCCGAAGGAGGCCTATTGCTTCATGGCCGGCTATAACGGCATGCACGACCGCACGGTGGAGACTTGGCGCAATTTCTGGTTCCACACGGGCGATGCGGGCCGCATGGATGATCGCGGCTATGTCTGGTACATCGACCGTATCAAGGACACCATCAGAAGGCGCGGCGAAAACATCTCGTCATTCGAGGTTGAAGCCGTCTTTCTGGATCACGATGCGGTCAAGGAGGCCGCCGCCGTGGCCGTCGCGGCGGAGGAAGGCGGCGAGGACGAGGTGCTGATCTGCCTGATCCTGGAAGACGGCGTCGCGGCGCCCGCGCCCGAGGATCTGCTGGATTACGCCACGCCTCGAATGCCCTATTTCGCGGTGCCCCGCTATGTGGAGTATGTGGACGAAATCCCCACCACGCCCACCGCTAAGATCCAAAAGAACAAGCTGCGCGACCGTGGCCTAAGTGCCGCCGCCTGGGACCGGGAGGCCGCCGGCTACAAGGTTCGCCGTGGATAAACCCGCCGCCCGCACGGCGCCGGCACTATTGCAGGAAATGGCGGCGCGGCAGCCGGATCACGAATGCGTCGTCGACGGCACGCGCCGATGGTCCTATGCGCAACTGCTGGCGGAATCGAAAACCATCGCCAACGGCCTTTGGGCCCTGGGCGTGCGCCCCGGTGACCGGGTGGCCATCCTGATGGGCAACCGGGCGGAATGGCTGTCCAGCTATTTCGCCATTCTGGGGCTGGGCGCCACGGCGGTGGCCCTGAACACCTGGCTGACACCCCCCGAACAGGCCTATCAGTTGAACCATGCAGAGGTGACGACGCTGATTATGGCCGACCGCTTCCGGCACCGCGACGTTCTGGCCGAGCTGGACGAAATGCACGCCATCGGCCTGCCGGCCCTGGCCCGCCTGATCGTACTGGGCGATCGCGTGCCCGATGGTGCGACGGCGTTCGAAGACCTGGCCGCCATGGGTGCCGCTGCGCCCTCCGGCATCTGGGACGCGGCGAAACCGGACGATATGGCTTGTATTCTCTATACCTCCGGCTCCACGGCCCGGCCCAAGGGAGTGCCGTTGCAGCACTGGGGCCTGATCGACAATATGTGGCAGATCGGCGAGCGTATGCACCTAGGCCCCGATGACCGGCTGTGGTTCGCGGTTTCGCTGTTCTGGTCCTTCGGCTGCGTCAACGCCCTGTTCGCGGTAATGAGCCACGGCGGCGCAATGGTCTTGCAGCATCATTTCGATGCGGTTGAGGCCCTGCGCCTGATCGAGGCCGAACGCTGCACAATATTCTATGGCACGCCCAACATCGCCCTGGCCCTGGCCGAACATCCCGACCGCGCCGAACACGATCTGTCCAGCCTGCGCACGGGCGCCGCCATCGGCACGCCGGAGCAGATGCAGATGATCGTCGATCTGGGCGCGAAAGACATCTGCAACGTCTATGGCCTGACGGAAGCCTACGGCAACTCCGCCGTTACCGACGCCAAGGCGCCGGTGGAACAACGCCTAGCGGCCAGCGGCGCGCCGTTACAGGGCGTGGAACTGGTGATCCTGGACCTTGAGACCGGCGCGCCTCTGCCTCAGGGCACGGTGGGAGAGATTGCCCTGCGCGGCCACGTCATGCCCGGCTATCTGAACGATCCCGAAACCACGGCGGCATCCATGACCGATGACGGTTTTTTCCTGACCGGCGATCTGGGGCTATTGGACGGTGCGGGCTGGGTGCAATTCCAGGGCCGGCGCAAGGAACTGATCAAAAGCGGCGGCATCAATATCGCCCCGGCGGAGATCGAGGCGGTGCTGCGCGAACACGCCGCAATCGAGTCAGTCTTCGTCACCGGCCTGGACGATGCCCGCCTGGATCAGGCCATCGGCGCCGTCATCATTCTGCATCCCGGCGCGCAGGTGACCAAGGACGAGCTGCGCGCCCATTGCCGGCATTCACTGGCAGCATATAAGATACCGCACCATTTCGTTTTTGTTGCCGCAAATACACTGCCCGTTACCTCGACGGAGAAGCTGCAGCGCAACCGTTTGTACGAGCTATTTTCATAACGAGAAAAATCGGGAGAGAGCCATGGCTGCCGACGATATTGATCAGGAAGCGTTTCGTAAGTTCGAGCACGATGGCTGGAACGGCCTGTCGACCGGCTATCATGATCATTGGGAGCATTTGACGCCGCAAATTATTCCCCTGCTGTTGCAGCGGACGGGTGTTGGTGACGGCAGCCAGGTTCTCGATGTCGCCTCCGGTCCCGGCTATGCCGCCGGCGCGGCGGCGGCCATGGGTGCGACGGCCACCGGTATCGACCTGGCGGAAAACATGCGCGACCTGGCGGCGGCGAATTTCCCGGATGTCTCGTTCCAACTGGGCGATGCCGAGGATCTGCCCTTTGCCGAAGACAGCTTTGACGTGGTCACGGTGAATTTCGGCGTGCTGCATTTTCCCGATGCCGATAAGGCCCTGGCCGAGGCATTCCGAGTCCTGAAACCGGGCGGTCGTCTGGGCTTTACCGCCTGGGAGGGTCCGGAAGGTTCCGCCCTGGGCATGGCGACGGACGCCATCGTGCAGGAGGGCACGGTCAAGGTGGATTTGCCCAAGGGCACGCCAATTTTCCGCTTTGCCGACCATGATGAGTGCGCGGCGGTGCTGGGCGCCATCGGCTTCACGAATATCGCCAGCACCGACACCATGCTGACCTGGCATTTGCCCAGACCGGATGCCTTGATGGAAAGCTTCCGCCAGGCCACGGCCCGCATGAGCGCCCTGTTGGGCGCCCAGGACCCGGCGCATCTACCAGCCATCAAGGCCGCCATGACCGAGGCCTGCAAACCCTATGACAACGGCACGACCACGGACCTGCCCATGCCCGCGGTGCTGACGGTCGGCGTTAAGGCTTGATCCCGGCAACCGGCCTATCCGCGAATTCGGGCGGCCATAGAACCTCGAAACGTTCGAATACGGTCTCGATAGCGTCGTGCATCTCGAACCCCTGGCGCCGCGCCTGGTTCGCGAAATAGGCACGGTGGGCCGTTAGCCACCATTCAAGCGTACGATCACCTTCGCCCTCGTCCCAGGCGAAGGCCTCGTCGCCTTCGATCAAGGGCTTCACAACAACCTCGGTGGTGCGCCAGATACAGCGCGGCGTTCCACTGCCATCGGTCACGACGACATAATTGCCGACCCGGGGCAATGGCTCTCCCATCGTATCGTAATCCCGGCGCAGGGAGGCGGTGGCGCGCTTTTGCCCCGCCAGCACCAGGGCTAGCAACTCATCGGCCATGGCGGCGCTGTCGCCAAACGACGTGACACTATAATCCTCTGCCGCCGTTCCGGTGGCCGCTTTGAATGCGGCCCAGAACTGATCCGATAAAGGTGACTTCTTAATGCTCATATTGCGCCAGAAGGTTTAGTAATTCGCCGGGCGCTTTTCCTGGAAGGCCGCCACGCCCTCGGCGAAGTCGGGGCTGGCGCGGACCCGGTCGCCCAGGGCCTGTTCCATTCCCTCGCGGGTTTGATTGACCGCATCGTCGGTGGCGCTGATCTGTTCCTTCACCGCCTGCACCGCCATGGGGCTGTTGGCTGCAATGGTTTCCGCCATGCCAATGGCCCAGGGCATCAACTCTTCGCGGGGCAATACCCGGTTGATCAGGTTGATGCGGGCGGCCTCCTCCGCATCGATCAGCTGACCGCCCAGGATCAACTCCATGGCGTGCACATGACCGATCTGTTGGCGTAGACGCAGTGCGGCGCCACCAAAGGGATAGACGCCCCATTTCACTTCCGGCAAACCAAACCTTGCTTCGGGCGCGGCGGCGCGGATATCCGTGGATAGCAGCAGCTCAACCCCGCCGCCGGCGCAATCGCCGTTAACGGCGGCGATGATCGGTTTGCGGTAGGCACCGTATTTCAACAGGCCCCTATAGATGCTTTGTGACAGTTCCGGACTGGCGGAGAGATCGCCGGACAGATCGGCGCCGGCGCAAAAAGACTGCTCCCCCGCCCCGGTCAGGACCAGGCAACGATAGGGCGCATCCTGCAGCTTCAGCCACAGATCGCCCAGGTCGGCCAGGTCCTGGCGGCTCAAGGCATTGCGCTTGGCCTGGTTGTCCATGGTGATAATGGCGATATGGGGGCCGTGGTCTCTAACAGTGAGCGTCATTTACAAGCCCTCCTCTTCCGGTGCCACATCCACCACCACTTTGCCCATGGCGCGGCGTTCGGTCAGCAAACGCAATGCCTCGACCCCTTGGTCCAGTGGCAGGCGGTGGGTAATGATGGGGCGCAGATGACCCTGTTTATAGAACTCGCCCAACTCGGCCATGGAGCGCACCACCAGTTCCGGCTTGTGCCAGCGGAAATAGCGATACGAAGACCCCAAGGCCGAACGATGCTTAACCAACAGGCGGTTGGCGGGCACCTTTGGCACGCCGCCGACAAAGCCGAAATGTACAAAGCGCCCACCCCAGCCAAGTGACGACAGGGCGCTGTCGAACAGTTTGCCGCCCACCGGGTCGAAGCAGACATCGGCGCCCTTGCCCTGGGTGATTTCCAGCACCCGGTCTTTCAGATCTTCGTTGGCGTAGTTCACCACTTCGTCGGCGCCGTGTTCGTGCACCGCCGCCAGTCGTTCATCACTGCTGGCGCCCGCGATCACCCTGGCGCCCATGGCCTTGCCGATTTCCACCGCCGCCAGGCCGGAGCCGCCGGCAGCACCAAGGACCAGCATGGTTTCGCCAGCCTCCAACCGGCCTTGCCAGCGGATCGCCAGATGGGCTGTCAAATAGGCGATGGTAAAGGCCGCGCCGTCGGCGAAGCTCATGCCGTCGAACAGATGCCAGCATTCGGCCTCGACCGCGATGGCCTGCTCGGCGAAGCCGCCGTGCGCCAGGGTGGCCATCACCTTGTCGCCTGGCTTGAAACCCTCGACGCCGGGGCCCACCGCAGCGACCCGGCCGGCCCCTTCAAGGCCCGGTGCGAACGGGAAATCCGGTTTGGTCTGATAGTTGCCGGCGACCATGATGGTGTCGGCGAAGTTGGCGGACGAGGCCACGATGTCGATCAGGATTTCGCCTTCGCCCGGCACCGGCGGTGCCATCTCGCCCATCTCCAATGTGTCAACCTTGCCCCAGTCCCGGCAAATCAGTGCCCGCATTATCGTCTCTCCCACGAATTACTGCTCCGACGCCATGATGCCCAAGCCGGCGTGAGATGCAAATGGCGTCTTGCCGGCCCTTGGGTTACAAAGACAGGAATTGAAATTTCAACATGAAAGATCGAAGGTCCATGGCAACGGAACTGCAACTAAAAACCGACAAGATGATCGCCCGTAAGGAAGACGGTGTCGGCTGGCTAACTTTCAACAATCCAGCCCGCCTTAACGCCGTGTCCATGGCTATGTGGGAAGCCGTGGGCGAAGCCATGGAAGACTTCGAAAACGATGATTCCATTCGCGTCGTGGTCATGGCCGGCGAGGGCGACAGGGCCTTTGTCTCGGGTGCGGATATTTCTGAATTCGCCGAGAACCGAAACTCCGCCGAATCCGAGGAACGCTACAACGCCGCCTCGGCCCAGGCGCATCGCGGCATGACGGGCTTGAGCAAGCCCTTGATTGCGATGATCCAGGGTTATTGCATCGGCGGCGGCGTGGCCGTGGCCCTGGCCGCCGATATCCGCATTGCCGCCGACGATACCCAATACGCCGTACCGGCTGCCCGGCTGGG
>CAYWYB010000200.1:0-9638 GCA_964462145.1 uncultured Rhodospirillaceae bacterium
GCCGGCATAGACGCCGATGGCGAGATCGGGCGAAAAGCCCATGAACCAGGTATCACGGCTTTTATTGGTGGTACCGGTCTTGCCCGCCAAGGGCTTGCCCACCGCCTTGATGCGGATGCCGGTGCCCCGCTGCACTACTCCTTGCAGCATGGACACCACCTGATAGGCGGTACCCGGCTGGATCACCTGATCCCTGATATCGGGGACCACGGGCGTATCCTGTTCGTGCCAGCCGCTGCTGACGCAGCCCGGACATTCGCGCTGATCGTGACGAAACACGGTCCGGCCCCGACGGTCCTGAATACGGTCGATCAAGGCCGGCGCCACCCGCTTGCCGCCGTTGACCAGCATGGCATAGGCCGTGGTCAGGCGCAGCAGCGTCGTCTCGCCCGCGCCCAGGGACATCGGCAACAGCGGCGGCATTCGGTCCACGATGTCGAACCGTTTGGCATAGTCCACCACCCGTTCCATGCCGATATAGTTGGCCAGGCGGACGGTCATCAGGTTGCGGGACTTCTCGATGCCCAGGCGCAGGGTGGACGGGCCATAGAAACGTTTGGTGTAGTTGGCCGGCTTCCATTTGCCCTGGCCGGCGCCGGCATCGATCACGAACGGCGCATCAAGCACCATCGAGGACGGGGTAAAGCCATGCTCCAACGCCGCGGCATAGACAAACGGCTTGAATGCGGAACCGGGCTGGCGCTTGGCCTGGGTGGCGCGGTTGAATTGCGAGGCCTTGTAGGCATAGCCACCAGCCATGGCCAGAACCCGCCCCGTGTGAGGGTCCATGGCCAGCAAGGCGCCGTTGATGGCGGGGATCTGCTGCAGGCTGTAACTGCCCGCCTGGTAATTTTCATCATCCTGGGCCACGGCGGCAACTGCGACCACATCGCCCACGGCCAGAACATCCCTGGGCCGGCGCACCCGCGGCCCCCTGGTTTCGCCCTTGCGCCAAAGGCGTGCCCAACTCATATGCGGCAGCAAAATCTGCCCTTCAACGCCATTGGAAAAACCGATCTCGGCCCGCTCGGGATGCAATGCCAGGACCACCGCCATGTACCATGAACCAATGGCGGGCGGGATCGGCACCTTGGCCAGGGCGCCGATCCAATTCTCCCGCTCTTCGATCCGGGCCAGCGGACCGCGCCAGCCGTGGCGGCGGTCGTAAGCCACCAAGCCGGCCCGCAGTTCCTCGTCGGCGATCTTCTGCAAGGCCGGCTCCAACGTGGTGCGTACGGAGAGGCCGTCTTCATACAGACGCTCCTCGCCATAGCGCTGCAGCAGGTCCCGGCGCACTTCCTCGGCGAAAAATCCCGCCTCCAGAATGCGGGTGGGATCGGGCCGGCGCATCAACAGAGCATGGGCAGAGGCCCGCTTGGCGTCCAGGGCCGAAATCACGCCGTTGCCGGCCATTTGACCCAGCACCCAGTTTCGCCGCCCCTCGGCCGCCTTGCGGTTGCGGATGGGGTGGTAATTATTCGGCGCCTTGGGCAGAGCGGCCAAAAAAGCGGTCTCTTCCAGGCTCAATTCATCAAGCGATTTATCGAAATAGTTCAACGCTGCGGCGGCCACGCCGTAACTGCCCAGACCGAGATAAATTTCATTTAAATAGAGTTCAAGAATGCGGTCCTTGGAAAAAGCATGCTCAATGCGGAAAGCCAGGATCGCTTCCTTGACCTTGCGGGCGATGGAAAGCTCGTTGGTCAGCAGAAAATTTTTCGCCACCTGTTGGGTGATGGTCGAGGCACCGACCGGCCGGCGCTTGCCGCCAATGTTCTTGATGTTGCGCAGCATGGCCGAAGCGATGCCGGCGAAATCTATACCAGGGTGCGTGTAGAAGGTTTTGTCCTCGGCCGCCAAAAAGGCCTGAATGACCTGCCGCGGCATGGCAGCGATGGGCACGAACAGGCGCCGCTGGTGGGCGAATTCCGCGATCAGGGTACCGTCGCCCGCATGTACCCGGCTCATCACCGGCGGGCGGTAGTCGGCCAGCTGGCTGTAATCGGGCAGGTCCCGCCCAAAGCGCCAGAACACGTACAGGCTGCCTCCGCCCGCCACCATTGCCAGCAGCAGGACAAGCGAAAACATTATCGCCAGAGCCCGTATCATCGTGTCGTCACGCCATCCTTTCGATGCGCTATTTCCGGTCTTTGAACAAGGTTACGCCTATATTTTAGCAAGTAGCGGTCAAATAAGGCGGTTTCAAGGCGCAAACACCTCCATTTTCAGGCTTTCGGGGTCAGGGCTTCGGATTCTTGAAATAATTGTCCACGGCCCGACCGATGGCGGCGGCGATGGCGGCGCGGGATTTGGCGGAGGTCAGCATCTTCTCGTCCCGCCGGTTCGACAGATAGCCCAATTCCACCAGCACCGAAGGCACATCCGGCGCTTTCAGCACCCGGAAGCCCGCAAAACGGTGCGGTTTACGGCGCATACGGATCAATTGCCGCAGTTCCGGCACCAGGGCGGAGGCAAAATGAGCCGAATAATTCATCGTTTCACGCTGGGTCAGGTCAATCAGGATCGAGGCGACTTCATCATCATGGCCGCTCAAGTTGACCCCGGCGATGACGTCGGAGCGGTTCTCCTTGGCCGCCAATGCGGCGCTTTCCTTATCTGATGAGGTTTCAGACAAAGTATAGATGCCGCCGCCGCGGACCCTGCGATTGGCGATGGAATCGGCATGGATCGAGACAAACAGATCCGCCCCCGCTGCCCGGGCGATCGCCACCCGGCGGCGCAGGGGAATGAAAACATCCCGGCTTCGCGTCAGCAAAACCCGTTGCCGGCCAAGACCCAGAATGGCCCTGCGTATCTGGTGTGCCATGCCCAGGGTCACATGCTTTTCGAAAGTGCCGTTGACACCAATGGCGCCTGGATCAATGCCGCCATGGCCCGGATCGATCACCACCAGTGGTTTTTGCAGGGGCGAGCGTTTGGCTTTTGCCCGCAAAGGAATTCTCGCCGGCGCCTTGGCAGGCTTTCGCGGCGCCTTCAAGGTGGCAAGAAAGGCTTGGCGCGTTGTCTTGCGGATATCGATGACCAGACGCGGGCCGCGCTTTTTCGAGCGCGGGATGATGAACGACTTGCCAACCGTGCCGGGGCCGCGCAAATCCATCACCACGCGGGAATTGCCGGGCTGAAACTGACCATAACGCAATCCGGCGATCAATCCGCCCTTGCGCCGCGCCGTTTCGGGCGGCACCCGCCAGTCAATATCGGGCAGATCAAGGACAATTCGGTAGGGATCGGCCAGGGCAAATATCTGAAAGCCGGGAGGCTCGGAAAGATCGAGCACCAGCCGCGTCTTATCCTTGTGGATGCCGATCCTGATGTCATTGACAACAGTCTCCGCCCCCGCGCCTTGGACAAGCCCGCAGCACAGCCCGGCAAACAAAATCAGGTGAAAGAGTTTTCCCACAAACATCGCACATCTAGTAGCCACGATTCACTAAAACACAATATCCAATGTGGCTCCGGATAGCCAATCCAACCTATTGGCAAAGGCAAAAAGGCCAAGCTAAGTTTCGCCCGGCGATATATTTATAAGTGCTTTTCACAGTATTTTCTTTGTGAATTTGGCAATCAAGCGTATATCATGGCATTCGTGTAATAGTTCCGTCATCGTTTCGCTGGTTTTTTGAGTACGGCGATGGCGTGGCAACGACAGGCTGGGTTGTACCGGCACGATAGTCTCTTATCGGTGGCCGCAAGTACCGGACCTACGTTGTTACGCATTGAATTGACGGATTGGATAGGTGAATTCGAAGCCAGGGTCGGCGTGCTGCCATGGGCATCATACTGATCGGGTGATGGTAGAAGGATCCCCGTCCTGGTCGGCCAAAGGCAAAGGATGCGGCGGTTTCGTGCCGCGTCTTTGATCGTGGCGAGGCTGTTTGACGAGATCGCCCGAAATAGCGCGGCGAACCCGTACAAAGACAGACCTGCGCGACAATCGCCTCTAGCCGTGCCGTTTGACGGGTTGATATCCCCATAACCGGCTTCGCTATAATGAGGGACCGCGGCGTCCGGCATGAAAATGCCGGCTGGATGCGGGCATAAATTTATGACGACGCGTATGTTGATTGACGCGACGCATGCGGAGGAAACCCGCATCGTCGTCGTTGACGGTAAGCGGCTGGTTGATTTCGACTTTGAAACGGCCACCAAACGGCAACTCAAGGGCAATATCTATCTGGCCAAGGTAACGCGGGTTGAGCCCTCGTTGCAGGCGGCCTTTGTGGATTACGGCGGCAACCGCCACGGCTTTCTGGCCTTTAACGAAATCCATCCCGACTACTATCAAATTCCGGTCGCCGACCGCGAGGCATTGCTGCTGGACGAGGCCGAACAGGCCGCCCGCGAGGCCGAGTTGGAGGATCGCGTTGACGGCAATGGCAGCCTCGACGATGACGACGACGACGATGAAGTTGGCGTCGAGGGTGCCGAGGCGCTGGCCGAAGATGCTGGCGATGACGCGGCTGTTGATATCATTCAAACCGACACCGGCGCCGAGCTGGATGCCGAAGCGGATGATCTGACCGCCGGCGCCGATGGCGAAGCGGGCGGCGATGACGATGGCGATGACGACGACGATGGCGATGGCCCGGAAGCGGCCCAGGAAGCCGGCGCCGTGGACGCCATGGATGAAGTCCCCCGTCCCCGCGCCCGTAGCCGGCGCAGCTAAAAGATCCAGGAAGTCATCAAGCGGCGGCAGATCCTGCTGATCCAGGTGGTCAAGGAAGAACGCGGCAACAAGGGCGCGGCGCTGACCACTTATTTGTCCCTGGCCGGGCGCTACTGCGTGCTGATGCCGAACACGGCGCGGGGCGGCGGTATCAGCCGCAAGATCGCCAATCAGACCCATCGCCGCAAGTTGAAGGATATCGTCTCGGATCTGGATGTACCGCAAGGCATGGGCGTGATCGTGCGTACCGCCGGGCAGAACCGCACCAAATCGGAAATCCGCCGCGACTTCGAATATCTATTGCGCCTGTGGGACAGCGTGCGTGATCTGACCCTGGATTCGACGGCGCCCACCGCCGTCTATGAAGAGGCCGACCTGATCAAACGGGCCATCCGCGACATGTACGCCAAGGATATCGATGAAATCCTGGTTGATGGCGAGGACGGCTACCGCGTGGCCAAGGACTTCATGCGCATGCTGATGCCGTCCCATGCCAAAAAGGTCCAGCCCTACCGCGACCGCATTCCCCTGCTGCACCGCTATCAGGTGGAACAGCAATTGGACAGCATGCATTCCAATGTTGTGCAGCTGAAATCAGGCGGCTACCTGGTGCTGGCCCAGACCGAGGCCCTGGTCGCCATCGACGTCAACTCGGGCCGTTCCACCAAGGAGCGGAATATCGAGGAAACCGCCCTGAAGACCAACCTGGAGGCCGCATCGGAAGTCGGCCGCCAGCTCCGCCTGCGCGATCTGGCCGGCCTGGTGGTGATCGATTTCATCGACATGGATGAAAACCGCAACAACCGCGCGGTGGAACGGCGCATGAAAGAGGCCCTGAAGGATGACCGGGCCCGTATTCAAGTGGGCCGCATTTCCTCCTTTGGCCTGATGGAAATGTCCCGCCAGCGGCTGCGTCCGTCTTTGTTCGAGGCGTCCACCAGGACCTGCGAAATCTGCGCCGGCACGGGCTTTGTCCGGACCACGGAATCCACCGCCCTGCACGTCCTGCGCGCCATCGAGGAAGAAGGTATCCGGGGCCGGGCAGCGCAATTGACCGTGCATGCGCCGGCGGAAGTGGCGCTGTATATGCTGAACCAGAAACGCGATCACCTGGCGGAAATCGAACAGCGCTATGGCATCGGCGTACATGTCCTGGGAGATGATGCCCTGGTCGCACCCGACTGCCGCGTCGACATCGACCGCACCCGCACGGCGGAAGAAATCGAAGAGATCGAGAGCGAACGCAAGCGCACCGCCGCCTTGCTGCCCGGACTTGACGACGACGATGACCTGGCCGCCGACGAAGCGGCGGCCGCGGCCGATAGCGCCGACGAGAGCGCTGATGGGGCGGAAAAAGCCAAGGAAAAACGCCCACGGCGCCGGCGCCGCTCGCGCCGCCGGGGTGAAGACAAGGGTGACGACAAAGGCGAAGACAGGGGCGAAGACAAAAAGGCCAAAAACGGCGGCGATACTGCAGCCGCCGATGAAAGTAATGGCGAAGCCGGCGAAAGCGATGGCGATGCCGGCGGTGACCGGGATCAGGCCGCGGCGGCTAACGGTGATGGCGACGGCGAAGAAAAACCGCGCCGCCGGCGGCGTGGCCGCCGTGGCGGACGGCGGCGGCGCAGCGGCGGCGACGAGGCCGAGAGCACGGAAGCAGCCGCCAGCGCCGAAGGCGCCGCTAGCGAAACTGCGAACGATGCCGTGCCGGGCGACGCCGGACCGGCATTGGTTGCGGATGGCCCGGCCAGCGAAAACGCACCGACAAATCCCATTGGCTTCACCGCCACGGGAATGACCGGTGGCGCGGCGACCGCCGAGCCGGCGGACAGTGCCAATGAGAGCAGCGGCGAGAGTGACGGAGAGGTCGCCATCCCCGATGAGGCGACGGCCGATGTTGGCCCGTCCGAAGCCATCGTGGTGCCGGAACCAATACAGCCGGCACCGGTTGAACCGGAAGCCGTAACGCCAGCCGAAGAGGTTGCGGTCGAAGAGGTTCCAACCGAAGAGACGCCGGCTGAAGAGGTTGCTGCTGAAGAGGTAGCGGTCGAAGGCGTTGCGGCTGAAGAAGCTTCGGACAAGCCAAAGCGGCGCGGCTGGTGGCAACGGGGCCGGCTGTTCTAAAACTCAGGGTTTTTGACGACTGAGATACGCGGGCGAAAGAATTAAAGTCCGAAACATCTTATACCTAGTCGTGGTGAAAAGGGCCTGTTTGGGCCTGCATCACCACGACTTGGTATAAGGCCGCGCGTTAAACTTCGCTACACCTTCAATAGTTATAATAAATGCGCCTTTTCGGCCGCGGCAGACTGTTGGCAGATGATGCAACGGCCGAGGGGGGGGGCGGAGCTATGCTTGTATTCGTGGCGAGAAGGCCGGCTTCGCAAGACACGAGCAATACTTTCCCGAGGACAAATAGGCCATGTGGGACAGGACCGAGAACGCACTGTCGGAAGTCACATTTGCAGAATTGGAAATCGTGACCAAGGCGCTGATCGATTCCGTCCCGGCGACCGCGCCAGACTTGGATTTGACGCCGCCGGAAGAGAAGCTCAGAACGAACGGGCTATCTCGCGGTGTGCGGTCTCTGATTTCCGTCGGCCTCGGAAAATCTCAAGAGGTCAGGGAATTCATCCACGAAACTTCAACGACCGTTCCACGATTTGACGAGCGTCTGGTTGGCGGCTTCAGGGCAAAATCTGACGAGGCGTGGAGTGGCGGATTAAGAGGCGATCCGCTTTTCGATGAAATGTTACGCTTCGCTTGCCATGGTCGAACGGATGCGGTGATTAACGCCGCAGGTCTGGCCGTCTTATCCCACTTGTTCGAAGCCTGGGATGTTTTTGAACAATGATCCTACCCAGCAAACATATTTCTCTGGATTATTCTCTCTTGGGAATTGGCGGCGTATTGCTGATGCGTTTGGAGCAACCACAAACGATATCCAGCCTATGGGAAGGTAGCAGGGCTGAACCGGGTGTCGCGACCTTCGAAAGATTTGCCCTTGCGTTGTCTCTTTTGTATGCGCTCGGCGCCGTCAATTGGCGTGATGGCCTACTGGTGCGCGGAGATGTTACGCCATGATCCGATCTATCACGGCAGACAATCCGTCGTTCAAGACGGTTCATTTTGAACCGGGCTTCAATGTCGTGCTGGCCGAAAGAACGAAGGAATCGACAGGGCGCGATGCGCGGAACGGCCTGGGAAAATCCACTCTTATCGAGATCATTCATTTTTGCCTGGGCGCCGGGACACGAAAAGACGAAGGTCTTATGGTCGAGCCGTTGCACGATTGGACCTTCACGGTTGAGCTGGAGCTTGCGACCGGAATTGTCAGCGCTTCCAGAAACACGGCACGCCCGAACCGGATCAATATTGCGGGTCCAACCAACGGCTGGCCGATCGCACCATCGATCAACCAGAAATCAGGAACAAAAAGTTACAGCCCAAAGGATTGGAGCACCGTTCTGGGCAATCTTATGTTCGGCCTGCCAATCGATGAGCCAGCAAGGAAGTACACGCCGACATTTCGCAGCCTGATCTCCTATTTCGTCCGCCGGGGCAACGATGCCTATGCCATTCCGTTCGAACATTACCGAACGCAGCAGGGATGGGATGTCCAGATCAACAACACTTTCCTGCTTGATCTCAATTGGACGCGCGCCTCCGACCTGCAATCATTGAAGGACAAAAAGAAACACATTGATAATCTCAAGCGCGGGCTCAAGGCGGGGGTGCTCGCCAAATATCTCGGCACCATAGGGGAGCTTGAAGCCGAGGAAGTTCGCATCCGGGCCGAGATAGAAGAAAACCAGGCGGGGTTGGCATCCTTCAACGTATTGCCGCAATACCGGCAGTTGGAAAAGCAGGCCTACCAGCAAACCCGCCAGATACAACGCCTGCGGAACAAACGTCTGAAACTCGGGCGGCGATTGTCCTATTACGAAACCAAGCATGACGACGAAAAAGAAACCGAATCATCAGCCATTGTCGAGATTTACGAGAAGGCCGGCGTGAATTTGCATGGCGGCGTCCGCAGACGGCTAGACGATGTACAGCAATTTCACGCCTCGATCATAGAAAACCGAAAGATATTCCTCGCCTCGGAGATCGAAAAAGTCAAAGCTGAAATCGAGGATACTTCGCGGCGTTTGGCCCAGCTGACCAAAGCACGCGGCGAGACGATGAGCACGCTCAAGGCTCATGGTCCCTGGGATGAATACCAGCTACTCACCGAGCAACAATCCCAACGCAAGGCACAACTTCAGGCCTTCGCCGACCGCATCCAGACACTGCGTGAAATCCAGGAGGGCGCGAGCACCCACAAGATTGACAAGGAGCTGCTCCTCAAACGCCTACGTCAAGACCATGACGAACGGCGGGATCAGCGGGATAACGCGGTTTCCCTTTTCAATGCCAATGCGCATGCGCTCTATGCCGCACCGGGGAGCCTTGTCGTCGACATCACGGACAGTGGTTATAAATTTACCGTGGACATCCAAAGCTCCGGTAGTCGCCGCATGGATCGCATGAAGGTTTTTTGCTATGACCTTGTGCTCGCTGAGCTATGGGGTGCAAAAGAGCGTTCCGCCGGGTTAATCGTCCACGACAGCATAATATACGATGGCGTTGATGAGCGCCAAAGAGCTCTCGGAATACAGCTTGCCGCACGTAAGGCGGAAGCGCTGGGATTCCAATATATCTGCGCCTTGAACTCGGACATGGTGCCATACAATGAATTTGATGAAGACTTTGGTTTCGACGGATATGTGCGCCTTACCTTGACGGATGCGGACACAAACGGCGGCCTTTTCGGCATTCGTTTCTAACGCTAGACTCTTTTCGATTATCATCGACGCACCAAGCCACCCGCTCCCCCTGCCCGGCCACCCATTAATGGTACCCTGTGGGTGCCATAAAACTCTTGGGGGCAGGGGGAGCGGGTGGGTAG
>CAYWYB010000201.1:0-9569 GCA_964462145.1 uncultured Rhodospirillaceae bacterium
ACCCATTAATGGTACCCTGTGGGTGGCCGGGAAGGGGGAGCGGGTGGGTAGTTCAAAACCGAAAATGGTCTAACGGCCCTCGCGGTGCCAGGCCAGCATGGTCAAGCCGAGGAACAGCAGCAGGACCAAAAGGCCCGGCAATAATGGCGTCTGTTCCACGCCGCTGACGGTGTATTCACCGCTGGCCCGCAGGCCCAGCCAGCCCCGGCCCCGATTGATCCGGCCCGGCTTGACCCGGCGAATATCAGGCATGCCGTCAGCCAGCCAAAAAGCGCCGTCGCCGCTTTGTTCCAGCAATGGCTGCAACTTTGCGGGCGTGGCGCGCATATCGGCATATTCCAACGGGTTGATATCACCCACCGCCGCGATCGCCTTGTGGCTGCCGTCAGCCAGACGGTAGAGACCCGGCTCCAGCACTGCCAGGCTGCCGGTCTCCAAGCCACGGCCATTGTCCTTCAGGCGGACGCCATGCACTTCGCCGGCGGGGTTGATGACCTGGACATCGGCATTATCGGGGCTGAGACTGCGGCGCTGAATTAATAGCTGATTGCCGTTGGCCCGGGCACGCAGGTCTTCCTCCTCCAGATCCGGTTCCTGCATCAGCCAATGGGCGATGCGGCGCAGCAATTCCGCCTGCGGGCCGCCGCCTTCAAAACCACGGGTCCACAACCAGGCATGATCGGACAACAGCTGCGCCACCCGGCCATCGCCAACGCGAGAGGTAATCAGCAGGGGCTGCCGTGCCGCGCCGCGCAGCAGAATATCACCCTTGGCCTGGTCCACGTCGATTTGCCGGAACCACCGCCCCCAGCTGGGTGCCGTGCCCTTGTCACCAATGCCGCTGAGGGTGGCGGTTACCGGATGACGACGGCCCTTATCCGTTGGCTGGGGACGAAAACCAATTTCGCGCACATTCCCCGTCGGCCGACTGGGCAGGATCCGGCCCAGGGGGGTGCGGGATAAAGAGGAGGGTGAGGCAAAGTCAGGCCCCACGGCGGTCAGCACCGCGCCGCCACGGCGGACATATTCCGCGACATTCTGCAAATAGATGCCGGGCAGCACGCCCCGGCGGCGGTAGCGGTCAAAAATGATCAGATCGAATTCATCCAGCTTGTCCTGAAACAATTCCCGGGTCGGAAAGGCAATCAACGACAGTTCGTTGATCGGCGTGCCGTCCTGTTTATGGGGCGGCCTGAGAATGGTGAAATGCACCAGATCCACCGATGGGTCCGATTTCAGAATATTGCGCCAGGTCCGCTCGCCCGCGTGCGGCTCGCCGGAAATCAGCAGAACGCGAAGGCGTTCCCGCACCCCATTGATGATCAGAACGGCGCGATTGTTCTTCAGGGTCAGCTCGTCCGGGCCGGCATCGATCTCCAATTCCAGCACGGTGGCACCGCCGTGGTTCAAACGAAACGGGAAGCTGCGGTTCTGGCCAATTGCAATGCTGCGGCTGTCGGTCACTCCGCCGTCACGGCGCAGGCGCAGACGGGTGCGACCGGCCTTGGCGCCGCCATCTTCGCTGTCATCCACCCGCAGGGTCAGATTAAGCACTTCACCGACGATGCCATAGCTGGGCGCCTTCACCACCACCAGGCGCCTGTCCCGCTCGCCGCGCTGGCCGCTCAGCAACAGATGTACTGGGCCAGCCGCATTGGGACCCCCAGAATTGTCATCAGCCGGATTGGAACCGCCCTGATCTCCGCCGTTTTTTGCCTCCTTGCGCAAGGGGGGCAGGTCATGCACCTGGCCGTCGCTGATGATGATGATGCCCGCGACCCGGCGGTTGGGCACATCGCGCAGGGCCCGGCGGATGGCGCCAAACAAATGGGTGCCGTCCGGCAGCACATGGCCCGCCCCGGTTTCGCCCGAGGCGCCCGCCAAACCTGCCCGCACCACCCGCATTTCCAGATCTGGCCTGCCCCGTAATTTCTGTTCGATACGCTCCAATGCCGCTTCGGTCTGTTCCTGCCGCTCTCCGATGCGTTGGCTGATGGATTGATCCACCACCACCAGGGCGACATCGGGTATGGGATTGCGCTGCTCGCGCACCAGCGAGGGATTGGCCAATGCCCCCAGCGCCGCCGCCAGGGCCAGCAACCGCCATGTGGTGCCGCCCGAACGGCGCCAGTAGGCAACGCCCAGCAGCAGCGCGGCGGCCAAGGCCAGGGCCGCCAGCAGCCACCAGGGAAGCGCGGGGTCAAAGCTGATGCGGGAAAAGCTGGTCATATCTATTGTCCCAACCGTTCCAGGATCGTCGGGATATGCACCTGGTCCGATTTGTAATTGCCGGTCAGGGCATACATCACCAGATTGACGCCAAAGCGGTAGGCCATCTCGCGCTGCCGCGCACCGCCGGGCGTGGGCAGGACAAGCGGCCTGTGCCGTGCGTCCATGGCCCAGGCCGCGGCCCAGTCGTTACCGCCAATGATCAAGGCCGAGACGCCGTCGTTCAGACCGCCGGAACGCCGTTCCACCCAAACCTGGCCGCCCACATAGCGGCCGGGAAAATCCTGCAGCAGGTAGAACGACCGAGTCAGCACATGGCCCGGCGGGACCGGCGCCACGGGGGGCAGGTCGAGGCGCGACAGCAGGTACCGCAGGCGTTCGCTGGCGCTGCCGCCGGCGCCCAGGCGGCGGCGCAGCAAGGGCATGTTATTGCCCGCGTCACGGCTGTCGAACACGATGGTGCCCCCCGTGCGCATGTACTGCGAGATGCGGGCAATGGCGCGGGCGCTCAAGGCCGGCTGCGTGGGCACCACGGGCCAATACAATATGGGGAACAGCACCAGAGGGTCCCGCTCCACATTGACCGCCATGGGCGCCTCGGGTTCGATCGAGGTGCGCAGACGCAGAATATCACTCAACCCCGCCAGGCCGGCCCGGCTCATCTCGTCGACCTGGCCATCGCCGGTCAGCACATAGGCCAGACGGGTATCCAGCGCCGCCGCCATGGCGAATTGCTCGGCAGAAGAATATTGCTGCGCGGAAGCGGTGCTGTCCGGCAACAGCAGCATCGCGGCCAACGGCAGCACCGCCACGCGGACACCGGGCCGCAGCAGTCCGCGCAGCGCAAGCACCGCGATAAGATCAGCCAGGGCCAGCAAGAACGCCGCCAGCAACAGCCACGGTTTCAGGTCTTCCTCTCTGTCCTGCAGATAACCGGCCATTTGTGCCGGCACCGACAATTCCGTGATCGGGCGCAGGGTTTGCCAGGTCTGGCTCAGGTTCAAGGCCCGGCGGTCATCTTCCCGTCCGTAATAGCCGGGCGGGTTCTTCGGCCCGGCCTCAAGCTTGTCTATATCGCGGGCATTGATGGCCTCGGCACCGGGGGCCGGCGGGCCCAGGCGGCCAAAGGCGTCCAAATTGGCCAGGGGTGGCAATTGCCGTTGCACCACCGCTTCGCCCGCCGCCGCCACGCCCCGTGACATGGCGGTCAGACGGCGCATCATGTTCACGAACAGGCCGGACAAGGGCAGGTTGGACCAGGAGGCATTGGCGGTAACATGAAACAGCACCAGCCAACCCTGACCCTTGGGCACCGCCGTCACGATCGGCGTGCCGTCGGCCAGAGAGGCCCAGGTGCGCTGGCTTAAATCCTGAGAGGGCTGGGCCAGAACCTGCCGCTTGACCAGAACATCACCCGGCACCGCCAGGCCATGAAATGGACTGTGTTTAGGGAAAGCGGCCAGGCCGGCGGGCTTGGACCAGGACAGGGAGCCGCCCAGGGCGCGGCCACCCTGACGCAGCGCCGTGGGGATCAGTGGGTCTGGTCCCTGCGCCAGATGCGGCCCGGCAAAACGCACCAGCATGCCGCCGTCCTGCAGCCATTGCCCCAGCCGCTGTTGCCGCGCCTTGGTAATTTGACCGATATCGGCCAGCACCAACACCGCCAGGGGCCGTTGCAACAATGTCTCGATGCCGCCCCGGCGCAGCTCGGCATAGGGCTGCAGGGCGCGTTCCAGATAATACAGGTTGGAGAGCAGAGGTTGGGCGCGTTCTTCCATTCTGGCGCCGGAGACCAGGCCCACGGGCCGCCGCCGCCAGCGTTCATCCAGCAGCACGCTTGCCGCCGCCGAACCCGCCCCGGCCAATTCCAGGCGCAGGGCGCGATTGCGCAGATCGCCGGGCAGGGCGATATCAGCTACCGCGCGGTCCTGGTCGATGCCGAACCGCGCCTGGCCCTGTCCCAAAACCCTGCCTTTCTCGCCCAGCGCCCGCACCGTCACCGTGCCCAGGTTTTGTTTGCCGACCCGAAGCACCGTCGCCTGCAAGCCATCGCCGCTTAGTACCGGAGGCAACAGGGCCAAGGCCCGCTGCCCGACGTCTTGCTGCAACAGATGCAGCGGACCCAGGGCAGCCAATGCGCCGGCCAGGGTTTTCCGCCCCGGGCTGTCGATGCCATCGCTCAACCAATATACCGTGGGCTGTTCGGCAAAGGCTAAAACCTCCGTTGCGGCGGCGGCGGCGGCGCGGTCGGGGGACCAGGGTTTCGGTTGCAAGGCACGCAGCAACGGCTCGGCCTCGGCCGCCTGCAACAGGCCGGAGACTTGGATCGCGCCACCTTCTGCTGGCGGCGCCGTGCTCAGGATCAACACCGGGCGCTGGCGCCGCTTCGCCCGCTCCACCAGGCTCAGGGCGGCCTGCTGCCGCAGCGGCCAGCTGGGCGCCGCCCCCCAGCCATCATCGATCACCAGAACTACCGGTCCTTTGCCGGACAAATCGGCACCGGGATGCAGCAGGGGATGGGCCAGCGCCAACACCACCAGGGCGGCCAACAACAGCCGCAACAATGCCAGCCACAACGGCGTTGCCGCCGGCGTTTCTTCCTCGCCACGCAGATCGAACAAAATGCGGATGGGGGGGAAGCGTACCCGCCGGGGCGCCGGCGGCGTAATCCGCAACAGCCACCAGATCAAGGGCAAAGCGGCCAGGCCCAGCAGCATCCAGGGCGCGGTCAGGGCAATGGGACCAAGCGACAGCATGCGCTACAACTTGATTTGGCCGGCCGGGCCGTCCAATTGACCGCTCAAGGCACTGAATAAGGCCAACAGCGCGGTTTGCGGCGAACGGTCCGTGCGATGGACGGCGAAACCCCAACCGGCCCGCCGCGCGATATCATTCAGGCCTTCACGCTGAACCGCCATGCGCCGGCGGTAATCATCGCGCAGGCTTTCCACCCGGCCAATCAGGACCTTGCCCTCGCCCTCTGTGCCTTCGAATTCCGTGCGGCCATGAAACGGCAGGTCTTCTTCGGCGCCATCCAAAATCTGCACCATATGGCCACGGGCACCCTGGTTGGCGAAGCCCTTGACCAGCGCCTCGATCTCTTCCAGGGGTGCGAGAAAATCACTGAACAGAACCAATTGAGCCAGGCGCGGTAGCCGGCCCGGCGCGGGCAGGCCGGTTTCGCCGGTACGGGGGTCAAGCAAATGCGCGCCCAGACGGTTCAAGGTGGCGCGGCCGCCCGTGGCGATGCTGTCCTGGCCGTAAAGGCCCACATGCTCGCCGCCGCGCAGCAACAGCGATGCCAGCGCCAGCAACAGAAGATCGGCCCGGTCCTGCTTGCGTTCGGACGCCGTACCGGTTGTTGATTGGTAATCCATGGAGGCGGAGCCGTCCCGCCACATCCAAACGCTTTGCGCCGCTTCCCATTCGTTCTCGCGCACGAAGGTTTTCTGGCTCTTGGCGGATTGCCGCCAGTCGATGGCCGTGGCGCTGTCGCCACCCTGATAGCGGCGGTATTGCCAGAAGGTCTCGCCGCTGCCCACCCGGCGCCGGCCATGAACGCCTTGCACAACGGTTGCCGCGACCCGATCCGCCGCAACTAACAAAGCCGGCAGAGTGGCGGCCAGCTGCTCGGCCCTGGCGCCAATCCTATTTGCGGCGACCGGCGTCATGGCGGCTTAGGCCAGTGGTTCGGACAGGCGGCCGATGACCTCGCCCAGGGTAACGCCATCGGCGCGGGCGGCAAATGTCAGGGCCATGCGGTGGCGCAGCACCGGGCCGGCCAGGGCCAGTACATCATCAATAGAGGGCGCGAGCCGGCCATCCAGCAAGGCCCGGGCGCGCACCGCCAGCATCATCGCCTGGCTGGCCCGCGGGCCGGGGCCCCAGGCAACCTGTTCGCGGATACCCGTCAGCGGACTGTCTTCGGGGCGGCCATTGCGGACCAGGGTCAGGATAGCCTCGACCACGCTGTCGCCCACGGGGATATGGCGGATCAGAGCCTGGATGGCGCGCAGGCGTTCGCCATCCATCACCGCCTCGATCGCCGCTTCCTCCCCGCCGGTGGTGGCGATCAGCATGCGCCGCTCGGCCTCACGGTCAGGATAGTCCACGTCGATCTGCAGCAGAAAGCGGTCCAACTGCGCCTCGGGCAAGGGATAGGTGCCTTCCTGCTCCAAGGGGTTTTGCGTCGCCAGCACATGAAACGGCTGCGGCAGGGGATGGTGCTGTCCGGCGATGGTGACGAATTGTTCCTGCATGGCCTGCAATAGGGCCGATTGCGTGCGCGGGCTGGCCCGGTTGATCTCGTCCGCCATCAACAGCTGGCAAAACACCGGACCGGGCAGAAAGCGGAAGCTACGCTTGCCGCTGTCGGCTTCCTCCAACACCTCGGAGCCGAGAATATCGGCGGGCATCAAATCCGGTGTGAATTGCACGCGTTTCTCCGCCAGGCCAAGAACCGTGCCCAGGGTTTCCACCAGGCGCGTCTTGGCCAAGCCGGGCACGCCGATCAACAGAGCATGGCCGCCGGCCAGCAAGGTGATCAAGGTTTCGTCGATCACCTCTGCCTGGCCAAAGATAACCCGGCCGATCATCTGCCGTACCTTGGCGATATGCTCGACGGCCGCCTCGGCCTCGGCGATCAATTTTTTGTCGGTTTCGCTGACGAATGCCATGATGTCCACTATATTGAAGAGTCCCCAACTTTGATCTAGCCCGTAAGGTAACGTTTACGAGAGCATAGGGCTAGCTGAACTGGGACTAGCCGAACGCAGGTGTCGAACAAATTTGGCGCATGGAAAAACAGATGCTGGACATACAGGCCATCAGCGCGCAGTTGCCAAAAGGCAAGCTGCCGCCCGTGGAGACCTGGCATCCTGATTTTTCCGGCGATCTGGATATGCGCATTGCCCGTGACGGAACCTGGCATTACCTGGGCTCGCCCATAAAGCGTCGGCGCATGGTCAAAATGTTCGCCTCGATCCTGCGGCATGACGCGGATGGGCGCTATTATCTGGTCACCCCGGTGGAAAAATTCGCCATTTTGGTGGAGGACGCGCCCTTTCAGGCCGTTGCCATGACCGTGCACGGAAGCGGTAGCGAACAGATCCTGACCTTCCGGACAAATGTGGACGACGAGGTCATGGCGGGCCCTGATCACCCGCTGCGGATGGAGATTGACCCGGAAACGGAAGAGCCTTCGCCCTATGTACATGTACGTGGGCGCTTGGAAGCATTGATTAACCGTGCGACATTCTATGACCTGGTCGATTTGGCCGTGGAAGAGAACCGCGATGGTGAAATATGCTTTGGCATCTGGAGCGCCGGCGTGTTCTTCCCGATCGGCGATCCAGGTGAGGTCTAGAGCATGAAGCGTACTTTTGAATTTTGCTGAGGAGCCGCAGTTGCGCGACCGTATTGTATCGAAACTTCGCCCCATGGTGGATTCCCGCGCCCATGACGATTTGCGCCCTTCCACCGGCGACCATGACCTGAATCCCTTCATGCAGGACTGGGTCGACCCTGACGAGCGCCTGAAGCCGGCGGCGGTGCTGGTGCCATTGGTCGAGCATAACAGCGGCCTGACCGTATTATTGACCAAGCGCACGGACCATCTGCATCACCACGCCGGCCAGGTCAGCTTTCCCGGCGGCCGGGTGGAGGAGGACGACCTGGATGTGATCGATACCGCCCTGCGCGAAACGGAGGAGGAAATCGGCCTAAGCCGTTCCTATGTGGAAGTGGCCGGATATCTGGATGATTACGAAACCGGAACGGGGTTCCACATCACCCCCGTGGTCGGTTTCGTGCGCCTTGGTTTCGATCTGAACGTGGATGATTTCGAGGTCGCGGAAGTCTTCGAGGTGCCTTTGGAGTTCCTGTTCGACCCCGCCAATCATCAGCGCCACAGCCGGGAATATAACGGCCGCAAGCGGCAGTATTACGCCATGCCGTTTGGCGAGTTCTATATCTGGGGCGCGACCGCGGGGATGTTGATGAATCTCTATCGCCGCGTCCACGATCTGCTCTAGTCATCGTCATGCTGCACAAATTCCTCTACCATTTCATCCCCTTCCTCCTCCCCTTCATCGCCTATGGGATTTACGTCTTCGTAACCCGCCGGGCCCGGGCCAAGACCGCCATGTTTGACGAGGCGCCATGGTATTGGCTGTTCAGCGCCGGCCTGGCGTTGACGGCGGTATCCCTGGTCGCGGTTTGGGCCTTCACCGGCTCGCCCGCGGGCGGGAAATACGTGGCGCCCCATACGGAGAACGGCAAGATGGTGCCGGGAAAGTTCAACTAACCGGGCAATGGCCATGCAGCCGCTCGCCCAACAACCGTGGTTGACCGCCGCCGCCAGCCGCGCGGTGCTGGATGGCTTGCGGACCTCGGGCGCGACACCGCGTTTCGTCGGCGGTTGCGTACGCGATGGCCTGTTGGGCCGGCCCAGCGCCGATCTGGACATCGCCATCGATCAATTGCCCGAGGACAGCATGGCGTTGCTGCGGGCCGCCGGCATCAAGGTCATTCCCACCGGTCTGAAGCACGGCACCATTACCGCCGTCGCGGGCGGCCAGTCGTTCGAGGTCACGGCCCTCAGGGTGGACGAGAAAACCTTTGGCCGCCATGCCCAGGTCGCCTTCACCGACGATTGGCAACAAGATGCGGCCCGGCGGGATTTCACCATCAATGCCATCTATGCCGACGGCGACGGCCAAATTTATGATCCCATGGGCGGCGTGGATGACCTCGCCGCCGGCCGCGTGCGCTTCGTCGGCGAGGCGGCACGCCGGATCGAGGAGGACAAACTGCGCATTCTGCGCTTCTTCCGCTTCCTGGCCCGCTTCGGCCAAGGGGCGCCGGATGTGGAGGCCCTGGCCGCCTGCGCCGCCGCCGCGCCGGGCATCGATGATCTCAGCGGCGAGAGGGTGCGGGACGAGACCCTGAAGATCCTGGCCCTGCCTGCGCCCGGGGACTGCCTGGCGCTCATGGCCGAAAGCGGTGTATTGCAGCGCATTCTGCCCGACGGTTTCGACCTCGACGAACTTGATCGCTCCGATGCCGATCCCCTGCGACGCCTTTCCGCCATCGCCACCAAGGGCGCGGACGCCATCGCCCAGCGCCTGCGCCTCTCCAACCAACAAAGCCGACGGCTTGCATTCCTGATGTCGCCGCCCGCGCAATTGGACAACGGCATCTCCCGACCCGATCTGCGCCAGTTGCTCTATGACCACGGCGCAGAGGCGATCGCCGATCTAGCCCTGCAACAGGGCGCGGGCGAATTACCCGACCGCATCGCCGAGGCAATGCCGCCGCCCTTTCCCTTGTCCGGCCGTGAC
>CAYWYB010000202.1:0-9555 GCA_964462145.1 uncultured Rhodospirillaceae bacterium
CTGACCGTGGCCATCGTCGCGGGGATGAGCGTCTCCGATGTCAGCCAAAAAGCCATCGCCAATCTGGGCTGGACCGATATTGTCATGCCGGCCCCGGTTTTCAATGGCGATACCCTGTATGCGGAATCGGAAGTCCTGGGCAAAAAGGAGTCCAAATCCCGGCCCACCCAGGGCATTGTCGATGTCACCACGCGGGCCCATAAAGGCGACGGCACCCTGGTCATGAGCTTCAAACGTACGGTCCTGGTGCCGAAACGCGGGCATGGCGTGGAAGACAAGATTCTAGCTTCTAAGAAATAAGAGAGATTTACGATGAGTGAAATCCTGACAAGCCGCGCGGGCGAAACCATCACCCGCGAGGACGAACGGCAATTGCTGGACACAGTGCAAAAGTGGCTGGAACGGGATGTCCGCGACAAGGTTCTGGAGCTGGAACACGCCGACGAATATCCCCACGAAATGGTCGAACAGATGAAGGAACTGGGCCTGTTCGGGGCGACCATCGGCCAGGAATACGGCGGCCTGGGGCTGCCCGCGGGCACCTACGCCAAGATCGTCACCGCCGTGACGGAGGTCTGGATGTCCCTCAGCGGTATCTTCAATTCGCACCTGATCATGGCGGCGGCGGTGGAACGTTTCGGCACGGAAGAGCAGAAACGCCATTACCTGCCGCGCTTCGCCAGCGGCGAACTGCGCGGCGCCCTGGCCCTGACCGAGCCCAATTGCGGCACCGATCTGCAGGCCATCAGAACCCGCGCCGTTCGCGATGGTGACGACTACGTCATCAATGGCACCAAGACCTGGATCTCCAACGGTATCGAGGGCGGCTGCGTCGCCCTGCTGGTCAAGACCGATCCGGATATGGAGCCACGGCACAAGGGCACATCGTTGTTTATCGCCGAAAAGGGCCCCGGCTTCACCGTCGGGCGCAAGTTGGAAAAGCTTGGCTATAAAGGCATCGACAGCGCCGAGCTGGTATTCGAAGATTACCGCATCCCGGCTGACAAGCTGATTGGCGGCGAGGAAGGCTCCGGCTTCCGCCATGCGGTCGGCGGCTTGGAACTGGGGCGCATCAATGTCGCGGCCCGCGGCGTCGGCATCGCCAATGCGTCGCTGAAGGCGGCGACCGCCTATTCCCAGGTTCGCGAAACCATGGGCAAGCCGATCTGCCAGCACCAGGCGATCCAGCTGAAACTGGGCGATATGGCGACCCGCTGCGAAGCCTCCCGGCTGTTGGAGGCGGCGGCGACCGCCTATGACAATGGTCAGCGCTGCGACATGGAGGCGGGTATGGCCAAGCTGTTCGCCTCTGAATCCGCATTGGAGAATGCCACCGAGTGCATGCGCATTCATGGCGCCTATGGTTATTCCAAGGAATTCCATGTGGAGCGCTACTTCCGCGACGCGCCATTAATGTGCATTGGCGAGGGCACCAACGAGATGCAGCGCATCATCATCGCCCGGCAACTGGTCGAGAGGAACCCGGTGTGAGTTTGCCTCTTAGCGGCCTGCGTATCATCGCGGTCGAACATTATGGTGCCGGGCCCTATGGCACTGGTTTTCTGGCCGATCTGGGTGCCGACCTGATAAAGATCGAGAACCGCCAGATGGGCGGCGATATGTCCAGAAAAGTCGGGCCCTATCATCTGGGCGAAGGCGATAGTCAGTTCTATCAGGCCTTTAACCGCAACAAGCGGTCCCTGTCCCTGGACCTGAAACATCCCGACGGCAAGGAGGTTCTTCACAGGCTGGCCGCCAGCTCCGATGGTCTGGTCAACAACCTGCGCGGCGATCAGCCGGCCAAGCTGGGTATTCGCTATGAAGATCTCGCACCCCACAATGCCGCCATCGTCTGCGCCCATATCTCGGCCTATGGCAATGACGGCGAGCGGTCCGGCTGGCCCGGCTATGACTTCCTGATGCAGGCCGAGGCCGGTTTCATGTACATGAGCGGCGAGCCCGGCGGCCCGCCCGCCCGCATGGGATTATCAATTGTCGATTATATGACCGGTATCACCACCTCGTTCTCGCTGCTGGCCGGCATCATGGCGGCCAGGGACAGTGGCCAGGGCCGGGATATCGAGGTTTCGCTGTACGATGTGGCCCTGCATCAGTTGAGTTATCCGGGCGTGTGGTACCTGAACGAGGGCGATGCCACGTCACGGGCGCCGCGCTCCGGCCACCCATTCATTGTGCCCTCGCAGCTGTACCGCACCAAGGACGGCTGGATCTTTATCATGGCCCAGACCCAGAAATTCTGGGAAGCGGTCTGCGACAAGGTCGATAAACCGGAATGGAAGACCGACCCGCGCTTTCTCGATTACGAGGGCCGCCACGAACACCGGGACGAACTGACCCTGATGATCGATGCGCAATTGATCAAGCAACCCACGGCCTATTGGATCGAACATTTCGCCGGTGCGGTACCAGCGGGCCCGGTCAACGACATCGCCCAGGCCCTGGACAATCCATATTTTACCCAGCGCGGCGGCGTGCAGACCGTGGATCATCCGGATAAGCCGGAGGGTCTAAAACTATTGAACAACCCCATTCGCCTGGGCGAGCCTATTCCGGCCCGCGCGGCGCCAAAGCTGGGCGCCGACAGCGAAGACATCCTCTCGGAATTGGGCTATTCATCGGAAGACATCGCCAGGCTGCGTTCCAGTGACGCCATCTAGAAAGCAAATGACATGAAACTCGAAGGTATCCGCGTTCTCGATCTATCCCTGTTCCTGCCGGGGCCATTGCTGACCCAAATGATGGCCGACCACGGCGCCGAGGTGATCAAACTGGAACCCATCAATGGCGGCGAGCCGAACCGCGTCATCGGTGCGGAGCGCGACGGCACCACGGTGTTCTTCGCCAACACGCACCGTAACAAACAAAGCGTGCAGCTGAACCTGAAGACGCCCGAGGGCGTGGAAGCCGCCCTGCGCCTGGCCGCCAGTTGCGATGTCATGATCGAGGCCTTCCGCCCCGGCGTGGTCGACCGCCTGGGCGTCGGCTATGACGCCGTCGCCGAACAGCATCCGGGCATCGTCTATGCCTCGATCTCGGCCTTTGGCCAGGACGGGCCCTATGCCAAGAAACCGGCCCATGACATGGCGACAGAGGCCTATGCCGGCATTCTCAGCGTCAATGTGGGCCCGGACGGCGAACCGGCCATTCCGGGCATCGCCAATGCCGATATGCTGTCCTCCATGATGGGTCTATCGGCGGTGTTGATGGCGCTGTACCGGCGCCGGGACACCGGGCGGGGCGATTACATCGACCTGTCCATGATGGACAGCATCATCGCCGCCATGCCCAATAACGTCGGCCCGGTGTTCGCGGAAAAGCGGCCGCCGGAGCCGAAGCAGGAACGATCCTGGGGCGGCAATGCCATGTACAACATTTACAAGACCAAGGACGGCAAGCACATCGTCCTTGGCGGGGCGGAGATGCATTTCGCCAAGGCCATTCTGGACAAGATGGGCCGCCCGGACCTGATCGAGGCCTGCGAGCCGCCGCCCGGCCCCACGCAACTGCCGGCCAAGGAATTCCTGACCGAGACGTTCCTTTCCGAGACCCAGGCCTATTGGGTCGATTGGTTCGAGGGCGTGGATGCGGCCTTCGCCCCGGTCAACAACCTGCGCCAAGGGGCGGACGATCCGCAATTGCGGCACCGGGAAATGATCATCGAGGATGACCGCGGCTGGGAACACATCGGCATCCCCATGAAATTCCGCGACGAACCGGGCAAGGTGGTGTTCGATCTGCCTGATCTGGGCCAGCACACGGAAGCCAACCTGCGCAACGTGGGCTACAGCGAAGCCGAAGTCGCCGCGATGAAGGACAAGGGCGTTTTTTAGGCGAAAATCAGCGCCCTCTACCACTACCTATCATCAGCGCGCTATTACCCTTGATCATAGCGCGGATGTCTCTGACATAGGCCGCGCCGCGTTCGGAATAGTTGGCGAGGCCGCCGGCCATTTGACTGGCCGTGGGCTCCTTGCCTTGGCGGCGGGCCCGCTGGCGCAAATCCCGCAGCAGGCGGTAGGCGGGCGAGGTGTTGATGTTGTGCAAATAGGCGCGGATGGAGGCGTTGACCGTGGCATAACTCGCCACTTCGTGGCTTTTACCCACCGTTCGCCGTTTGGGCACCAGGCCGCAGCCGGGCTTGAAACACCACTGGCCGAACATGTTGTTGCCCTGCCGGGCAAAGCGGGAGCGGCCCCAATTGGTTTCATTGGCACTTTGCGCCAGGACCAGGGGCAGCGGCGCGGTATCCACCCGCCGTAACAGCGCCCACCACTCTACGCCGGTCCACTTGATGCGGTAATCCTTGGCCACCGTCGCCACCCAGGACGGCTTGCCGCCGACCCTGCGGGCAGCCATCAGGCGCTGGCGCAAGGTTTCGATACGCTGGTTCTCGGCCTGGATAATGGGACGCATGAAGGCGAAGAAGGCGGTTTTCCTGGCCAAGACATCGGCATCGTCGGCGATTTGCAGCTCCCGCGCCTGATAGCCGCGGATTTCCTCGCGGGTGATATGGCGATAAATCTGCTGCCCGGCCAGATAGATGACCGCCAGCTCCGCGACCAACGCTGCTGCAAAGAAAAGGGCTCGTAGAGTGGCACCGCGACTATTAATGACATACTCCTACTCGAACGGCTCAAAGCCTCTTATTGCGCGCCTTCAAACAGCGCGTCAATGTCCCTTGCACCGTGCAGAACCCGCACGACTTCGATGCCGTCGTCAGCGATCCGATAGAATATAATATTTTGGCCGTGTGGGATGCTTCGGACGCCCTGCCCAAGTTCCAAACGATTCCGACCGATGCCGGGTTGCACGGCAACTTCATGACAATGCGCGATGATCTCGTCGACGAACGATGCGGCGCGTCCAGGATCATCACGCGCAATGAAGTAGGCGATATCGCCTAAATCCGCCTCGGCGATTGGTGTAAATTTGGCCCGCGTCATGCCGCGGGATTAGCGGAATTCTCGTCTTCCAACCGTTTACGCACCCGTTGCATGATATCTTCGACCGAGACCTCCCGAACCTCGCCCCGGTCAGCTTGGTCAATACCGGTCTTAACGTCGGCGCGCAGGGTTTCCAATCGCTCTGCCTCTTCCGTCAGCCAATCATGGCTACGCGCCACGGCGGCTTCCTTGGTGCGGAAGACGCCTGCTTTGATCAAACGATCGACCGCAGCCTCTTGCTCCGATGTCAGTGGAATATCCATAGCCAAATTGTTCCCTATTTGTTCAAAAATTGCAAGCAAGATTGATACAGCTTTCAATGGCCCCGACCGTCCAGCATAATGTTTTCCAGAGAGTTAAGGCCAGATCGCTAGGAATTAGGAGTTCGATTGCATGTCTGATTATGATGTCATTGTGGTGGGTGCGGGCAATGCGGCCCAGGCCGCCGCCAATTCGGCCCGCGAACAAGGCGCGGAGCGGGTTTTGATCCTGGAAAAGGCGCCCGAGGCGGATCGGGGCGGCAATACCCATTACAGCGGCGGTATGTTGCGCATCGCCTATGGCGAGGCCGAGGCCCTGCGCCCCCTGGTGCCGAATGCCGAGGATGAACTGCCCGGCTTTTTCGAGGACGTGCCCACCTATACCGAAGACGAGATGATGGCCGATCTGATGCGGGTCACCGCCGGCAAGACCGATCAGACCCTGGCGAAAATTCTGATCTCCAATTCCTACGACACGATTTGCTGGATGCACGAATACGCCGGCATCCCCATGGAACCGGCGACCAGCCTGACCGGCATTCGTGTGGGCAACCGGGTAAAATGGCAAAAGGGCGGCATCATCCGCGCCGAGCATGAAGGCGTGGGCCTGTCCAATTCCTGGTTCGCCAAGTCCGAGGCCAACGGCGTCACCATCCGCTATGGCGTCGGCGCGACGGCTTTGTTGCAGGACGAGGACGGCACCGTGGTGGGGGTCGAGGTCAACAACGGCGAAACTTTGGAGGAGATTACCGCGCCCGCCGTAGTCCTGGGCTGTGGCGGATTCGAGGCCAATGCGCAAATGCGGGCGCAATATTTGGGCGCGCCCTGGGATCACGCCAAGGTGCGCGGCACCGCCCACAACCAGGGCGACGGCCTGCGCATGGCCTTGGAAATCGGCGCTTTGCCCTGGGGGCAGTGGAGCGGCCGTCATTCCACGCCGATCTCCAACGAATGGCCGGACTTCGCTGATCGCGAGCGCACGGACCGCAGCAACCGGCTGTCCTTTCCCTATTCCGTGATGATCAACCGCCTTGGCCTGCGCTTTTTGGATGAAGGCGAGGACATGGGAATGTACACCTATGCCAAATACGGCGGCCGGATCCTGAACGAGCCCGGCGCCCTGGCCTGGCAGATTTTCGATCAGCAGACGGTGCATTTGCTGGAGCCGCGCTATTCCACCTCCGATCCCATCACCGCCGACACCCTGGCCGGGTTGGTGGAGCAATTGGATGTGGACGACAAACCGCAAGCCCTGCGCACGTTGGAGGCCTATAACGCCGCCGCGCCCGCGTCAGGCGCCAACGACGGCTTTGACCCGACGCAGAAAGACGGTCTGTCCACCTCCGGCCTGAGCCCGGAGAAGACCAACTGGGCCACCCGTCTGGATCAACCGCCCTTCCTGGCCTACTCCGCCACGGGCGGCGTCACCTTCACCTTTGGCGCCCTGAAGATCGACGAAGACGCCCGCGTCATCGGCACGGATTGGCGGCCCATCAGGGGGCTGTTCGCCTGTGGCGAGATGGTCGGCGGATTGTTCCATTTCAACTATCCCGGCGGCACGGGCCTGGTCTCGGGCGCCGTCTTTGGCAAGATCGCCGGTGCTTCCGCAGCAGCGAAAGCGGCGGAATGATGCAAAAAAGGGTGCCGGCAGCCTTCATTCGCGGTGGCACCTCCAAGGGCGTGTTTTTTCATGGCCGGGATCTGCCGGCTGCTCTGGATGGCCGCAACGCCATCTTCCTGGCCGCCATCGGCAGCCCCGATCCCTATGGCCGGCAGCTTGATGGCCTGGGCGGCGGCCTTTCATCCCTGTCCAAGGTGGTGGTGATCGAACCTTCCGCCCGGCCAGGCATTGATGTGGACTATACCTTTGGCCAAGTGGTGGTCGACGCGCCGGAGGTCGATTACGGCGCCACCTGCGGCAATCTATCATCGGCCGTCGGTCCCTTCGCGGTGGATGAAGGCCTGGTCAGCATCGCGGATGGCGAGGCCGTGGTCCGGGTCTACAACACCAATACGGACAAGGTGTTCGAGAGCCGTTTTCAGGTCAGCGATGGCGTGGCCGAGACGCAGGGTGATTTCGTCATTCCCGGCGTCGCCGGCGGCGCGGCCCGCATCCGCCTGGATTTCCTCGACCCGGGCGGCGCTGGCACCGGTTCTCTGCTACCCAGCGGCCAGATCAACGATGTCATTGAACTGGCTGATGGCAAAACTGTTGAAATCTGCTGCATCGACGCCACCACGCCCTGCGTTTTCGTTGCCGCAGCGGAGCTTGGCTTGAGCGCCACGGAGCTGCCCGGCGATCTGGAGGCCATGAGCGATGTTCTGGCGACGCTGGAGGAAATCCGCGCCCTGGCCGGTGTCCGTATGGGCCTGGGCGACAGCGTGGCGGCAATCTCCAACAATTCCCGCGCCTCTCCGAAAATAGCCGTGGTCGGCCCGCCCGCCGATGCGCCTTTGTTGGATGGCAGCACCATGACCGAGGATCAAACCGATCTTTCCGTGCGGATGATCTCCATGGGCCAGCCGCACCGTGCCGTGCCCCTGACCGGGGGTATGTGCCTGGCCGTGGCCGCCAATCTAGCCGGCAGCCTGGTGCATCGTCTGGCGCGGCCCGGAATAGACGGCGATGTCCGCCTGGGCACTGCGTCTGGGGCCATTCCCATCGGCGCCAAGGTCGAAAGCGCCGGCGCCAACAGCACCGTTGACTACATCACCACCTACCGCACCACCCGCCGCTTGATGGAGGGCAGCGTGCTGGTGCCCTAACCGGCGCGGACGCCAGCGAGGAAATTGTCGACCTCGCCTTTCAGATTTACGGATTCTTTCGAAAGCTCCCGCGCGGCGGACAGCATCTGATCGGCGGTGCCGCGATTTTTCAATGCGCCGGATTTGATCTTGGCCACATTGCTGTTGACCTCGCCCGTACTTTGCGTGGCTTCGCCGACATTGCGGCTGATCTCGGCGGTGGCGCTGCCCTGTTCCCCCACCGCGGCGGCAATGGTCGAGGCAATGCCGCTGATGTTGTCGATGGTCTTGCTGACCCCGCCAATCACCGTCACGGCGGAACCGGTCGCGCTTTGGATTTCCCGGATCTTGTCGTCGATTTCGTCCGTCGCCTTCGCCGTCTGCGTGGCCAGGTTTTTCACCTCGGAGGCGACCACCGCGAAACCCTTGCCGGCTTCACCAGCCCGCGCCGCTTCGATCGTGGCATTCAGGGCAAGCAGGTTGGTCTGATTGGCGATGTCCGAAATCATGTCGACGACGGTGCCAATATGCTCGGCCGCCGTTACCAATCCCTGTACTTCGTCGGTCGCGCTCTGCACCTCGGCAACCGCTTCCTGGGAGATCTGATTGGACCGCTCCGCCTGTTGGGCGATTTCATTCACGGAGCGGGTCAATTCATCCGTCGCCACGGAAACGCTTTCGACGTTGCCCGCTGCGTGTTCGGATTCCTCCGCCACGGTCTCGGAATAATTAGCGTTCTTATCCGCCATCTCCAACATGGATTGCGCCGTCGTTTCCACTTCCTTCGAGGCAGTGGAAACGGTTTCAACAATCCCCAGAACCGATTCCTCGAATTTTTGGGCAAGTTCAAGCATGGCTTTCCGCCGGTCCTCTTCCGCGCGGCGTTCAGCGTCCTTTTGCTCGGCTTCCATGCGCTGTTTTTCGAGCGCGTTTTCCTTGAAGACATCTACCGTCCGGGCCATGGCGCTGATCTCGTCATTGCCATTGGCCGCGATTTCCACGGACAAATCACCCTCTGCCAGGCGCTCCATGACAGCGGAGATATTGATCAACCGGTTGGAAACATTGCGGTTAATATATAGCCAGCCAATCAGCACCGTGACCAGAAACGAGACGATGGTGATAACCGCCAATGCCAGGGTGCCGTTATCGATTGCCACTTCGGAATCGCCTGCCGCTGCATCGAGAACCGTTTCAGCGCCCTCGACCAGGCCGTTAACCTCCGCGCCCAACTGGCCAGCCAATGTCCGGCTCTCGCTCATGGTGCCGGCAATATCCTGATCCAGTGCCAGCTCGGCGTTACGCAAGGCGAAAACACTGCCCTTGCCCAAGCCCAATTGCGTCAATTGATAGGCCAAATCGGCCACGGTCTTGCCAGCCTCGCTCTTGGGCAGGCGGTTGACGGCGTTGGAGAGTTCCACCGCCAATTTGTCAAAGCGCAGGCTCAATTGCTGGCCTTGTTTCGGGGAACGGGCGGCGGCGGCCTGTAGCAGCACGCCGGCGATTTCATTGGCGGCGGCCTTTAATTCCAACATCGCGCGCAATCCACGCACTTCGGTATTGATCAGGCTTTCAAACGTCTCGCT
>CAYWYB010000203.1:0-9506 GCA_964462145.1 uncultured Rhodospirillaceae bacterium
GATCCACAGGCCGCCGCCCCAGTGCGAGCCGCCAGGTACCGAAGGCATCTCGACCCCATCAATGGTCACAAGGGCATTGCGGTAGGCGTTCCAGGACCAATCATTCGAGGCGCCGATGGGTTCCATGATGCGTTCCCGCAGGACATCCGCCAAAGGCCGGCGGAACAGGTGCAACAGCGACAGGCTCAAGCGGTTGACCCGGACATCGTTATATTCCCAGTGACTGCCCGGCGCGCCCAGATCTCGATGCTGGCCCTTGCGGGAATTATCCGGCTCCGGGCCCAGTTGCCTGTTGCGGTCGATCAAGTCCGGCTTGGAAAACAACGTGCCTTCCCATTCCGAGGTCTGTTGCAGCAGATGCAGCCAGGTGATGTCCCGGTTCTGGGCCGAAGTAAAATGATCGTCCAGCGACGTCTCCGCCACCCGGTCGTTGACATCGCCGATCAGACCATCCGCCAGCGCCAATCCGGTCAGGATGGCGAGATAACTTTTCGCCACTGAAAAGGTCATGTCCGCGCGCATGACATCACCTCAGGTGGCGGCCACCTGGCCATGGCGCAGGATCACTCCGGCCGGTCCGCCCCGCGGCGTGGTTGGGCCCAGGATCTCGTTCCAGGGCGGTGGTTCGAACTCGCCCTTGCCCAGTTGATCGTCAATGTTACGGGACCAATTGATTTCATTGGCAAGGGCGAAGGCCACCGCGTCGGACAGACGGGATGGCGCGAAACCGGCGCGCTGCGGTTCAATATCTATTGTTTCCAACATCGGCGCAGTGTAGCACGACTGAACAAAGTTCAGGTTAATTGTAAGGAGGCGCTTATGACTCTGCCCCGGAATGTGTCCCTGTTCGAAGCCGGTGCCCGCGACGGCCTGCAAAACGAGGCCCAGGATGTGCCCACGGCGGTACGGGTGGAACTGATCCAGCGGCTGGCCCGCACGGGCCTGACGCGGATTGAGGCCGGCAGCTTCGTCTCGCCGAAATGGGTGCCTAAAATGGCCGATACGGCAGAGGTTCATGCCAGCCTGGAACATGGCGCGGGCGTCACCTACCCGGTCCTGACGCCGAACATGAAGGGTCTGGAAGGTGCCTTGGCGTGCGGGGCCAAGGAAATCGGCGTCTTTGGCGCCGCCAGCGAGGGTTTCACCAAGGCCAACACCAATTGCACCATTGCCGAGTCCATGGCCCGGGCCCGTCCGGTGGCTGAAGCCGCCCTGGCCCAGGGCGTCGCCGTGCGCGGCTATATCTCGGTCGCGCTGGGCTGCCCCTTCGATGGCGAGACGGCGCCGGAAATGGTCGCGGATCTGGCCAGGGAATTGCACGGGATGGGCTGTTACGAAATATCTCTGGGCGACACCATCGGCGTCGGCACGCCGGGCAGGGCCCGCGCCATGATCGAAGCCTGCGCCAAAGAGGTGCCCCTGGATGCCCTGGCCCTGCATTTCCACGACACCTATGGCCAGGCCCTGGCTAACCTTCTGGCTTGTCTGGAAATGGGCGTGGCCACGGTGGACGCCTCGGTCGCCGGTCTGGGCGGCTGTCCCTATGCCCCAGGCGCTACCGGCAACGTAGCGACCGAGGACGTGGTCTATATGCTGCACGGCATGGGGGTGGAGACGGGCATTGACCTGGACAGCCTGGTGGAAACAGCCTGGTTCATCTCGGATTATCTGGGCCGCCCACCGGTCAGCCGCGTGGCCAACGCCCTCAGAGGCAAGAGGCGCACGGCAGCTTGATGAAAATATCGGTTGGGATTGCCGCGCTGGGTATTCTGGCGGCCCTGGCGTTGGCCATCATACCCATTGACGGCCTGGCGCCCGAGACGGCCCGCACCGGCGCCCTGGCCCTGGCCACCGTGGTGCTGTTCGCCACCGGCGCGCTGCCCGAATTTATCACGGCCATGCTGTTTTTCGCCATCGCCACGCTGTTCGCCCTGGCGCCTGGCAATGTGGTTTTCGCTGGCTTCCAGTCCGCGGGCTTTTGGATGGTTTTCGGCGGTCTGGTGATTGGCGTCGGTGTGCGCGGCACGGGCCTGGCGGAACGTCTGGCCCATGGCGTCGGCCGGCGCTTTGGCCATCGCTACGCCGCGATCATTTCCGGCACCGTGATCCTGGGCCTGGTCATGGCATTTCTGATGCCGTCCACCATGGGGCGGCTGATGATCCTAATGCCTATTGTACTGGCGATGGCGGACGGCTTTGGTTACCAATCCGGCAGCAACGGCCGCGCGGGCATGGTGTTGGCGATATCCTTTGCCACCATGATTCCAGGTTTCGCCATCATGTCGGCGACCGTGCCGGCCATGGTGGTGCTCGGCGCCTCGGAAACCCTGTATGGCGATGTGCCGACCTACGGCATCTGGCTGCTGTTGCACTTTCCCATCCTGGGCGCCTTGAAAGCGGTCGTAATCGGCGTTCTGGTGATCTGGCTGTTTCCCGAGGCAGATGCGAAGGAGCCCTCGAAACATGCGGAGGCACCAGCTGCCATGGCGGGGCGGGAGCGCTTGATGGCATGTATGTTGTTGCTGGCCCTGGCCCTGTGGATGACGGACTTTCTGCATCATATTTCACCGGCCTGGGTCTCCCTCGGCGTGGCCGGCATTATTGTCCTGCCGTTTGTCGGCATCGTCGGCGCGCGGGACTTCGACGACAGGATACAGCTCAGCACCCTGCTTTATGTCGCGGGGATGTTGAGCATGGGCGCCTTGGTCGCTTATGGCGGCACCGGCGATTTGCTGGCGAAATCCGTGCTGCCCCTACTGAACCTAGGTTCGGGCGAAAGCGTTTGGAATTTTGCCGCCGTGGCCGGCCTGTCCAGCGGGCTGGCCATGTTTGCGACCCAGCCCGGTGTACCGGCGATCCTGGTGCCCCTGGTCGGCCATCTGGCGGAAGCGGCGGATTTGCCCATCATGGCCATGCTGATGCTGACCGTGGTCGGCTATAGCACGGTGATTCTGCCCTATCAGGCCCCGCCCCTGGTCGTCGCCATGCAATTGGGCGCCGTGCCCATGCGCCAGGGAAATAAATTATGCCTTTGGTTACTGGCGGTTACGGTCTTTGTGCTGCTGCCTCTGGATTATCTTTGGTGGCGCCTGCTAGGCTGGCTGCCATGACCGTGCACATCGTCAAACTAAGCGTCGGCATTGATTCGATCGAGCATCTGGCCCGCTTTCAGGAAGCCCGCCGGGCCCAGTTCGAAGCCATGGGCCTGCCGGCGGAAAACATCCACCGCACCCGCCACCGCCCGCGTCGCGATGGGGAGGTTCTGGACGGCGGTTCCATGTACTGGATCATTAAAGGCTTCATCCGGGCGCGCCAGGCCATTATTCGCCTGGACCATTTGCACGACGACGAGGGCGGCAAGCGCTGCGGCTTCGTGCTGGGCCCGGATCTGGTGCGCACGGAACTGCGCGCCCGCCGCCCGCACCAGGGCTGGCGTTATTTCGAAGCCAAGGATGTGCCGCCGGATCTGCCCGAGCATATGCAAGCCAGCGGCTGGGACCCGGACGATCATGATGGCCCGCCGCCCGAAATGGCCGCCGAACTGAGGGCGCTCGGCCTCCTCTAGGACAGCCTCCTCTTGGACAACCTCCTCTAGGGCAGGGCGAAGCGGCCGCTATAGCCGCCATCTTCTATTTTCTGCTGATCCTTGCGCAGCTGCGCCAGCAGACCGGCGCCATATGGATCGCCCGTTCCATTATCATCCATGCCTTTATCAAAGGCCTCGAAGTTGACCAGTTCATCAAGCGGCAGACGCGGACGCCAGCCCGCCGATTGCAGCTCTGGCCGGTCATGGAAGTGAGAGACATAGCCCAGGCAGACATAGGCCACCGGAATGACCCGCTCGGGGATCTCCAGGGCCTGCTGCAATCTGGTCTGGTCAAGGATCGAGACCCAGCCAAGGCCCAGGCCCTCGGCCCGCGCCGCCAGCCACAGGTTTTGCACGGCACAGACACTGCTGTAGACATCCATCGCCTTGATATGTGTGCGCCCTATAACGACGGGGCCGGCGCGGTCCCGGTCACAGGTGATGCAAATATTGATGGGAGATTCAAGAATGCCTTCCAGTTTCAGGTTGCGATAGGTTTCGCGCTGTTCCTCCTCGAACATCTCCGCCGCCTCGGCGTGGGCCTGTTCGAACAGTTTGTGGACTTTGCGTTTTGTCGCCTCGGCCCGCACCAGGATAAAGCTCCATGGCTGCATGAAGCCGACGGACGGCGCATAGTGGGCGGCCATCAGAATACGGCTCAGGACATCCTCTGGGATCGGCGCCGGCGTAAATTGACCCCGCACGTCCCGGCGGGAAAAGACTGTCCGGTAGAACGCCTCGCGTTCAGCATCGTTGAGGCAATGGGCGGTGGATTCTGTTTGATCGGTGGTTTCCATTTCAGACCCCTTCATGGAAAACATCGGCGGCGCTCTCCATACGCCACCTTGCAAATTCCTCAGGCCGGTCTTCTGACTTAGGTTCATCTTGACCGCGCCCCTTCCCAGGGTTTCCCCCAGTGGGTCCATTGCCCGGTCAATCCCCCTTACAGCGTTGGGCACGTGGCGGAATTGCGCCGCCTTCCCGATTCTTCCCCGACAAGCCAAAACCGGTCCGGGACACCTGAAGATGCGATTGACGCCGGTATCGATTATCCGGCTGACAGCACACGCATATCACATTGCGGCGATGGGAGCAGCATGATGCTAGAGCGTTTCCGGACCAAAGCCGCTGCCGCCGACGGCGGCGCGCGCGACCTTGTCGATATCAGAACGCCGGACGCCGATATCATGCAGTTGCTGGTCGGACAAAGCACGAAGCTGCCCGATCGTTCGGCGAACGCGATAGATCCGCATGAGGTGGGAAAGCGGCACCGCGAGAACGACAGTCCAAAGGGCCAGGAACAGGTCCGCTCGACCCCGGCCATGGCTGAATTGGTAATAGGTCATCATTTGAGCCTTTCCTAATTATGGTCTTAAGCATGGCTTGCAGAATCCAACCTAGGGACTTTGGACCGGTGGTACTTGGATCAAACCTGAAGATGAGCTGGATATTTTCTGGATTTCGCCGTTTCCCAGGCAGGCTGTATTGCGGTTGTGCCCCGCCGGGTGGATAATCCATTCCGGTAGCGGGAATTGGGCGGCTCAATGAACTACATTTTCGGCGATTGCGAACTGGATACGCAGGTCCTTGAGCTTCGCCGCGCAGGCGCAGCAGTGCCCCTGGAACCACAGGTTTTCGATCTGTTGCGTTATCTGGTGCAGCATTCCGAACGGGCCATAACCAAGGACGAAATTTACGAGGAAATCTGGAACGGCCGCATTGTTTCGGAATCCGCCCTAAGCAGCAGGATTAAATCCGCCCGCCAGGCAATCGGCGACAACGGCCGCGAGCAACGCATGATTAAGACCCTGCACGGGCGGGGTTTTCGCTTTATTGCAGCGGTCGTCAGCACCGCACCGGTGGTTGAACCGAAACCGGCCGCCGCTCCGGGGGGTGTCGAGGACGAGGACAATATCGTTGACCGGCCCTCCATCGCCGTGCTGCCGTTTCGAAATCTGAGCGATGGGCCCGATCAGGACTATCTCGCCGACGGCATCACGGACGAGATCACCCTGCTGCTCTCCCGCCTGCGCTGGCTACAGGTCATCGCGCGGGATTCCTCGTTCGTCTTTAAGAATCAGGTTGAGGAAAGTCAGCAGGTCGGCCGCTCTCTTGGCGTGCGTTATTTGCTGGCCGGCAGTATACGGCGGGCGGATGCGCAGTTGCGGGTTAGCGTGCAACTGATCAACGCCGCCGATGGTACACAGATCTGGTCGGAACACTATGACCGGGAAATGGCCAATATCTTCCAATTACAGGATGAAATCGCACAAGCCATCGCCGGCACCTTGGAACCGGAGCTGGCCGGCGTCGAGGAAGCATTGGCCAGCCGCAAGGCGCCGGAAAATATGACCGGCTGGGACTATTATCTGCGCGGCCGGGCCCAGCTGTTCAACTTCACTGAACATGGCCAGGTCGAGGCGGAACGCCTGTTCGCCCGCGCCGTCGCGGTTGATCCGGACTTGGCGCGGGCCCATGCGGGATTGGCCTATGTATATATTCAGGATGCCTTTTATGGCGATCCAATGCAGCGGACAGCGGTTTTGCAGGCAGCCCTGGCGACAGCCCGGCGCGCGGTCGCGGCCGATCCCCGTGACGCCCTGGGCCACTTCACCCTGGGCCGGGCGCATAGTCTACGGCGCGAAACCGCCGAGGCGGAGGCCGCGCTGCAGATCGCCCTCAATATCAACCCAAGTTTCGCCCAGGCCCATTTCGCGTTGGGCTTTACCCTGGTCAGCAGCCGGCGCCCGGCCGAGGCCATTCCATATTTTGAGCAATTTTCGGTTTTGAGCCCCTGGGATCCCCATAGCTGGACCAACCATCACATGCGCGCCATGGCGCATTTCTGGCTGGATGATCTGGCGGCGGCGGAGGATTATGCCCGCCGTTCCGTCGGCCAGCCGAATGTCACCCGTTGGCCGTTCGCGACTCTGGTCGCGGTGCTGGGAGCTTCGGGCCAGATCGATGCCGCCCAGGCGGTGTTGCCCCGATTGTATGAACGCAGACCCGGCTACTCCATTGCCGTGGCGCGTGATGACTTCTTTTTCCTTGATGATAGGGAAAATCAAGAACGCTACCTGGCCGGCCTCAGTGCCGCGGGGGTGCCTGAAACCTAACCTGGGGGTGAGGCCCTTGGTTTGGGCCCCACCGCCATTCAAGCCTGATCTATTCCGCCGCGACGGCCAGGTCGCATTTCTGCTCGGTCGTTGGATCGATCATTGTACGAACCTCGGTCACCTTATTGGCGGGAAAGCCCGACAGCCGCGCATGCTCATAGATCGCGTCCTCGCTCTCGGCCAAATAGATGCAAAAGGTCTTGTCGGCGGTGACATAGCTGTGTTGCCACTGAATGCCGTCGATCTTGGCCAAGGCGCCGTTCGAGGTCTTGGCGGCATTGCCCAGATCCGCTTCCGCCATGGCGCCGACGCTGGGAATATCCCGTTCGATCACATATTTTTTCAACATTTTCATCTCCTGCATTTGCTGTGACGCGATCCATTAACGCCGCGTCCATACTGGGCAGGTTAGGCGTTGCCAGCCATGCAAGCTTGGCGGAGAGGCGGAGATTTCATGGAGAAATGCTGAATATTTCCGCGGTCAGCATTGTCCTAAATATAATAGGCCGGGAGCGGATCAAAGCCGTTGAAGCCGACCGTGGCATAGGTCGTGGTGTAGGCCCTGGTGGAGAGGAACCGCACCCGATCGCCGATGGCCAGATCCAGCGGCATCTCGTAGCCGTCCCGCTGATACAGAATATCGACACTGTCACAGGTCGGTCCGGCCAGCACCGCCGGTCCCGACGCCTTGCCGTCGTGGGGCGTTTGCAAGGCATAGTCAATTGCCTCGCCCTCGGTCTCCGCCAGGCCGCCGAAACGGCCGATATCAAGATAGATCCAGCGCACCGGGTCGGCCGAGCTTTTCCGTGAAATCAGCACCACCTCGGCCTCCAGCAGGCCGGCATCGCCCACCAGATAGCGGCCCGGCTCGGCCAGGGTGCGCGGCAGGCGGTTGCCGAAATGGCGGGCCATGGAGCGCGCGATGACGGCGGCATAGTCACCGATTTGCGCCACATCTTCGGTGTAGCGGGCCGGGAAACCGCCGCCGATATTCAGCATGGACAGCTCGACGCCCCGGTTTTCCAAGTTCCTGAATATCGTCGCGGCCTGGGCCAGGGCGTCGTCCCATTGCGCCGGATCGCATTGTTGCGAACCCACATGAAAAGCCAGGCCGCGCGGCTGCAAACCCTTGGCCGCCGCGACCGCCAAAAGTTCCTCGGCCATGGCGCCATCACAGCCGAATTTGCGCGCCAGGGGCCAGCGGGCGCCGTCATTCGCCACCAGCAGGCGGCAGAAGACTTTCGCGCCCGGTGCCGCCTGGGCCAGCTTGTCCAGCTCCGCCGCGCTATCAAAGGCGAAAAGTTCCACGCCGCGTTCGTAGGCGTGGGCGATATCCCGCTGCTTCTTGATGGTATTGCCATAGGACAGCCGCGTTGGAGCGGCGCCATGGCGCAGCACCAGATCAACCTCCGCCGGGGAGGCAACATCAAAGCTGGCGCCAAGTTCCACCAGCAAGGCAATGATCTCGGGCGCCGGATTCGCCTTGACCGCATAAAAAATCTCCACGCCGGGCATCTGCCGGCGCATCTCCGCGAAGCGTTCGGCCACCACATCCAGGTCGACCACCAGGAACGGCGTTGGGGGGTTCCTCTCAGCGATAAAGCGGCAGATTTTCTCGCTCACCGGCTTTGCTCCGCCGTGGCGGTGGCCGGCAACACGCCCCGGCGCTGCTCGCTCAGCTCGATCCGGCTGGGGCGCAGGGCGGCACGCAGGGCGGCCGCCGCACGCTCGGGTTCGGCCTCGCCACACATGAAAATATCAAAGGCAGCGAAACCATGTTCGGGCCAGGTATGGACACTGATATGGCTTTCCGCCAGGACGGCAACACCGGAAACGCCACCATAGGGCGAAAAGTGGTGCAGATGCAGATGCAGCAGCGTGGCCTCGGCCGCCTTCACGGCTTCCCGCATGGCACGGCCTAAATGATCCGGATCGTCCAGATGCGCCGCACCCCACATATCCAGCAGCAAATGGCTGCCGGCGAACCGCACGCCGTGATGGCTCTTGAAGTGATCCTTGGGGAGCAGATCTTCGTTGGCGGCACCGGCCGCCAACACTTGAGGCTGAATGACCGCCATCGGCGCGTCCTCCAAAATATCCAGAAATTGCTACCAGAACAGAGCGCCGGCATGCCCTCGGGATGGCGGAGCGGAGGGCAAGATAGGGTTTTTCTTCGCCTATGCAAGCGGCAATTTTAGGATTTTCTCAACTCGATCATGATGCAATGGGACGGCGTACATTATGGTGCCGGCTTGCCATCATTGGGTGCTTTGAACCATGATGGCCAGGGGAAGAAACGTGAAGGGGCGCTGTTATGCCAACTGAGTTGCGAAAGATCATATTTTCCCAGCGGGAATTACTGGAGGCGTTCGAAAAACGGCCCAATAACCTGCCTGGAAATACCGAAGCGGTGCCGCCGGGCGCCGTGCGCGGGGTACACGTCTTTCAGAAGTTCGGCGGCGGGGTAAAGGTGCTGCTGGATGTCGAGGACGCCAAGGAAGGGCGGCTGAAACGTTTCAATCTAAACGCGGAGTTCATTTCCGAAGTATTGCTGTACTATTGCGCTGGTCTGAACATTCCCGTGGCGCGTGACGCGGAAAAATATCTTGAAGTCATTGGCGACAATCTGGCCTTGAGCCAGAAAATCCGGGCCCAGGAAATCTTCGCCGAACAGGCCGAGGAACCGCCCCTGCGGCAGTAGGTGTCACTAACCCCGCCGGCGTTCGCGAAAACGGCGGACCAGGCGCAGGCTCCACCAATAACCCACGAACGCCGAGCCGATAGCCCAGGGTACGCAGCCGACC
>CAYWYB010000204.1:0-9467 GCA_964462145.1 uncultured Rhodospirillaceae bacterium
GTCATGCGTCAGGGTACGGATAATTTCCCCAACAAAGACCTGCAGGATATGACCAAGCGCATGGAGGCCGAGGGCGCCCTGATCGCCACACTGTTCGTAGGCTTCCCCCATGCCGATATCCACAACGCCGGCCTGTCCGCCGTGGTGGTTACGGACAACGATATGGCACTGGCGGAAAAGTATCGCGACGAGCTGTTGGATTTCGCCTGGGATCAACGAGAAGCCTTCGTCTATCAGATCGAACCATTGGAAGACTCCCTGGCCCGCGCCAAGGCCGCCGCGGATTTCCCGGTGGTGGTGCTGGATCATTACGACAACGCGGCATCGGGGGGCACCATGGATACCATGACCGTTCTGGGCGGCGTACTGGATGCCGGCCTGGAAGATGTGGCCGCATTCGCCATTCACGATCCCGGCGCGGTGCAGGAAATGTTCGCGGCGGGCGTCGGCAATCAGGTCAGCATCAATCTGGGCGGCAAGATCGACATGCCCTCCATCGACCGCAAGGGCGAACCGCGCATGGTCACCGGCATTGTGAAGCTGATTTCGAACGGGCAATTCCGCAACCTGGGCCCGGCACAAACGGGCATCCTGCAGGACATGGGCCCAACGGTGGTGCTGGATACCGGCAAGGTGGAGATCGTGGTGATCAGCCGGCATCAGGAACCCAATGATTTGAACTGTTTCCGCAGCCTTGGCATTGAGCCGACAACCAAGCGTTATCTGATGTTGAAAAGCCGCATTCATTACCGGGCCGGCTATGGCAAGGTGGCAAAGGAAGTCATCGAATGCGCCGGCGTGGGTGTCTGCACCTCGGACTACGACATGCTGGATTTCAAAAACGTACGCAGGCCGATCTTTCCTCTGGACAAGATCAACGATCCCAATCCGTGATGCCCAAGCGTTCTTGCAGCTGTGCCGCTCCAGCCTTTGACAGGCGGACGGCGCGGCTGCCGGGCACCCGGCGCAGCCATTTGCGGGCCAGGAACTGATCCAGCAGGGCCGCGCCCAGGGCGCCGCCCAGATGCGGGCGCCGTTCGCTCCAGTCCAGACATTGGCGCGCAAATTGCCGCCGGCCACGGCGCAGACTATCGGGTGCGATACCCAGTTCGGTGAAGAAATCCTCGCCGGCCCCTGTCAGCGCAAAGTCATCGCCATCGCGGCATAACAGATCCCGCGCCTCCAGCGCCTCGGCGACGGCGACGCCCAGACGGCCGGCCAGATGCTTGTAACAGGTCCGCGCCAGGCGCGCGTCATCCAGCTTGACGGGCCTGGCCTCGGCCGTTGGCGCGATGACCTGCAAGGCGCGGACCGCGGCAACGACGTCTTCTCCCGCCATACGATAATAATTGTGCCGGCCCTGGCGTAGCATGGTCAGCAGACCGCCCGCACATAGCTTGCCCAGATGAAAGCTGGCCGTCTGTGGCGTGACACCGGCGCCGATGGCCAGTTCCCGCGCCGTCAGGGCCCGGCCATCCATCAGCGCGGCGATCATCGCGGCACGGCTATCCTCACCTAACAAGGCGGCGGTGGCAGCCAGATTTTGGTTTACAGACATAGTTCGATAGTATTCGATACATGTCTTCAAGGCCAGCCCCTGGATCTTTTTCGTGGCAAAATGAGGATCAGATGAAATATCGTTTGTTTAACCGGCCTGGCTCCGGCGGCTTTGTCGTCGAGGCGGCTTTGAGCCTGGCCGAAACGCCATTCGAACTGCAGGAGTTCGAATCCAAGCCGGGCACGCCGTTGCACGTGGGCTTCCGCGCCACCAATCCCTGGGGCCAGGTGCCGACCCTGATCCTGCCCGATGGCACCACAATGACCGAGGCGGCGGCGATCCTAATCCATCTGGCCGCCGCCCATCCCGACAAAGGGCTTGGACCGGCACCGGGAACCTCGGACCATGCCCAGTTCCTGCGTTGGCTGGTGTTCGCCAGCGTCAACCTGTACGAGGCGGTCCTGCGCCGCGGTTATCCGTTCCGCTATACCACCGACCCTGGCGGTCACGAGGCCCTGGGAGAGGCGGCGAATACCCGCCTGAAAGATGGCCTGATGGTTCTGGACGCAGCGGTCGCGCCGGGACCTTTCCTGTTGGGAGAGCAGATGAGCCTGGCCGATATCTACTTTGTCATGCTGTTCACCTGGTTCCATGGCGAGATCGAGGCGCCGCATCTGGCCGCCATGAAAGACCGCATTAAGGCGGATGCCGTGGTCGGCCCAATCTGGCGGCGCCACTTCGGCGATCGTTGATCGGAACAGGGTGCTGAGGATCAGACAAGCCGCCAGCACGATGACTATAGCGGCACGGCCACATTTCCCCAGCCCGGTACGCCGCTCTTGGAACGGCGGTCATTTGACGACAGGATGCTACCGCAAGATAAATGGTAATGGACAAATTTGCCGATGGCGCCGATTAATAATTTGCGCAAAGCGCTGATCAACTTTTATGGGGATAGGGCTAATCCTGAGAACGACGCCGGCCCCATGTTGCGACGGTTCCTTGCGAGGCTTAAAGACTCCCGGCCACGCACGGCGCCGGTACCTCGGACAATATCAGCCACAAGGCACTGGGACGATATTCTTTACCACCGAGGCTTGGCCGCATTTCCTGAACTGCAAACTGCCCTGACAACAATCGCACCTCTGTTACATTGGCGGCAAAACCCCAGTTACAATGACGGCCTCATGGGCCAAGGCTACATGGCCAACTATGGCTATGCGGAATTTGTTGGCGGTGACAGTTCATTCTTCGATGCGGAGGCCATAAAATGCGGGATATTTCTGCTTGGTCCCCATCGATATTATCCGAAGCATAACCATGCGGCCGAAGAGGTCTATTGCGTCCTTTCATCGGAGGAGGCGCAATGGCGGCGCGGCGATGAGGACTGGCGATCTTATGGCCTCGGCACGCCAATCTATCACCCATCGTGGATGGCCCACGAAACCAAAACAGATGCCGATCCGTTGCTGGCTCTATATTGCTGGCATGGCGAAAAGGCTAAGGCGGTGCTGGTTTGAGGCAGCCGTCGCGGGAAATGTCATGCTAAGTTATTGGCAAGCACAACCTAATCAGGATGGATAGCATGCAGAGTGGGCAAATTGTTTTTACCGGGATGGACCGGGTGATCTTTGGCCAGGCAGCGGCGGGGGCGGTCGCAAGTGAAGCGGAACGCCTGGGCGCGGAGCGGGTGTTCCTTCTCGTCAGCGGTACCTTGAACAGAGAGACGGACGCGGTTGATGAAATGGCCGCCGCCCTGGGCTCGCGCTATGCCGGGCGCTGGGATCATATGCCGTCGCACTCTCCTCGCGAGGCCGTGGTTGGTTGCGCCAATGCCGCCCGCGAGGCCGGCTGCGATCTCCTCGTCAGTTTCGGCGGCGGCTCGGCCACGGACGGCGGCAAGGCCGTGACCATCTGTCTGCAACACGGCATTACGGAAGCCGCCGGGCTGGAACCTTTCCGTACCGTGGTCGATAAGAATGGCGAGCGGCACTTTCCCGAATATGACGCGCCCAAAATCCGCCAGATCGTCGTCCCGACCACCCTGTCGGGGGGCGAGTTCAACGCCCGCGCCGGCATCACCAACACGGTGGAAAAACTGAAACAAAGCTATATGCATCCCGGCATCATTCCCATCTCGGTGATCCTTGATGCCGCCGTAACCGTGCACACGCCGGAATGGCTGTGGCTGTCCACGGGCATCCGGGCGGTGGACCACGCGGTGGAGACCTATTGTTCCCTGGATGCCAATGCCTACACCGACGGCGCCGCCCTGCAGGCCCTGCGCCTGTTGAGCGGGGGCCTGGCCCGGGTCAAGGCCGATCCTTCCGATCTTGACGCCCGCCTGCAATGCCTGATGGGGGCCTGGATCTCCATGACGGGCGTCGTCACCGGCACGCGCCTTGGCGCCAGCCACGCCATCGGGCATATCCTGGGCGGCACCGCGAATGTGCCTCATGGCCACACCTCCTGCGTCATGCTGCCTTACGTGATGGACTATAACGCCGCCATCAATTCCAACCGCCAGGCCGATATCGCCGGTGCCCTCGGCCAGCCGAACGTCTCCGCCGGCGATGCCCTGGACAAACTGATTTCTGGCCTGGGCATGCCCCGGACCCTGCGCGACGTCGGCATCACGGAAGACCAACTGCCTCTTTTGGCGGAAAACTGCATGCTGGATACCTGGACGTTTTCGAATCCCCGCAAGATTCGTTCGCCCGAACAGGTCATGGAAATCCTGCGCGCCGCTTTTTAGACCGAATCGATTCGTGGCCGACCTGGTTTTCGAGCCGATTTCAGCCTCCTGAAACAAAAAAATCACCCGGTGGGCGCAAAAATCATCCCCTGACTATTTTCCATAACACACGGCGCAAGCTGATGTTTTGACAGGCGGATTCGACTCGGCCAACAGAGGGCTGTGGATAGCTTGTGGGACAGTTGTGTAATATTATTTCACTTATCCACAGATATCTTGGCATTTGTTATAATTTTATCTTGTTTGCCGCAGCATCATGATCCAACATTTGATCAACGGCCACCAAGGATGATTTTCAGGCCTTCAACCAGCAGGAAAATCAAACAGCGGGGCCGCCGCGGAACACCAAGATCCATTGGCTCAAGCCAACTTCGGTTGGCATAGGTCAAAGGGTACCGGGACAGGCAACTGGATTGGATGGGGTTTCGGGACCAAAAGCCTTCGTTAAAACCTCCGGGTCTTATCGTTCGGCGACGGGTCAAATGACCAAAGTTCCTTCGGGAACAGAGGTCAAGCCGGCGTTAGCGGCCTTCGGGCAGCTAGGGTTGGTGGGTTGGGACGCGGTCGACTCGTAGCCTCCGGGTGACAAACTGATCGGCGCAACGGCCCGAACGGCGGCGGGTATCCTTGGGGCAACCTATCGGATGCCAGGTAAGCCGGGATCGCATGTCCTTCGGGAAAGCGGTCTGGACCAGGGCGGTTCCCGTATCTTCGGATATGTGGAGCAGGCACGGGTCCGCCGGATAGAGAACCAGCCCTTGGGAGGGTTTGAAATTCGGCAACCGGGACGGGGTGCTTTCGGGCGCAACGCTTCGGGGACCGGAAAGCCTTAGGGCGGAACGGTCCGGTCGGTTAAGGCGGCTTTTGAGTTTATCCTTCGGGATTTATCTCCATAGCATGCCGGGCCGGCACGCTAATCAAGGCGTGAAGCGGGTTTAACCCGTGGGTGTGTCTGGATTGGTTGGGCTGGGAAGTCCGTGCGGCGCGCCTTCGGGTTCCGCGGCATTGGGTGGAAAGGTCCACGCGGAAGGGCGGTTGCGGCGCGTTTCCCTTCGGGGAGAGGTTCCACCAACACCCGGCCGCAGGAGCAGCAGGCCTTTGAAGGCTGGTCTTTGGAAACGGATCTTCGGATTTGGCTCCCAGGATTTAGAATTCAGCGGTGGTTGGTCTCCATGAACCGGGAGGTTTCGGCCTCCGGAGACTTCGGTCTCTCAGGTTCCGAGGCGTCAGGCGTGTCCTTCGGGGCACATTGCTAGGACCCCGCGTCCAATGCACCTGACGCCTCTCTTTTTTTGCCAAGAATCAGCAAATTTCAAATACGCATCGCCGCCTCAACGACCTGGACCAGGTGATCATATTCCCGGCCATGCCTCATACTGCGCTCTTGGCGCCCAAAACGCTGGGTATTCGAGGTCTGCTCTATCTGCAATTCCAGTCATGGCATCAACAAACGCCAGCGAATCGCTTTTACCCTGTTGCGGATATCGGCGAGCTGCGGGAGGATCACTTGATGATAGCGAAATATGACACCATTGGCGCTAACTATGCGGAACTTCGCAAGCCGGATCGGCGAATAGCCCAGATTATTGAGAACGCGCTTGGTGCGGCGCAAACCGTATTGAATGTTGGCGCGGGCACCGGTTCCTACGAACCGACTGATCGATCCCTGACCGCTATCGAGCCCTCACGCGAGATGATCCAGAAGCGCGGTCCGACCGCGGCCAAGGCGATTCAGGCCTGTGCGGAGGCGCTGCCTTTTGACGACAAGAGTTTCGATGCCTCGATGGCGATTCTGACTATTCATCATTGGCGTGACCAGGCGGCAGGCTTGCAAGAGATGCGTCGCGTAACACGCGACCGGATCGTCATACTTACATTCGATCCGTCGCACCGGCCATGGCTGATGGACTACCTTCCTGAATTGGCGCCATTGGATGAAGCACAGATGCCGATGATGCGCGACTACGAACGATGGTTGGGCTCTGTGCGGATCACACCGGTTTTAGTGCCGCACGATTGCAGCGATGGCTTCCTTTATGCCTACTGGCGACGGCCAGCGGCCTATCTTGATCCGCATATCCGGTCAGGCAGTTCATCCTTCTGGGCTATCAGCAATGCAGAAGCGGGATTGCAACATCTGAGGCGGGATCTTGAAAATGGGGAGTGGGCGCGCCGCTACGCGGAATTACTCTCGCTTGACGAATATGACGCAGGATACCGGCTTGTCATAACGGACTGATCCGATGGCGATCATCGGCCGAACATGGCCCCAAGGGCTCAACAGATCCGACGTTCCCTGTCATTGCCGGAACAGAATTCTCAGCCAGCCTCGCTCCTGCGGCTGCTGGCATCGTCCCGTTTCGCGAAATCGGGCAGCAGTTCCAGGCCCAGGCCGGGTTTCATCATCGGATACATGAAGCCGTTATCGATCTCGGGAATATCGGTGACGATATCGCGGTAGTAACCGTCATAGAAGGCCCTGACAGATTCCTGCATCAGGCCGTTCGGCGCGCTGAGGACCAGGTGGGAGCTGGCAGCATAGGTCACCGGGCCGACGCAGTCATGGGGCGCGATGGGGCGTTCGTAGGTTTCCGCCAAGGCGGCCACTTTGCGCCCCTCGGTCAGGCCGCCGATCCAGCACAGATCAAAATGCGCCACATCGATAACGCCGCGCTGAAACGCCTCGGCATACCAGACCTTGGTACCCATGTTTTCCGAGCCGCAGACCCGGCCCGTGGTGCCGCGCTTGAACTGCTCCAGATCATCAAAGCGGTACATGGGCACTGGGTCTTCGTGCCAATAGACATCGAAATCATCCAGTGCGCGGGCGATTTTCAGGATCTGTGGCAGTCGCCATAGGGCATGATATTCCATCATGATATCCATTTCGTCGCCGACCGCCTCGCGAATCTGCTCGACAATGCGGATACCCGATTTCAGCTCCGGCAGGCTCAGGTCATGGCCGTCGCTGATATGGGCCAGGCCGTCAAAGGGCCAGATCTTCATCCCCGTGACGCCTTCATCCAGCAACGATTGCGCCAATTCGCCGGGCGCAGCCATCTGCGCTTCCAGATCCTCGAAGCGGGAAAACTCCCGGGCCTTGACCTCGCCATGCTGATGAAAGCTGCTGTTGGCGCCGGCGCGGAGTTGGTTGTTGTAATCAGCCGAGGCGCAGGTGTTATAGACCCGGATACGGTCACGGGAGAGACCACCCAGCAGCTGCCATGCCGGCTGCCCCAGGGTCTTGCCCAGAATATCCCACAGCGCGAAGTCCACGGCTGAATTGCCGCGCCATTCAACGCTGCGCGTGGGATAGCCGAAATAATGGTTACCGACCTTGTTGGCCAGGGCATTGAAATGACGCTCGATATTCAGAGGGTTTTGGCCCAATAGATACGGCGCGCAGGTTTCATGGATGTAGGCGGCGGATGCATCGGGGTTTCTGAATGTTTCGCCCAGTCCGGTAATGCCCTCGTCCGTTTCGATTTTCAGCCAGACCAGATTACTGAACTCCGCGACCTGAATGGTCTCTACCGCCGTGATCTTCATTGCCGTTGATACTCCGTTACAGAAAACGCCGCTCTCAAATCGCAGCATTCCAAGCCGATGTCAAAAAATCCGTGTTGGGAAAATGCGCTTATAGAACCGAGAGGCGGGAGTCGCCGAGAATTCGGCCGCCAATGGCTATGAAGACAACGCCCGCCGCCCGTTCGATCCAATGGCGGGCATGGCTGAACCGTCGCATGACGGGCGCCGAAGACATGAACAGGCTGACCAGACTGTACCAAACAAGGGCAGCGGCGAAAACCAGACCGATCATCAGCGCCATCAACCAGACCGGCGTCGTCGCCGTTACCGAGGTGGCAAAGACCGAGGCGAACAGAACGATGGCCTTGGGATTGGTCAGGGTAACGAAAAAGCCAAAGCGAAAGGCGTGCCGGCTATCGGCACGCTGCGCGGGGATCTCCAAGGTCTCTGATTTCGTGAAGATCAGGCGCAGTCCCAGATAGATCAAATAGCTGGCGCCCAGGATACGCACCAGCCAGGCCAGCCACTGATATTGCACCAGGATCGCCGACAGCCCCAACAACGACGCCGTGGCATAGAGCCCAAGGCAAAGGGAGACGCCCAGCGTCGTCCACAGACCGGCCCTGGTCCCCCGGGTCATGGAAGAGCGGACAACGGCCACGAAATCCGGCCCCGGCAGCATCAGGGCCGGGATGAAAATGCCGAAGACGCTGATCAGGATGATCGAGGCATCCATATTACTTGCCTTCCATCCAGGCCGCCTTGTCAAAGGCCACATGATCACCAAAGTAATGTATGGCCCCCTCCATTTTATCCATGTCTCCGATATTGTAGATCCGCTTTGGACCTGCAATCCGCTCCACCAGTTCCTCGCGCTCGGCCACCCAGGCTTCCGTTGTCTGCAGGGTACTTTGCCGCTGCACCACGTCCCAGATGTAATAGTGGCTGGGTACCACGACACGGGGCTGCAAACGATCAACAATCGACTGCACATGGACATGCCCCATGACATGCTGCGAGGCATCCACGGGCAGCAGCGCTATATCGATATGGCCCAGGGCCTTCCAGATGTCGTCGGGCGGGTTATGGCGGTTATCGCCCCAATGGACGATACGCATGCCGCCCGTCTCCACCACGATCAGACAATGATCCCATGAGCGGGGATTGTTCGGCGGCTCGATATCGGTGCCGTTGAAATGCTTGTGCACTTTCTTGAAGTCATAGATGGCGCAGCTTGAATCAGTGGCATGCTTGTCCGCCAGGCCATAGATGGTCATATCGCCGAACGAATACATGCCGATCAGGCGGTCGAGTAATACATGGGCATCCAGGCGGTGCAGGGCGTCATGATCGAAATGGGCATGGGTCGAAACGCCGATATCGACGGCGGTAATGGGGAAATCACGAAAATACCAATCCCACGTGCGCGAAGGATGATTGCGCCAGGGATCGATCATCACGCTGACACCCTTGGGCGAGGTAATGCGAAAGGCCGAGCTGCCGTAAAAAGCCACCTCCACCGGCCCATCACGGGCCGGCGAGGTGTCGGCCTGAAGCTCGATCATCCGGTTATGATTGGAGGTCATCTGCCAGACGTTCAGGCCGGTATCAATATCCGTCATGGCGACGCACTCCCTGAATAATGTCCGCGCCGCCGGCTCCCCCTTCCCGGCCACCCATCAATGG
>CAYWYB010000205.1:0-9386 GCA_964462145.1 uncultured Rhodospirillaceae bacterium
CAACTCGCTGACAAACATCTGCTCGCCCAGGTCTTCCGGCATCATGTCCGCTTCAAAGCCCTTGGCCAGATCCGCATTCGGGTCAAGCAGGGCGCGGCGCAGATATTCCCGGTCATAGGCGGCACCGACCTTGGACAGATCCGGTCCAACCTCGCCTCCCTCGCCGTTGATCATGTGGCAGGCATCGCAGGTGAACTGGGCCATGATTGCCTTGGGATCGTCCAGGGCCTCGCGCGCCTCTTCCTCGTCCTCTTCTTCCGCGTCACCAACATCGGTGGGGATTTCAACCGTGACCTCTGCGCCCGCTTGATCCTGCAGATAGGCGACCACGGCCGCGACTTCCGCCTCCGACAGACCGATACTGCCCGCCGCCACGTTCGGCATGGGGCTTTCGGTATCATTGGTGCCTTTCTTGCCAAAGCCCGCGACCACGAACGCGGACGGCTCGACCAGGGATTCGACCAGATAAGCTTCCAGATCCTCGGCCCCGCCCTTGTAGCGCTCATCCTTCAGGCGCTCGGAGAAGACCTCGGCGATGGTGCCCAGCATGGGCGCCCGGCCCAGGGAGTTGTGGCACAGGGTACAGGTGCCCTTGCCTTGGAAAATCCGATCGCCCAGGGCGATGAACTGATCCATGGTCATGGAGCCAAGATCCAGCTTTTCCTCCTTTGGCGGCGGTGCGGGTTCGATCTGCGGAATGCCAAAGTTGGAATAGCCCGAGAAAAAGGCGATGGTCAGCAGGATGAAGGCGACGACGGTGAGAAACTGTTTCATCGCCCTACTCCTTCCAATAGCCGCTGGGCAGCGTCTTGTTGGAACTGACCTGGGCGATCCAGAAGACGAAGATCACCATGGCCATGAATATGATGGCTGCGACGGAAACCACGTTGGCGGCAAAACCCAGGGTTGGCGTGAAAGCATCCACCGAGGCGTCCCGCATGATATCAAGCACGTGCCAATGCTGGCGGATACCGGAGCGGATATAGCCCATCAGCCCCATCAGCCAGGTAAAGGCAACGGCTAGCAGGAACAGGGCATACATTGCCCGCCCTGGTATTCGTCCCCAGTGCAGGGGGGCGACTTCCTTGGAATTCTTGTAGATGAAGGAATCCAGGGTGATGGAACCGACAATCACCACCAGTGTGGTCAGGACCTGCGGGATCGAAGCCGCGACCTTGTATACGGTGTTGGTGAAATAGCCGTGATAGATACCAAGGAACATGATGTTGGCGATACCGGCGGTAAACAGCGCCACCTGAATGGCGTTGCCGGCGTTGACCCAGGACACCGTGGCCACCTTGTTGGCGCGGCGGTAGAACATGAAGCTAAGGGCGGTGAAGATGATCATCACGTTCACCGCCGTATTCTTCGCCGGCATGATGCCCAGGGGCCCGAGGATCTTGTGATGCGGCCCGCCAAGCGCCTTTAATTCCTCGTTGGTCAGGACAAGGGTATGGGGCGTGAACCAGACCAGAAAGGCGCCGACCAGGACGATGGCGATATACTTGATGTACTTGGTATAGCGCTTGGCCCCGTCGCTGCGGCCCATGCCGCACCACAGGTAATAGTTGGCGGACAGAAACAGCGTACCGATCAACACGGCCTGAATAATGAACAGCCAGGCAAATATTCCGCCCATCAGGGTGATGCCCATTTGCTGGCTGTAGAGATAGATCTCGGCGGCCAGGTAGTAGCCGGCAAAGGGCAGCGGCAGCAGGGCGCAGATGGCGATAAAGTTGGCGTTGTAACCCATCCAGTCGTAATGGGCCCGCTCCTCCCGGGTCGTGGAGGTCAGGAACTTGAAAGCCGCATAGGCGCCGACGATGGAACCGCCATAGGCGATGTTGGCGACAAAACGGTGAATGTTGATGGGATGCCAAAGGAAATTGTTCATCGCCGCCCAGGTATCGCCACTGAAGACACCAGCGGCATCGACACCGGCGGGGCTCATCATGAAGGTCAACCAGCTGTTGGCCAGCAACATCAGGCCCGTCCCCACGACGTTGAGCGACAGGCCCAGGCCCAGATGGATCCATTTCCTGATACCACCCTGCAGCCAATGCCAGCCGTAATAATAGATATACAGCACGGCGCTTTCGGCGAAGAACAGCAAGGCATAGTAGAACATGCTCTCGGAGAAGACGGTCGAGAGATAGCCGAACAGATGCGGATAAAACAGGATCAGCGAGAACAGCAGGCCGCCGCCCAAAATCGCCGTCAGCGAGTAAGCGGTGATGGAGACCTTGATGAATTCATAGGCCATATCGTCATAGCGCTTGTCCCGCGTACGCATGCCGATAATCTCGATAATGAAGACGAAGATCGGCACCGCCAGGACGAAGGCCGCGAACCACAAATGCAGTTGGGCAAAAATCCAGACCGCGACCCTGGAATTCACACCGGCGATGGTCGGATAATCGGTTGCGCTGAGTTTCGGCGCCGGCGCATAAGGGCTAGCGGCGGCATCGGCGGCGACCTCCTGCCCGGCCGCACCCTGTTCCGAAGCGAGCGGGCCAAGTTGATCAAAACCGGTAAAGGTGAGCGCCAGCAAGGCAAAGATCAGCCCGAACAACGCCAGGGCCGGTCCTTTGCGAAATGCACGAGGTCCTGTCATTTTACTCTCAATCCCTCATCCATCATTGCTGAAATATCAGGCTCAGGCCCTGCATGGCCATGACCGCCGTATCGAGTAAAAGGAAGCCCGCCAGGAAGACCACCAGCGCGGCAACGAAGGGCAAAAAGTAGCCTTTCATCTTTTCTGTTCTCCTCTTTTCAGCGATCTCATCTTGGCCGGCAACCGGCACCGGAATTTGGCTGCCGGCGGAGCTGTTCTTCCCGGTCAATCGTTTCGGTCATGGTTCCAGCGCCCATCAAGCTCAGGGAAAGCAAAAGAATCTTGATCCGTATCAATGAACCCGGCACCCCGCCTCGGTTAGGTTGCGGACATGTTACATCCCAGAAAACGCATCGCGGACGTAGTGATCTTTATCGGAATGGCCGTCAACGTCGTGGTCATTGCCTTGATCCTTTATTTCTACGTCTTTTAGCGCCTGCCCTTCCCGGCGGTTCAGCCCTGCTTGCCCTTGCACTGACAAAGGACACGCAGATGCTTGACCAACCCGTCAACCTGCTCCGCCGTCAGGGTCTTACTCCATGGCGGCATCATCGGTGACTTGGAAGCCGATGGACCGCCATCCAGGATGACGTTTTTCATGTCCGCATCGGAAAGCTTGTTCATTTCCTTGGCATTGGTGAAGTTGCGCGGGCTGACCGGGAAATCCTTGGTCACATTGGGCCCATCGCCCTTGCCCGTCAGCCCATGGCACTGGGCGCAATAGAACTTGTAGACCTTCTCGGCCTCCGAAGCGCTGGCGGGCGCCATTGCCAACAGGGAGGCCACGGTCAGCGAAGCGGCAATTATCATCAGTTTTTTCATGATCAGGTCCTCCCCTATTTACGCTTTTTCCGCTTTTTCTTTGGCTTGAAATTGGCGACATAGCGGGAGACATTCATCATGTCCTTGTCGCTCAACAGGCCGGTGAATACCGGCATCATCTTCACCGGTTTGAAGACTTTGGGATTTTTCATGTAGGCGAGGATCCAGTCTGGATTCAGGCGCACGCCGGCCTCAACCAGGGATGGGCCGCTGCGCCCGCCGGAGATTTTGTTCTTGCGCCCAGCATATTGATGGCAGCCGCTGCACGGCATCTTCTTGGTGAAAATTTGCCGCCCCTTTGGGTTCTTCTTCGGCTTCACCTTGCCTGACGTAACCTCTTTCGAGGTCAGGCTCATCAGGAAATCCGTCACCGCCGCGACATCACCGCCCGACAATTTCGGGTGATCGCCTGGATTTTCCACCATCAGGTCATTAAATTTCATGGGCCGGATCGGCTTCGGATCGGCCAGCCATTGACCCAACCAGTCCTTTTGGAACTTAGAACCGGCATAGAACAGCTCCGGTCCTTTCTTGGCCAGCTGATCGTCGATGGTTTTTTCCTTGGCCGGGCCATCGGTGTAGTGGCAGCCGCCACACCCCTTGGCCTCGAAGACTTCCTTGCCTGTGGCCGCGCTGGCCGAACCGGCCAGAACCGTCGCCGCCACGAAGGCTACGCCTACCAATGCCGTCGATATGTATCTCATAAGTTTTCTCCTCAAATTCACCGGCGAACGAGGTTAGACGCCCTGTTCCGCCGGGTCCCCTTCTTTCTCTGCTTTCCGCATCAGCCAGATACCCAGCGCGGCCGCGACCAGAAAGGCCAGAACCGCATAGACATAGACCGTCATGGGCGTGGGCGCTTCCAGGAAGACGTAATGCCAGGAACTCAGGCTCATGATCAGGCCGTGCTCGCCGTTGGAACCATCCCAGGCATTGACGGACATGGGGATGAAGATGCCACGGTCGAACTGCACATCGTTCTTGTCACCGGTCTTCAAGGGCCGCTTCATCACCACGGTCCAACGGCCCTGATCCCAGGTTGCCTTGCCCATGATCTGCTGACCGTCGGCCGCCTGCGGCTTGATGGCCTGTTTCCAGCCGCGCGCGTTACCTTCTTCGGTTCCCTGCTTGCCGGCGGCATGCTGATCCGCCTTCCAGACCCACATATGCACCTGATCCGACGAGCTGCCGCGATAGAAATGCGGTTTCTTGGTGCCCTGGGGCGCCTTTACCGGAAACTGCAAGGCGATTGAATCACGGAAGGTCTCGAGCGCCCGTGGGATCATGTCGTTGGCTTCAACGTAGGAATTATAGGCCCCGACCTTGGACAGCTCGGCAGTATCGAATTCCTGTTCAGCATCGTGCTTGACGTCCATGAAGGGATCGTCCCAGGTGATGCGAAAGGCGATGTCCTTGTCGTTGAACAGCGCCTGCACCGTCACCATCTCGACACTGGGGTTTTGCCAGCGCGGCGCGGCAACGACCTGCCCAGCCAGGCGCATGTCCATGGGCGCGGCGCCATTCCAGGCACCGTCGGCGGGATCTTCAGGCAACTCGCCCTCAACCGGTTTGGCGCGCAGGGTCTGATGACCCGTCAACTCGTGCTGCAGCGACTTGATATAGTTGGCCAGATTCCAGCGGTCTTCCTCGTTCAGGGATTTCACGAAGGACGGCATCGGCGTCCCCATGATACCGGAGGTAAAGCGCATATAGATGTCCTTGACCTCGCCGCCCGCCTTGATCTTCCAGGGATGCGTTACGTTGCGGATCCGGATGGGGAAGCCCCAGTCATCCTTGCGGAATTCCTTGTTGCCGTCGCCCCGGCCCAGTTTGCCGTGACAGCTCCAGCATTTGGCCTTTTCGAACACCGCCTTGCCCTTGGCCACAAGTTCGGGGCTATAGGGCGGCTGGTTGGCGGGCAGCGGAATGACCTTGCCGGTCTTGACCGGGTCCAACTCGGGATCGTCGAATTCCTGCGCGAAGGTCTTGATGTAACCAATCACCGCCCAGCGTTCGTCCTCGCTCAAGCCGTTTTTGAACAGATCGCTGTCAAAGGACTGCATGGCGGTGCCCTGCAAGCCACGGCTGACGGTACGGAACAGATCTTCGTTGGTGGGCAGTTCGCCGCTTTGCGTGGTGCGGAACTTGAAGGTGCCCAAGGTAAAGTCGCGCGGCCGGGGATCGAGATATTTGGCCGCCGGTCCCTCGCCATCGCCCAACAGGCCATGGCAGAAACTACAGCGTTGGAAATAGATGCTCTTGCCCTGTTCCAACAAGGCGTCGGTTGCCTCGGGCATGGGCTTGGACGGCGTGAATGCGGCCTGGACCGGTGCCGACAAGCCAACAAAAGCGAGAGCGGCGACGGCTGCGATGGCGGCAGCTTGATATTTAAAGATGCTCCGCATTAGTGGCTCTCCGGTATGCGCGGGGTCTTCTGAGCCAGGTCGTACTCGGCTAGGATGATCCGCCAGCGTTGTTCCTCGGTCAGGCTGAGTTTCCATTCCGGCATGGCTGAATCCCACGGCGTCGCTTCCGTCGGCAGGCCGGGACCACCGTTGGTGACCCGCCAGAAGGTGTAGCCTTCGACAATGGTTTCGATGGTGCCATTGTCGGTAAAGTCGATGGGGCGAAGCTTGAAGCCATCCGCCATGGGACCGTCGCCGGCGACGCTGTCACCGTGGCAGGCCCGGCAGTTCATGGCATAGAGCGCGCGGCCCTCGAACAGGGTCTTCTCCAACAGCGCGGCCTTTGCCGTCGCTTTGTCGACGTTGCCATCCTGCACCTGGGCCAGCAGTTTACTCATGGCGCCTTCGGGGAAGAATTCCAGTACATGATCGGGTTCGACCTCGTCGGACCAGTGATCGATATCGTCCTGCACCTGCGGGATGAAGGCGACCTCATTGGCCTTGGCCTGCTCGATGAAGGCATCCACCTCGGCCTCGGTCGGATCCGAGAACGGGTTCTTCTTGGCCTCGAAGCTTTTCGGGAAGTTCGATGACGGATGCTGAATACGCAGGGACGACGGCACTTCCACCTTGGGCACGACGATTTCATAGACCTGCCAGCCGATCACCGCCGGAATGGCCGTCAGAACCACCGCGCGCAGAACTTTACTATAGCCGCCGCGCAACAATTTCTTCACGGGGCGTAGGAAGTCCTCCAAGCCCTCCTCGGAAAAGGTCACATAAAGGAACAGCGCGATAACCGTCAGCACCATGTAGAAGAACATCAAGGTGCCGGGAACCGGTAGTGGGAAGGGCAGCGAAGTGATCTCCCGCGATGCCGCCGGAATGCCCCATTTGATCAAGGCATAGATGATCAGCAGGGTCAGAATGACCGTCAGGAAGCTGCCAATGAAGGGCTTTTTCGGTGTCGTGTTCATCGCATCCCCCTACTCGGCAGCCGCCGGCTTTTGCAACATCAGGAAGGACAAGATGTCCTGATAGTCCTTGACCGTCATGGCTTCGGACAGATCATCCGGCATGATGCTCTTGGTATCGTCGATCTTGATTTCCTTGAGATCGCTCTTGGCAATGGTGATCACATCGCCATTGGCCTTGGTGATATCGATTTCACCGCCCTCGTCTCGGGTCTTCAGGCCGATGCTCTGGCGGCCCTCATTGTCGACGGCGACATGGGTCTCGAAGCCCTTGGTCACGGACTTCGCCGGTTGCAGGATAGCCTCCTCGATATACTTCAGGCCCTTGGCGGAAATGCCGTCGAGCACCGGGCCGATCTCGCCGCCCTCTTCCTGCAAGGTGTGGCATTCGGAACAGTTATCTTCGAAAACAATCGCGCCAGCGCCGGGATCACCGCCACCGGCTTCCGCCGCCGCAGAGATCTTGGAATAGAACGCCGCCGTGACCTCGCTCGGGGTGGCGTCAATGGCTTCCATGTCAAGATCGCCGCCCAGGGACATCAGATAGGCAACCACCGCCTTGATTTCCTTCAGGCTGAGCGAGATCGGCGGGGCATAGACCACGGCCATCTCGTTCTTATAGCCTTCAACCACATAGGCGCCGGGGCTGGCCAGGCTCTCCACCATATAGTCCACGGCGGTGAAATCCTCGCCTTCCTTTTCGCTCCGTTCCTTGGCCCGCTCGGCCGCGCGGGCGCCCATGGCCAGGGGGAACTTCTCGCCGAATTGGCCATGGTTCGGGCCGCGCACGGCGCTGCCCTGTCCGCCCACGCTATGGCAGGTAAAGCAGCGGCCCTTGCCCCAATAGATGGCCTCGCCGCCCTCGGGGCTGATTTCCACCGCGGCGGAGGTTTTCTTGCCGCCGCCGGTCAGCTCGGTAATGGAATAGCCGATCCAAAGGTAGACACCCAGGACGATCAGCAGGAAGGGGAAAACCCGTGTAATAACGACGTTCACGGCCTAATCCTCCTTCTTGGAGGCGATACCCCCCAACCAGAACATAAACGCGCAGCCGATCATGAACAGCAGCACCGCGCCGCCCACCTGTTGCGTCATCACGAAATTGGAAGGCGTATAGGCCCATTCGGATGTATCCCGCATGACGCCAAAGATGTGCCAATCGCCGCGCAGGCCGGAGCGGATGAAGCCCATCAGTCCCATGTTCATGGTGATCACGAAGGTCAGCAGCAACAGCGCATATTGCGACCGCACGGTCATTTTGCCCCATTGCAATTCGCCCATGGACTTGGCCCGCTTGAACAGGAAGGCATCAATCACCGTGACGAGGATCAGACAGCTGATCAGTTGCAGGAACTGCGCCACGGCGACGTTGCGCAACACCGGCGAGGCCTTTTCCATCACCACGAAACCGTAGACGCCGAGGAAGATGGTGACGTTGAAGGCGGTGGTCGCGAGATACAGGCCCTGGCCCCATTTGCCCTTGTCCATCAACGCCAGAATGATCGCGATGACACCGACCACGCATTCAAATACCAACAGGTAGCCGATGTTCTGAATATACTCCGCCCGGTCCGCCGGCAGGTCCAATTCCGCCGGGTCCATCTGCAGCATGGTGATGGCGTACTGGGCCACGATGCCGATGGCGATGGCGCCGATGATCACGATGGTGGCGTGCGCCCCCTTGCTTTGTGATCGGATCGAGACGGCATCCGCCATGTTGCCCCGGCGGTACAGCAGGAAGCTGAAGAAGGTGGCCAGGATGATCAGGTTGACCACCGCGTTCTTGGCCGGCATCAGCCCGAGGAACTTCAGTACCGGGTGATACTGGCTGCCGGCCATGTCGCCCACCTCCTGACTGGTCAGCGGCAGGTTATGGGGCGTCAGCCAGATGGCAAAGGACAGGATCAGCGCCAGCAGGATGAACTTGATGAACTTGTAATAGCGCTGGGCGCCGGGAATACGGGTCATGCCGCTCCAAAGATAGTAGTTGGAGATCACGAACAGGGAACCCACCAGCATGGCCTGGATGATGAATGTCCAGGAGAAGTCGCCACCCATCATGTTGTTGCCCATGACAGCGGAGGTCGAATAGACCTCGCGGCCAAGATAGTAACCGGCGAAGGGCAGCGGGATCAGGGCCGCGATTGCGACGAAATTGGAGATATAGCCCATCCAGTCGTAATGAGCCTTTTCCTCGGCCGTCTTGGCGCCGATGAATTTGACGGCGGCATAGGCGCCGGCGACCAGTCCACCAAAGGCCAGGTTGCCCAACATGCGGTGCACGGCGATGGGCGTGGCCAGGATATTCTCGAAAGCGTTCCAGACCGTGCCGACGAAGACGCCGTCGCCGTCAACGCCGGTGGGGCTCATCATGAAACCGGCCCAGGAATTGGCCAGTTGCATGATCGCGGTGCCGAAGACATTCAGCAGAATACCGATAAAGATATGCGACGACTTCAGATCGCGGATCATCCAAAAGCCAATGGATGTCGGCGCGATATAGAGCAACAGCATGAACCAGCGGGTATCGACCCGCATCTCCGGCCCCACCAGGCCAAAGGCGAAGGCGAT
>CAYWYB010000206.1:0-9343 GCA_964462145.1 uncultured Rhodospirillaceae bacterium
GCTAAGCGCAGTTGTCAATCAGGCCAGGCCGGCGGATGACTGCCCAGGGGCATGGACGGCCGGGCCCAATGGGCCGGTGTCTCGGACAGTTGCGCCGCATGGCGCACCGCCGTCAGCATGCCGTAACCTGATGGGCTGTCTTCCAGGAATTCGTCGACGTTGTCTTCGTATACATTGCCCCCGTCGAAACCGTCCTCGACCCGCCCAAGGCTTTGCAGCCAGCGCCCCGTTCTGGCCAGGGCGACGCGGATATGCCAGCTGCCGCCCTCATCCATCCGCCGGGCCAGCGTGGCCATGGCGGCGGCGGCCATGAAATAGCCCGAGGCGTGATCCAATGCCTGGCAGGGCAACGGCTTGGGGCCGTCCACGCCGGCGGCCTCAGCCTCGGCGAAGTTGATGCCGCTGGCCGTCTGCACCAGGGAATCGAAACCCCGGCGAAGGGACCACGGCCCCATATGGCCGTAGGCGGACAAGGAAACGTAGATGATGCCGGGACGGATTTTCGCCACTTCATTAGGACCAAAGCCCCAGCGCTCCAGCCCGCCGGGGCGATAACCCTGGACCAGGATATCCGCCTCGGCAATCAGCTGCCGCAGGCTTTCCCGGCCTGGTTCTTCCCGCAGATCGATATGGGTCGACAATTTGCCGCGCCCGGCGTCGGTGACCAGGGCGGCGACGGAGGGCAAATGCGGTGCGGTCACCCGCATGACATCGGCGCCGTGGGCGGCCAGGGTCCGCCCACACACGGGGCCGGCGATGATCTGGGTCAGATCCAGCACCCGGACGCCATCCAAGGGCCGCGCCCCCGCCGGCAAGGGCCTTGCCGGCGCATCGCCAATCCGCTCCACCGCGATCAGCGGCTGTTGATCCAGTGCCTGGGCCTGGGGGTGGGCCTGCCATTCCTCCCCGCTTCGCATCATGGTGGCGACCAGACCTTTTTCGGCGGCGGCGTCCTCGAAATCCTGGCCCCGCCATTGAGCAAGGGCGGCGGCAACCGCCTTGCGGTCATTGGCGCAGTCTAGCAGCTCCAACACGCCGTCCCGGTGATGGGGAAAATTCGTATGCAGGCGGACCCAACGGCCATCGCCGGTTTGATAGGTGCCGGCAATCTTGTCCCACAACGCGGGCGACGGTCCGCCGTCGATCTTTAAAAAATGCTCGCTATGAAACTCAATCAGGGCATGGCGCATATCCACGCTAATGGCCTGGCGCTCACCACCGCGTTGCCGCCAGACCTCCGCCGCCGCCAGGGCGGAGGCGGAAATCGCCGCCTGGGCCGCCGTGCCGACCCTGAACGACGACGGCACAATTGGCTCCTGGCCCGTCAGCGTCAAATCACTCAGGCCTTCCAAGGGCAGATTAATTTGACCGCATATATCCCGCAGGATCTCGTCTGTTCGCATCGTTTAACCACCCATGGTGAAGATAAGTTGATAAAGGCCCGTCTGGGCCGCGGCGCCGGTGATACCGTCGTCCTGCAACCTGGCCCCGTCAAAATGTTTGGCGCAGACCGCCTTGACCTGATCGGGCACCATATCGTGCCAGATCGCCAGAATTCCCGAAGACTGATTTACGCTCATTGCTGTACACTCTTGCTTTGCAGGCTTCGATTCCCAGGATGGATGACAGAGCCAATTTTTTTGACGGAGTAGGATTATGAAGGGTGGAGAGCTGATTGCACAGTTTTTGGTGCAGGAGGAAATCCCTTATGTCTTTGGCATATGCGGCCATGGCAACGTCGGCTTGCTGGACGCTCTGTACGACGTGCGCGACGATATCAAGCTGATCTCGCCCCGCCACGAACAGGTGGCGGCCCACATGGCGGATGCCTATTTCCGGATCAAGCATGAACCCGTCGCCACCCTGACCTCGTGCGGGCCTGGCTCGGCCAATATCGTCATGCCCATCGCCAATGCCCTGGCCGACAGCTCCGCCATCCTGGCCATTACCGCGAATATCCCGACGCAGCAGTTTAACCGCGGGCCCTTCCAGGAGGTTAACCGACATTTCGCCGCCGACTTTCCCTCGGTTCTGAAGCCGGTAGTCAAGCGCAGCTATCAGCCGACCCGTGTCGACATGCTGCCCCTGACCCTACGCCAGGCGCTGGAACTTTCCGTCACCGGGCGGCCCGGCCCGGTGCAGGTGGATGTACCCTTCAACGTTTTTCAGGAGGAGGCGGATGTGCAGTTGGAAGCAACCGCGCGCGCCAAGACACGAAAGCGGCCCGGCACCGATCCGGCGGATATCGAACGGGCCCTGGCCATGCTGGCCGCCGCCGAACGCCCGGCGCTGTTCATTGGCCATGGCGTCACCCTGGCCGAGGCGGCGCCCGAACTGGTGGAGCTGGCCGAGCGTCTGAATATCCCCGTGATTTCCTCGCCCAACGGCATGGGCTGTATCCCCATGTCGCATCCGTTGTCGCTGGGCTTTATCGGCCGCAACGGCACTTTTCCGGCCAATCAGGCCGGCCGCCATGCGGATCTGGTAATCGCTGTTGGCGCCCGATTTGATGACCGTTCCTCGTCCTCGTGGATTCCCGGCTATTCCTGGAATTTCCCGGCCACGAAGTTGATCCATGTCGATATCGACGTTGATGAAATCGGCCGCAACTATGTGCCCGACCTGGGCATTACCTCGGATGCCGGCAGTTTCCTGCGCCAGATGCTGGGCGCGGCGGCGGATCTGGCAAGGCCGGAACGCAAGGCCTGGCTGGCCGAGATCGAAGGCTGGCGCGATGAATGGCAGCGCTTTACGGCGCCGAATTTCGAACTTCGCACCTCGCCCCTGCGGCCGGAGCAGATTGTCGCCGATATCCGCGCGGTGTTGCCCGACGACGGTATCATCTCGCTGGATTCCGGTGTCCATCACAACTGGTTCATGCAGTTTTGGGACGCGCCCATGCCGCAGACCATGCTCAACGCCTGGGGCTTCTCGGGCATGGGTTTCGGCGTTTCGGGCATCCTGGGGGCAAAACTGGCGGCCCCGGACCGGCCCTGTGTTGCCATCTGCGGCGACGGCGGCTTCACCATGACGCCGCATGTTTTGTGCACGGCGGTGGAATACAACATTCCCTGTATCTGGGTGGTCTGGAACAATTTCGCCTGGGGCGCGATCCGCGATATCCAATACGGTATGTTCGGGGGCCGGGAAATCGGCACCGGCTTCTACAGCGGCGACAACCAGCAGCCCTACAATCCAGATTTCGCCGCGATGGCACGTTCCTGCGGCGTGCATGGCGTCACGATCACCGAGCCAGATGATTTCAAGGGCGCCCTGGAAGCCGCCATCGCCTCGGGCAAACCGGCGCTGCTTGATGTGCATGTGGACCCGGAAGTCCGCCCGCCGGCCACGGGCACCTGGCAGTTGCCGCCCACGCCCTTTGGCGAACCGGCCTTTGGCGGGCCATTTTTGCCGGACTAAATCGTCGAATAGCGCCAGCATGGCGTTAGCATAAAGTTTGCATAATAGGGCCTTCGCCGCTTACCATTGCGCCGGGGAACCAATATCAGTCATTCCCAGCGTTAGGCGTTTGAATAGATTTCAACGACGAAGCAATTTGTTGGGGGATTACACCATGCTTGAATTTCATTCCGGCAGCTCTAGCGCCGTAAATTCGAAGACCGCAATCCTGGAATGTATCGATCACGCCTTTGGCGATCGCGACAGGGCAGACTGCAGATTACTGGTCATCCATTCCACCGTGGGACACAATTTTGATCAGATGGCCGCCGGCGCGAAGGAAGCCTGTCCGGAGGCCGAGATCGTCGGTTGTACCGGCAGCGGCGTCATCGGCCACGGCAGCGTCAGCGAGGCCATGCGTGCCATGGCGGTCATGGCCATCACCGGCAACGAATTCACCGTTGCCGCCGTTGACGGCCTGAATGGCGGCAATTCCGCTGAACTGGGCAAACAGGTAGCGGCCGAGTTAAAGGCCGAGGATCCGAACATCAACATGGTCTTCGCCCTGTCCGCCGGCCTGGATCTGGCCGGTGATCAGGTGATTGCCGAAATAGAATCGGTGCTTGGCGCGGATATCCCGATCTTTGGCGCCACCGCCGCCGACAATGGCAAGGCCAAGGGGACTTTCCAGTTTCATAACCAGGATGTGCTCGAAGAAGGCCTGATCCTGGTTGGCTTTTCCGATCCGGGCCTGGAGGTGCTGTCGGGCGTCCATCATGGTTCCATACCCATTGAAGGCGCGATTTTCGAAGTCACGAAATCGAATGAAAACGAAATTATTGAACTGGACGGCAAGCCGGCCTGGCATGCGCTGCTGGCACGGTTCGGTCTGCCGCCCGAAAGTACCGAGGTGCCCGATGTCATGGCGATCGCCGGACTGGGCGATGCCCTGACCGCGGACGAACAGGCGGTCTACGACAACCCGCAAATTCTGCGCGTGCCGATCAAAGTCTCCGATGACAAGCAATCATTCTATCTGACGGCGGCGATACCGGAGGGGACCAAACTGCAACTGATGCAGCGGGACGAGCAATATATTTTCGACGGTGTCGAGAGCCTGATGCAGCGAATGCAGAACGACCTGGACGGCCGTCAGCCGGTCGCGGTCTTCCACGCTGACTGCATGGCCCGGGGGCGGCACACCTTCAACCAGGTTCTGAAGGACGAGATCATCGCCAAGATGCAATATCCTATCTGCGGCGAGGACTTCATACCGTGGCTGGGCGTCTATGGGTTCGGTGAATACTGCCGTTTTGCCGGCAAGAATCATTTCCATGCCTATACCACGTCGCTGTTTCCCATTGTTCGGCGCGAGGCCTGATTTAGACAAATGTCCGTACCGGCGGCAAAGCGTACCTACGAAGAGTTAGAGGCCTTGTGTGCCCGGTTGGAGGCGGAATCGGGCCGTAGTCAGGTCATGCAGCAGGATCTGATCCACGCCAAGGGTCAGGTGGATGGCGAGTTGATGCGTTTCAAGGCGATCCAGGCCTATATCGCCAAGGCATTCGAAACGGATGATCCGAACGCTTTTTTCTCCCTGACCTTGGAATCCGTAATCGAGGCCTTCGAATATGAAGTTGCCCTGTTCCTGCAGGCGACCGAGAGCGAGAAGCTCCTGACGGTCAGCGGTGAATTCGGTTTTCCCGAACCGCCGGCTGATTTGCCGTTTTCACCAAAATGGCTCGATTCAGATGAAAGCCGGATCGTTGGCGAGGATGACTTCCTGCTCATGGCCTGGGTCGAACTGGACCTGGCGAAAGCCATTGTCTGCCCCTTTCATGACAAACACGGCAAGCTGGCCGGTATCATTCTGGGCGGCATCACCAAGGACGGCGTGGGTGTCTTTGATGATATCGCCGACGATCATTGTTCCGCCTTCACGGTGATGGTGCAGCAGGCCGGTTCCCTTTGGACCAACCGGGAACTGAACGATGAAATTCGCCAGCAGAACAACCGCCTGGTCAATCTGACGGAGTCCTACAGCCGCTTCGTCCCGTTCCAGTTCCTCGACCTGCTCGACCGTGCCTCGATCGAGGATATTGATGCCGGCGATCATGTTTCCATCGAAAGCAGCGTGTTGTTTGCCGATATTCGTGATTTCACCGCGCTGTCAGAGGCCCTGGGCCCGGCGGGGACATTCGCCTCGCTGAACGAATTCCTGGTCGCGGTGGAGCCGGTGGTGGAGCAGGAAAAAGGCTTCATCAATCAATATATGGGCGATGCGGTAATGGCGCTGTTTCCCGGCGGCGCCGATGCCGCGCTGAACTGCGCCATGGGTATGATCGCCCATTCGCGGGAGCTTAACGCCCGGCGCAGCGGCAGTGGCGAACTGGCGATCCGCTTTGGCATGGGTATTTCCAGCGGGCCGTTGATGCTGGGCGCGATCGGCGGCGGTAAACGGCTGGATAGCAATGTGGTGGGCGACACCGCGAACCTGGCATCGCGTATCGAAAGTCTGACCAAGCTTTATGGCGTCTCGACCCTGTTCACGGAATTTACCAGGGCGCGGCTGGAAAATCAGGATGCCTACTGTTTTAGGGAGGTGGACCGCGTGGTTGTCAAGGGTCGCACCAGCGCCGTCTCCATCTACGAGCTTTATGATTGTGATACCGGCCCGATCCAGGCGCAAAAACATGCCACGGTGGAGCCCTTCACCGAGGCCTTGGCCCTGTACCGTGAAGGCGATTTTGCCGCCGCCTGCCGGGCTTTCGAGGCTTGCGCCGTTGCCGCCCCCGATGACAATGTCACGCAGCTTTATATTGAGCGCTGTGGCGCGCTGATCGAGACGCCCCCGGCGGAGCCCTGGCGCGGCGTTTGGGTGCTGGACGAAAAATAGCCGCTATAGCGGCAGAAGTAGGAGTTTGACGATGACCGACGATCTGCACTACCAAACCATCCAGGAACTCTCCAGCCAAATAAAGTCCGGCGCTCTTTCGCCCGTCGCATTGACCGAGGCGCTACTGGCGCGCATCGAGGCGCATGATGGGCGCCTGAAATCCTATGCCACGGTGATGGCCGATAGCGCCCTGGCCGAGGCCCGGACGGCGGAGGAGGAGATCGCGGCGGGACGCTATCTGGGCCCGCTGCACGGCATTCCCATCGCTGTGAAGGACCTTTGTTATACCAAGGGTGTCCGCACCATGGGCGGCTGTGCCGTGCTGGCGGATCATGTGCCTGAATACGACGCCACCGTGGTGCGCCGCTTTCGCGAGGCCGGCGCGGTGCTGCTAGGTAAGCTAAACCTAACCGAAGGTGCCATGGCCGGCTATAACCCGGCTTTTGAGGTGCCGGAAAACCCCTGGAAAGAGAGCCATTGGTCCGGTGCCTCGTCGTCTGGTTCGGGCGCGGCGACGGCGGCGGGCCTGGCCTTTGCCACCCTGGGCAGCGATACCGGCGGCTCCATCCGCCACCCGGCCGCCGTTTGCGGCACCGTGGGCCTGAAACCGACCTGGGGCCGGGTCAGCCGCCACGGGGTGCTGGATCTGGCGCAATCCCTTGATCACGTGGGCCCGCTGACGCGCAGCAGCGCCGATGCCGGCATCGTCATGCAGGTGATTTCCGGGCAGGATCCCGACGATCCCACTACTCTGGTCGCCCCGGTACCGGATATGCTGGCCGGCCTGGAGGCCGGCGCGAAAGGCTTGCGCATTGGCTGGGACGAACGTTATGCCAGCGAGGATATGGCGCCTGATTTTGCCGCCGCTATTGCTGCCTCGGTGGAGGTCATGGCCGGACTGGGGGCCGAGATTATCGAAGTTGCGATGCCGGAACAACTAAGGGAATACCTCGCGGGATGGGCGGTTTTATGCACGGCGGAGGCGGCTGATGCCCACCGGGCGACCTATCCCGACCGGGCCGCAGAATATGGCCCCTGGTTTGGCGAATGGCTGGCCCGGGGCAATGCGTTTTCCGCCGCCGACTATGCAGAGGCCAATAACCTGCGGGCCGCATGCGTGGGCGCGCTGCGCCAGACCATGCGGGATATTGACCTGCTGGCCTGCCCCTCCACGGCGCGGGAGGCCTTCCCGGTCACGCCCGAGATTTCGTACGGGCCGATCCCCGAGCGCGACCCCTGGCAAACCCGCTTTACGGTGCCCATGGATTACGCCGGCCTGCCGACCATTTCGCTGCCGTGTGGTTTGTCCGAACTAGGTTTGCCGCTGTCGCTGCAATTCGTTGGCCACCCTCTGAGCGAACCCTTGCTGGTGCAGGCCGGTGCCGCCTATGAAAGCGCCACCGAATGGCACCACATGCATCCGCCGGGCTGGTAGCTTTTAGTCGATCAGAGCTTGGTAGGTCAGAACCCGCAGTTCCCGGCGCAGGGGATAGGTTGACGAGGGCATCAACTGGGTCAGGAAGATCACGCTCATATCCTCTTCCGGATCGATCCAGAAGGCGGTGCTGGCCGCCCCGCCCCAGGCATGTTCGCCCGCCGAGCCAATGACCTGCGCCTTGGCCGGGTCCAGCATGACGGAAAAGCCCAGGCCGAAACCAATGCCGTCATAGGATGTTTCCGAATGCACCGGCTGGCCCATGGAGGTTAGATCGCCATTGTTGGGCAGATGGTTCGCCGTCATGTATTCAACCGTCTTGCGGCCCAGAAAACGCACGCCCTCATATTCGCCCTTGCCGCGCAGCATCTGGGTAAAGCGGTGATAGTCCCGTGCCGTCGATGTCAAACCGCCGCCGCCTGAAAACAATGTCACGTTGCGAAAGTCGCTGTCCTGGGGGCTATCGCTCAAGGCCAGGCCGTCGTCCGCCGTATGCCCGTAGTTGGCGGCGAAGCGGTCTTGCTTGTCGGGCGCGATGGCGAACGAAGTATCCACCATGCCCAGAGGTTCCAGAATGTGCTGTTGAAAATAAACATCCAGGGCCTGGCCGGAAATTACCTCGATCAGGCGGCCCAGCAGATCCGTGGCCGTTGAATAATTCCATTCAGTACCCGGTTGGCAAAGCAGCGGTTGATCCGCCAATTTCCGGGCGGTCTCCGCCAGATCGCTCTGGCGGTCGGCGAAATTGACGCCGTTGGCGCGATAGGCCGCCTCGACCGGCGTCTCGCCTCTGTTGCCATAGGTCAGGCCGGCGGTATGGGTCAGCAGATGGCGAAAGGTGATTTGCTGCCGCGCCGGCTCCATCACCACGTCGTCGCCCTGGCCCGAGACATAGACCTGCATCTCGGCGAATTCCGGCAGATAGCGGGCGATGGGATCATCCAGTTGGAACAAGCCCTGTTCGTACAGCATCATGATGCCGACGGAGGTTATGGGCTTGGTCATGGAGTAGATGCGGAAGATGCTGTCTTCCTCCACCGCCAGGCCGGCCTCCAGATCCCGCTGGCCCCGGGTCAGGCAATAGGCCACCTGGCCACGGCGGGCGATCAGCACCAGGGCGCCGGGCAGTTTGCCGGCATCGACATAGCCGTCGATCCAGGGGCCGATGCGGTCCAGTCGGTCGCTGGACAGGCCCACATCTTCGGGTTTGGCGGTGACAAGCATGACAATGATCCTTCTACAGGGAATCCTTCTACAGGGTGCAGTAACCGCCATCGACGGGGATGGTGACGCCGGTGATGAAACCGGCGGCATCGGACGAGGCCAGGAACAGGGCGGTGCCGATCATCTCGTCGGGTTCGCCCCAGCGGCCCATGGGGGTGCGCTGCAGGATTGGGTCGGCGATTTCCGACATGTCCTGGATCGGCGCCGTCAGCTTGGTGGAGATCCAGCCCGGCGCGATGGCATTGACGCGGACGCCATCGGCGGCCCATCGCGCGCCCAGGCTCATGGTCATTTGCAATATGGCTGATTTCGAGGCGCCATAGCCCGGCCCCCGTGGCGAGCCGAAATACGAGGTCATGGACGCGATGTTGATGATCGAGCCGCCCGAG
>CAYWYB010000207.1:0-2916 GCA_964462145.1 uncultured Rhodospirillaceae bacterium
TTCATCCACCGCGGGCGAAGGCGCTTCCTCCACCACTTTTTGATGGCGGCGCTGCACCGAGCAGTCCCGTTCGCCAAGGTGGATGACATTGCCAAGGGTATCGGCAAAGACCTGCACCTCCACATGGCGTGGTTTGATGATGGCCTTTTCCAAAATCAGCTCGTCGGAACCGAAGGCATTCAAGGCCTCCGATCTCGCCGCGTTCAGGGCATCGGCAACGTCCTCGGATTTCTCCACCAGGCGCATGCCGCGGCCACCGCCGCCCGCCGCCGCCTTGACCATCAAGGGGAAGCCGATCCCGTCGGCGGCCTTCAACATGGCCGCGTCTGATTGGTCTTCGCCCTCATAGCCGGGCACGCAGGGCACATCGGCCTCGATCATGCGGCGTTTGGCCTCGGCCTTGTTGCCCATCAGGTTGATGGCATCAGCCGTGGGGCCAATGAAAACCAGGCCGGCTTTGTCGCAGGCCTCGGCAAAGGCGGCGTTCTCCGACATGAAGCCGTAGCCCGGATGCACCGCCTGGGCGCCGCTATCTTTGACGGCCTTCAGTATACGGTCCATATCCAGATAGGATTCGCCCACCGGCGCCGGCCCTATCAGGACCGCGTCATCGGCCATTTGCACATGGGGCGCCTGGGCGTCCGCCTCGGAATAGACCGCGATGGCGCGGTAGCCAAGGGCCTGGGCGCTGCGCATCACGCGCACCGCGATCTCGCCACGGTTGGCGACCAGAATAGAGTCGAATTTTCTCATGATACGATGTCTTCTCTACTTGTTTTCGGCCCAGGCCGGTTTGCGCTTTTCCAGGAACGAGGCAACGCCTTCGCGGCCCTCGTCACTCAACATGCATTCGGCGAAGCCCTTGGCGGCGAAATCCAACTGGCCGTCACGGTCCAGGTGACGGGTGGCCAGGACGATCGCCTTGGTGATGGCGTTCGCGTTTGGTGCGCAGCGCATCACCGATTTTTGCACGTCCGCCTGAATTTGATCCAAACCGGCGGCATCATCGACCACGTAGTCGGCCAGGCCCAAGCGGCCGGCTTCCTCGCCATCGAAGCGGGATGCGGTGACCATCAGGCGCCGGGCGGTACGCAGGCCCAGGCGCTGGGCCACGAAAGGCGCGATCTGTGCCGGTGGGATGCCGATGGCGGTTTCGGTCATGGCAAACTTGGCATCCTTGGTCACGGCAACGATGTCGGCGGTGCAGACCATGCCCAAGCCGCCGGCCATGGCCGCGCCCTCGACCAAAATCAGAACGACCTGGGGCATTTCATTGATCAGGTCGAACATCAGGCCGCCCTGGCGCGAGGATGCGGCAATGTCCTCGGCGGTTTGGCTGCCGCCCTGATAGTTGTTCTTGAAGCCTTTCAGGTCGCCGCCGGCGCAAAAGACGCCGCCTTTACCGCGCAAGGTGATGCCCCGGATGGTGCGGTCATCGCGGACCGCGTTCAGCACCGCTTTCAATTCCGTGGTCAGTTCCTTGGACAGAGCGTTGCGGTTGTCCGGACGATTGAACCAGATGGTCAGCCAGCCGTTGTCATTTTCCAGCAGAATGTTTTCCGTCTTGGGTAATGTGGTCATTGCTCTCTCCTAAATTACAGGCGGGCGACGCCAAAAGCGTTGGGGTGCAGGTCGCGGTTGCGGGCCTCCCAGCAGGTTTCCAGGGCAAAGCCCAGAACCCGGCGGCTGTCGCGGGGATCGATCATGCCCTGATCCAGCAAACGGCCGGAGGTGTAGAAGGCATCCGACTGACTGTCGAAATGGGCGATCAAGCGTTCTTTCTGGGCCTTGAGAGCCGCTTCGTCGACATCCTGGCCGCGGCGCTCGGCGGCGACGCGGGCCACCTGGTCCATGGTGTTGGCGGCCTGTTCGCCGCCCATCACGCCGGTCAGGGCATTTGGCCAAGTGAACAGAAATTCCGGCTCGTAGCCATGGCCGCCCATGCCGTAGTTGCCGGCCCCAAACGAGGCGCCGATATAAAGCGTGATTTTCGGCACGCGGACGTTGGAGACGGCCTGGATCATTTTCGAACCATGCTTGACCATGCCGCCTTGCTCATATTCCTTGCCGACCATGTAGCCGGTGGTGTTGTTCAGGAAGATGATCGGGATGTTGGCCTGATCACACAATTGGAAGAATTGCCCGCCCTTGGTCGCGCCGGCGGGATCAATGGGCCCGTTGTTACCGATGATGCCGCAGGCGTTGCCATAGATGCTGGCTTGCAGACAAACGGTGGAGACGCCGTAGCGGGGTTTGAAATCCTCAAAATCGGAATCGTCGACGAAGCGCGCCACCAGTTCCCGCACCTCGTAAGGCTTGCGGTAGTCGGGGGGCACCAGACCGGCGATTTCGTCGGCGCTGTAACGAGGCTCGGCGAATTTTTTCGGCTTCGGTGCCGGGCAGCCCTTGTTCCAATCCAGCTTGGCGACCAGATTGCGGGCGATCAGCAGGCCGTGGGCGTCGTCCTCGGCGGTGTATTCCACCAGGCCCGAAATCGTCGCATGCATATCGGTGCCAGCGAGCTCTTCCTCGTCGGAAATTTCACCCGTTGCAGCCCGCGTCAGGGCGGCGCCGCCCAGGGAGGCGCGGCCCCGTCCCTTGATGGAGATGACATAGTCGCTCATCCCCGGCATGTAGGCACCACCTGCAGTGGCCGGGCCATGCAGCACGGTGATGGTGGGAATGCCTGCCGCACTCAACAGGGCACGGCGATAGAAGATGCCGCCGCCATGGGCCCAGGATTCCACCTGATACTGCATCAGGTTGGCGCCCGCGCTTTCCACCAGATGCACGAACGGCAGTTTGTGCAGCATTGCGGCATCCAGGCAGGCGCGCAGTTTCTCGCCGGATTTCTGGGTCGAGGCGCCGGCGTTGATGCCGCTGTCATCGACATAGACCAGACAGCGCACGCCGGAG
>CAYWYB010000207.1:2926-9306 GCA_964462145.1 uncultured Rhodospirillaceae bacterium
CCAAGGACGAAGCGCCGGGAATGGATTTTTCCCGGTCGTCGGTATCGACGCAATAGTTGGCCAGGCTGTACAGCTCCAGGAACGGCATGCCCGGATCCAGCAGCCGCGTGCGCCGCTCGCGCGGGGTCAACTGGCCACGCTCTTCAAAGCGGGCGCGGCGCTTTTCCGACAGCGCCCGGGCCCGGTCCTTGATCGCATGATAGTCGTCCATCAGAGACAGCATTTCCTGGCGGTTGGCCGCATAGCTGTCCGTGTTGGTGCTCAGTTTGGAAGCATAAACGCTCATCTAAAGTTTCTCCGCCATGGCTTTCGGTATTGAAATCGGTTCGGTCAGCAGGATCTGGGCATAGCCCTTGCCCTGGGCATCACTGCGCAGGGAGGCGACGCCGCCGCCGCCCAGGATGTCATCCATCAGAAAATTGATCGCGTTCGATCCGGGCATCAGGAAACGCTCCGTGTCCCCCTCCAAGAAGTGCGAGAAGCGGCCCGAGACCGTGTTCTCGCTCAACGCCGCCCAGATGTAGGGCAGATAGTCCGCCTGGCGGGCGATGATGCCCACGTTGGCCTTGTTGCCCTTGTCGCCGCTGCGGCCCCAGGCCAGGTCGATAAGGGGGACTTCCACCATCTCGTCATCATTGGCCGGTGCGGCCGGCGAGGCGGGGCGCTGGATCATGCCGTCAGCAAAAGTCTCGGTCACCGGGCGCTCGAAATTCAGCTCCCGGTCGCCAAAATCTATCTGGATGACCAATTCATCCTTGGGGATCAGGAAGGAAAACAGCCGCACCACCGGCGAAGGCTTGGCCCGGGCCCCGGAAAAGCCCGACAGCCCCGGCGGCGTCGCCAGGCCCATGCCGGTCGCTTCCTTCAACAGAATGCCGATACCGGCCTGTTCGGGATGCTTGGCGGCGAATTTCAGAACCACCTCCCTGGCCGTGCTGATCTTGCGGTGTTCGCCGAACTGGCTTTCCGCGCCCAGGATCTCGACGCTGGTCTCGGTAAAGTCGCCCAGGTTCGAGGCCCGCAGCGCCGTACGCGCCCGCTTGAAGGCATTCTCGGCAAAACCGCGCGCCTTCTTGTCGGCGTCGACGCCATAAAAGGTCATCAGCGTGCCGCCGCGCCAACCATCGCCGTAGGTGGCGGAGACTTTGTAGCTGTCGGTCGCGGGATAGCCCTTGGCGCCCGCCACATGCACTCGGTCATCACCGGTCTGGGTAACTTCCACGGCGGAGAAATCACAGACCACGTCGGGCACGATATAGGCCTGGGGGTCGCCGATCTCATAGATCATCTGTTCCGAGACGGTGCCCACGGAAACGGTGCCGCCGGTGCCGTCAACCTTGACCACATCGAAGCTGCCGTCGGTCGATACCTCGCCAATGGGATAGCCGACGCTATCCATGTTATCGACCACCAGATGCCAGTCGGTAAAGTTGCCGCCCGTGGCCTGGGGACCGCACTCCAGCAGGTGGCCCGCCAATGTGCCGCCCGAAAGCTTGTCCCATTCCTCGGCGCTCCAGCCGAATTCATGGATGCAGGCAGCCAGGGTTACGGCGCTATCCACCGAGCGCCCGGTAATGACGATGTCCGCGCCTTCGTCCAGGGCCTGGGCAATGGGAAAGGCGCCCAGGTATGCGTTGACGCTGGCAAGGCGGGCGGGATCGGGAAAGCTTTCGCCGGAGAACATCTCGGTCGGTGAAAGGTCATCCTTTTGCCCGATCAGATCATCGCCCAGGACAACCGCCACTTTCAGGTCTAGGCCCTGATCCGCAATCAGAGCGCGGACTGCTTCCCCACAGGAGCGCGGATTGACGCCGCCGGCGTTGGAGATGATCTTGACGCCTTGTTTGGCGATCTCCGCCAAATTCTGTTTCATCACCACGGAGACGAAGTCGCGGGCATAGCCGGCGTTGGGGTCCTTGGCGCGCGCGCGGGCCATGATCGACATAGTGATCTCGGCCAGATAGTCATAGACGATATAGTCGATGCCGCCGGCCTTTAGAAACTGCGGCGTGGCCATGCCGCTATCGCCCCAATAGCCGCTGGCACCGCCGATGCGGATGATTTTATCGCTCATAATCTAGCTCCCTCTATTGGAATTTTTCCGGCCCGGATGGATGCCCAGGGATTTCGCCACCACTTCCAGCATGATTTCGTTGGCGCCGCCGCCGATGGCGGTCTGGCGAATGTCGCGAAAGGCGCGGGAAATCCAGTTCTCGTTCATCACCCCCTGGCCGCCCCAGAATTGCAGGCATTCGCTGGGGATGCTCATGGACATCTTACCCACCATGTATTTCGCCATGGAGGCCAGCTTGGTCACGTCCTCGCCCGCCATGTAGGCATCCGTGGCGCGGTATAGCAGGGCGCGGGCGGCCTCGACTTCCGTCTGCATAGCGGAAAGCTTGTGATAGACCGATTGATTGCTCAACACCGATTGGCCAAAAACCTGACGCTGCGAGGCATATTCGATGGTTTCCTCGATACACATTTCCATGGCGCGCAGGCCGCGGGCGGTGACGAACATACGCTCTTCCTGGAACTGGCCCATCTGATAGATGAAGCCCTGGCCTTCCTCGCCAATCAGATTGCGGGCCGGCACGCGGACATCGTCAAAGAACAATTCGGCGGTGTCCGAGCAGCGCAGCACCAGCTTGTCCAGCTTGCGCGAAACGCTGACGCCCTTGGACTTCAAGGGCACCACGATCAGGGATTTGTTCTTGTGCGGCCCGCCTTCGGTGGAGGTGTTGCAGAGCAGGCAGATCCAGTCGCCCTGCACGCCGTTGGTGATCCACATTTTCGAACCGTTGATGACATAGTCATCGCCATCGCGGCGCGCGGTGGTCTTGATCTTGGATACGTCGGAGCCCGCATGCCCCTCGCTGACGCCGATACAGCCGACCAGATCACCGGCGATGGTCGGCACCAGGTATTCCTGCTTCAGCGCTTCGCTGCCATGGGCCAGCAGGGCCGGGGTACACATGGTGGTCTGCACGCCCAGGGCGGTGCCTATGCCGGAGGAGCGGATATTGCCCAGGGTCTCGGCGAACAGCATCTCGAACGAGAAATCCAGGTCCAGGCCGCCGTATTGTTCCGATTTGCCAATGCCCAGCAGCCCGGCCTCGGCGAATTTTTTCATCACATGATGGGCCGGAAAGATCTGATCCTTTTCCCATTCATCGAGATCGGGATGGATATGATCCTCGATCAGCCGCACCGTGGTGCGCTGCATCTCGTGATGTTCGTGGCTTAGCTGCATGGTGGGTTGCCTAGTGCTTTGTGCTCTTGCCGGGATGGATGCCCATGGATTTGGCGATCACTTCCAGCATGATTTCACTGGCCCCGCCGCCGATGGCCGTTACCCGCATGTCGCGGTAGGCGCGGGAGACATAGTTTTCGTTCATCACGCCCTGGCCGCCCCAGAACTGCATGCATTCGGTTGGGACTTTCAGGGCCAGCTTGCCGATCATGAACTTGCCCATGGAGGCGAGTTTGGTCACGTCCTCGCCCGCCAGATAGCGTTCGGCGGCCTGATACAGCACGGCGCGGCAGGCCTCCACCTCGGTATGGAGTTCCGCCAGCTTGTGATAGACGACCTGATTGTTCCGCACGGGCATGTCGAACACCTCGCGCTGGCCGGTGTACTCAATCGTATCCTCGATCACCATGTCGAGGACACGCAAGCCCCGGGCAACGGCGAACATGCGTTCTTCCTGGAACTGCTCCATCTGATAGGTGAAGCCCATGTTCTCTTCGCCGATGCGGTTGCGCACAGGCACGCGCACGTCGTCGAAAAACAATTCAGCCGTGTCGGAACAGACCAGGCCCAGCTTGTCCAGTTTGCGCGAAACGCTGACGCCTTTTGATTTCAGCGGCACAACGATCAGGGATTTGTTGCGGTGTTTGGCCTCGGTCGAGGTATTGCACAACAGACAGATCCAGTCGCCCTGGACGCCGTTGGTGATCCACATTTTCGAACCGTTGATGACGTAATCATCGCCGTCCCGGCGCGCCGTGGTCTTAATCTGGGCCACGTCCGAGCCGGCGGACATTTCGCTGACGCCGATACAGCCGACCATTTCGCCGGCAATGGTGGGCGCCAGATAGTCGCGCTTCAACTCGTCGCTGCCATGCTGGGCCAGGGCCGGCGTGCACATGGTGGTCTGCACCCCGATGGAGGTGGAAACACCATTGGCGCGGATATTGCCCAGGGCCTCGGCAAAGACCATTTCATAGGAGAAATCCAGATCCAGACCGCCATATTCCGCCGGCTTGCCAATACCCAATAGGCCGGCCTCGGCGAAGATCTTCATCACATCATGGGCCGGATAAATCTCGGCCTTTTCCCATTCATCCACGTAAGGATTTATGTGCTCGGCCACGATCCGTTCCGTGGTCCGGGCCAGTTCCTGGTGTTCCTGGGTGAAAAGCATGTCTTGTGCGGCTCCTATCCGTCTTCGGCGCCCGCCAATTTGTAATCGGCAAAGGCCTCCCGCAGTTTCAGTTTGTAGATCTTGCCGGTACCGGTGTGGGGCAGTTCGTCAAGGAATTCGACCGCATCGGGCAGCCACCAGCTGGCGACCTTTTCGCTTAGATAGTCCAGGATCTGCCTGTCCGTGATTTGACTGCCAGGCATGCGGGAGGCGATCAACATGGGCCGTTCCTGCCATTTCGGATGCTCCACCGCGATCACGGCGGCCTCGGCGATCTCCGGATGGCCCATGGCGGCGTTTTCCAGCTCGACCGAGCTGATCCACTCACCGCCAGACTTGATCACATCTTTGGAACGGTCCGCCAGTTCCACATAGCCATTGGGGTGCAGCAGTGCCACGTCGCCGGTGTGCAGCCAGCCGTCGACCACGCCGGTGGCGCCGGTCAGGCCGTCCTGCTTCATATACCCGGACGACACGGTAGGCCCGCGCACCAGCAAATGGCCCTGGGCTACGCCGTCCTTGGGCAGATCATTGCCATCATCGTCGACGATGCGAAATTTGGAGCCAAAGGCGCGCCGCCCGCCGTATTGATAAGCCTCCAGCTTCTCCTCATCGCTCAAGGGCTCGTCCCGTGCCACGGGCGAGAATTTGGTCGAGGACAGGGCCTCGGTCATGCCCCAACCCTGCATGGGCTCGACACCGAAATCCTTCAGCAGGCTTTCCTGCAGGGCGCGGGGCGGTTTGGAGCCGCTCATCACCGTGGCGCGGAGGCTGCTGAAACGTTTGTTGGATTCCTTCATGTAATTCAGCAGGATCATCCAAATCGTCGGTACGCCGAAACACAGGGTGACGCCCTCGTCCTCGATTAGCTCATACAGCTTGTCAGGTTCGTAATCCCGGCCCGGCAGCACCAGCTTGTAGCCCATCATCGGTGCCGTATAAGGGGTCTGCCAGCCATTGCCATGGAACAGGGGCGCCATGGGCATGAGGGTTTCGGGCACGCCGGCCTTGTAACCGGCCACATTATCGCCCGCCATGGCCATGAAGCAGGTCAGGGTGGCGGAGCGATGGCTGTAGACAACGCCTTTGGGATCGCCAGTAGTTCCGGATGTGTAACAAATTGTCGAGGCGCGGCGTTCGTCGAATTCCGGCCATTCATAGTTGCCGTCCTCCGCCGCCAGCAGTTCCTCATAGAATTCGACCCTCGATAAATTCAGGTCGTCCGGCAATTCGTCCCGGCCGCCAAGAAAGATATAGCCGCGCACCGTGGTCAGTTCCGGTGCCAGCGCCCTGATCAGGTCGGCGCAACCGGCGTCAAAGGCCAGCCAGGCGTCCTCCGCATGATTGGCGATATAGACCAATTGTTCATGGAACAGGCGCGGGTTGATGGTGTGCAGCACCGCGCCCATGCCGGGAACGCCGTAAAACATCTCGAAATATTGCCGGGTATTCCAGGCCAGGGCGCCGACCCGTTCGCCATCCTTTACGCCAAGGCGTTCCAAGGCCTGGGCCAGTTTCTTGCAGCGGATCTGCGCATCCCGGTAGGTATAGCGGTGGATTTTGCCATCCAGCTCCCGGCTGGCAACCTCCCGCTCGCCATGGCATTCGGCGGCGTAATCGATCATGGACGAAACCAGCAGCGGCACATCCATCATTAAACCCTGCATCGCGCATCCTCCCAGAAGGCAATTTGTCTTGTAAATGAAGCATATTCATATATACTGAGTCAAGATCATTATTCCTGCCGGGTTGTTCAGCCAGAGGGTCAGCCCGAGAGCCAGTTGGAGAAAATGAGATGTTGAGTCCCTTTGATAATGAAGAGCGCGTCGCCTTTCGCGACACCGTCCGGCGCTTCATCGAAAAAGACATCAAGCCTTATGTGGATGAATGGGACGAGGCCGGCGAAATTCCATGGGAGATCCATGAAAAGGCCGGCGCGATAGGTTTTTTTGG
>CAYWYB010000208.1:0-9305 GCA_964462145.1 uncultured Rhodospirillaceae bacterium
ACGCCGTCCCTGATGCCGCCCGAAACCGCTGCCGCCATTATCGACCGCATTGCCGGCCATTGGGCTATGGATGGCGATGTGGAAATAACCTTGGAGGCCAATCCAACTTCCGTGGAAGCAGGCCGCTTTCGTGCCTATGCCAATGCGGGCGTCAACCGGCTGTCCCTTGGCGTGCAGGCATTGAACGATACGGATCTGCGCCGTCTGGGGCGCAATCACGATGCCAGGGAGGCCATGGCGGCGCTAGCGCTGGCCCGCGAAACTTTTGCACGCTGCAATTTCGATCTGATCTATGCCCGCCCCGGCCAGGATCTGGCGGCATGGCGAAAAGAACTACGCCAGGCCTTGGATCTGGGCCCGTCGCATCTTTCCCTGTATCAGTTGACGATCGAAAAAGGCACGGCGTTCGATGGCACGGTGCAGGCGGCGGACGGCGATCTGGCCGCCGATCTGTACGAGGTGACCCAGGAGTTGTGCCGGGATGGGGGCCTGCCTGCCTATGAAATTTCCAACCACGCGGCACCTGGACAGGAAGGCCGGCACAATCTGACCTATTGGCGCTATGGCGAATACCTGGGGCTTGGGCCGGGCGCCCATGGCCGTTTGCTGATTGATGGCGAGCGTGTGGCGAGCAGCCAGCGGACGTCGCCGGAAAAATGGCTGGCGGGGGAGGGGCGGACGCAGGAAACCGTTCTGTCCCGGGAAGAGCGGGCGACGGAAATGCTGATGCTGGGTATGCGACTGCGCCAGGGCGTGAACGGCGCCGACTTCAGGGACGAGGTGGGCGTATCCCTGGTTGACTGGCTGGCGGGTCCGGGATTGGATGGGCTTTTGCAGGGGGGATTGTTGTCCTGGCACGGAGCGAATCTGGGGGAGAATCTGGCGGCCAGTGATGCCGGCCTGCAGGTTCTGAATGCGGTGCTGGCGGAATTGTTGCCTTGAATACCGTGCTGGGGCACAAACGAAATATGGCGGACGATAATACAGAGAAAACGGCTCTCGTTACCGGTGGGGCAATCCGCGTGGGTGCGGCAATGGCGCGGGCCCTGGCGGCGGATGGCTGGCATGTGGCGATCCACTATAATGGTTCTGGCGACGCAGGAGAGGCGTTGTTGAGGCAAATCCGGGCCGATGGTGGTCAAGGCCATCTGGTGCAGGCGGATTTGCGGGACGCGGATGCCGCTGCCGGACTGATCGCCGCCGCCGGGCGCGATGCGCCGCCTGTTATCTGTTTGATCAATAACGCCTCGCTGTTCGAAAACGATTCCGCACTGAACATGACGGCGGAAAGCTGGGACGATCATCAGGCGGTGAACCTGCGCGCGCCGCTGTTCCTGGCCCGCGATTTTGCCCGGCAGCTTGCCGATGGCCATGAAGGCGTCGTGGTGAATATGCTGGACAACAAGATGTTCGCCCTGAACCCGGATTTCTTTTCCTACACCATTGCCAAGTACGGTTTGCTGGGCGCGACCAAGGTTCTGGCCATGGAGCTGGCGCCGCGGATCAGGGTTTGCGGCATCGCGCCGGGCATTACCCTGCCCAGCGCCAAGCAGACCGAGGCCGGCTTCCGCAAGGCCCACGCCATGAATCCGTTGGGGCAAAGTGCGACGCCGGAACAATTGGTCGCCGCCCTGCGCTTTATCCTGGGCGCGCCAGCCATGACCGGCGAGGTCATCACCATCGACGGCGGCCAGTCCCTGTTGGGCATGCCCCGCGACGTTTCCTTCTTAGCGAACGAGTAAACCATGAGTACCCCTGAGCAGATCACCGGCCACCGCATCGTCTTCAAGCAATTGTCATTCCCGGTTTCCATCGGCGTTCTGCCCCACGAGCGTGAGGGACCGCAGCAGTTATTGATCGATCTGGAGATCGAGCTGCGCCCGGACATGCCCGACCCGCAAGAGGATGTGGCCAAGGTCCTGAACTATGATGGCATCCGCAGCCGCATCGTGGCGCTGGCCCAGGCCAGACATCACAATCTGCTGGAAAGTCTGGCGCGGGAACTCCTCACTATATTCGAGGACGAAACGGACATCATCCGCGTCCGCCTCTCGGTACAAAAACCCGATGTCTATGCCGATATTGCCTCCGTCGGTTACGAGATCGACTGCGTCTGGGACAGATCGTAGTCAGGGTGAAGGCCGGATTTCGCAGATATAGGAGCGATGCGGGATCGAGCCTGAAATCGGATCGGCGGCGGCATGGCTGATGATCATGTTCAGATTGCAGCCTGCTTCGCTAAAGGGATCGTATCCGGGCGCCCCAATTTCCGTGCAAGCTTGCCACCAGCCGTGCTGGCCGCAGGCGACGCTGGGATCGAGGGAAGCATCGAACCTGGCGCGGGCGCGGACGCTGCCCTCCGGCGTTTCGATGGCGACCCAATCGCCCTCGTCGATGCCCCGTTCGGCGGCGGCGTCAGGGTGCAGGTCGATGTGTGGGTCCGGTGCGCGTTTGCGCAGGCTGGCTATATTACGGTTCTGGGTTTCGCAAAAATGGGTACTCTTGGCGCCGGTTAGGATAAGTGGGAAACGGGCGGCCAGATCCGGACGGGAGCGCGGGCTGATCAGAGGTTCCAGAAATTCCGGCAGGGGCGCATAGCCATGCGCCAAAAAGGTTTCCGAATAAAATTCAACCTTGCGCGTCAGAGTGGCGAAACCTCTCGGTACGCCGTTTTTCTCCTCGGCGAATTTTCGATACCGGGTTTCCAGCGGCAACCGTACTCCGGACGGGTTCGCCCGCAAGGCCTCCAAGGTAACGCCGCTGGGTCCCAATTGATGACGGTAGGCCGCATCGATATCGCCTTGCCAAAAATGGTCGCCCAGCCCAAGCTTTTCGGCCAAGGCAAAGATGATTTGTATATCCGAGCGCGCCTCGCCCTGGGGCTCAACTACGAGTTTGCGCAATTGCACCAATGATTGTGCCGCCGCATCTGTTTCAAAGCCGATATTCAGGCCCTCGGTCTCGAACGGGCTGGCAACAGGTAGGACGATGTCGGCCATCTCCGCCGTTGGGTTCATGAACAGGTCCGCATGCACATAAAAATCGAGCGCGGCCAGGGCCTTGCGCCCACGCCGGCTGTCCGCATTGGCCATCAGCATATTCGTGCCAAAGACCACCAGGCCCCTTACGGCGAGGGGGTCGTGCTCAAGAATGGCGTCATAAAGCTCGCCATTGGTCGCAAATTCGCCCAGAGACGGTCCCAGGGGCCGTATACCTGAGCCAAGGGTATGAGCCTTTTGTTCCGTTGCCAGCAGTTCACCGCCCGATATGTCGATGGCGGGCGGGGCGGCAAAACAGACGTTGCCGCCGGGGCTGTCGAAGCAGCCGGTCAAGGCATGCAGCAAACCGATGGCGCGTGTCGTCTGCGTGGCGTTGGTGTGCTGTTCAACGCCGCCCCATGAATAATAGGCCATCGGACGCGCCTGCCACAGCATCGCCGCTGTTTGCTCGATTTGCTCGGGCAGAACGCCACAAATTTCCTCAATACGGTCCGGACCATATTCCTGGCATAGATCAGCCATGAGTTGGAATGCGGGTTGGCAATGGACGGCGCCTTGCAGTGTCTCGATTTCGAATTCGCCAAAGAGCGCGGCCTGGCCCGGCTCGCTTTCATACGCCCCTGTTGCCGGCTCATAGGTGCGAACCTGCCCTTCTGTTTCATCCATATAGAGAAATTTGCCGCTATCGCCCACTTCGGACAGGTCGGCCTGACGCAGCAGCCGGCCATTGTCGCCGCGCACCAACAGGGGCCCATTGCTCCATTCTCGGACAAAATCCTTGTCGTACCAGCCGTTCTTGATCATCACGTCGGCAATGGCCAGGGCCAGGGCGCCGTCGGTGCCGGGACGCACCTGCAGCCATTGATCGGCCCGGCGCGCCATGCCGGCCCGGCGTGGATCGACAATGATCAGCTTGGCGCCGCGCTTGACCGCCTTTGCCGTGGCGCTGGCATGGGAAATACGGGCGACCGTGGGATTGTAGCCCCAGTACATGATGCAGCCGGCGTTCTCCAAATCCGGCATATAGACGCCGGGTACCGCATCGCCAAAGACATAACGCGACGCCATGTAACGGCCCCAGCCGCATAACTCCATGGACATGGCAAGGTTTGGACTGCCGTAGGCCCGGCGCAGGCGGTTAATCCAGGCCAAGGAATCCGACGTCGCTGTGGTAGACGGGGAGGAGGAGCCAAAGACCACGGTTTCAGCGCCATGTTGTGCTGCTAACACTTTTAGCTTGTCGGCGACGGTGGCCAGTGCCTCGTCCCAACCAATACGCTTCCAGCCTGGGTCCGGGTCCCCCTTGGGCCGGGTCCGTTTCATCGGATATTGCAGACGCTCCGGATGATAGACGATCTCGGGAGCCGCCTTGCCCTTAATGCACAATGCCTGTCCGGTGGGGTGCGTTGGGTCTGGCTCCAGGGCGGTGAACCTACCGTCCTCAACCGTCGCGACTGAACCGCAGCGCGAGGCGCAGAGCGCGCAATATCCGGGAATTTTCTCCACCGTCGTACTGTCGTCCGCCATCACAATTCCCCATAAAAATTGCAATCAGGGCGAGATGTTAGCAAGACTCCGGCAAGCCGTCACCCGGTTATTCGCGCGGCCAGGCGGGGTCCTGGAAGCGTTGGATTTCCAGTTGATAGCCATCGGGATCGCGCAGAAAGAAATGATAGATGTTGAACTTGGGGTTAAGCTTCGGCGCTTCCTCGGTTTCGACACCTTTGGCCGTCAGTCGTTCGTACCAGCCGTCCACATCATCGCTGACCAGGGTGACGATGATGCCGTCGGGTTTCACGTTGCCGCCCTCGGCGCATTGACAGACCCCGATGAAGCTGTCCGGGCTGACCTGAAATATCTGGCAGGCGCCCTGGTCCAGGGCCAGCGGCAATCCCAACGTTTCGCCATAGAATGCCGCACTGCGGGCCAGATCGGCGCCATAGAGAAAAGTGACTTGTTGATCGAACATGGTGGTTAGCGCTCCTCAGCTTTCCTTTTGGACATCTGGGCTGTCTTGGGCGGTCAGGGCCAGGTCCTTGATGGTTTTTCCCTCCAGCGCGGCGGTGGCGGCGGCCTCGAACGCGCTCACGGCGGTATCAACGGCGGCAGGCGCCGGAATGCCGTCATGGGAAAGATCGCCCCCCGTGCCGCCATGGCGGGCCGCGGCCAGGACCTGGTCAATGGTGGCGACCTCGAATGGGCGGGCGGGCAGATAGGTGGCCGGCTGATCCGCCGTGGCCTTGATCAGATCCGCCTGCTCCAAAGCCTCCAGGACATCCCGGACCGGGTCATTGCGAAGGTGCAGCTCTTGCGACAACGCCTCGACCGACCAGGCGGGAAGCTGGCGATAATGATGCCGGGCAATCAGGCTAATCACTGTCAGGGCCAGTTTTTCGCGGGCCCGGTGGCTGAGGCGCTGGCTGCCGCCCTGGCCGCGCAAATAGGCTGGATGCTGCACATAAAAGCCGATGTTGGCGCCAATCAACAGGATCAACCAGCCCACATAGAGCCAGATCATGAAGAAGATCAACGTCGCGAAAGTGGAGTAGATGGCGGTGTATTTGGCCGAGCCAACCACGAAGGAGGCAAAAACCCAGCCCAGTACATTCCACATCAAACCGGCGACCAGACCGCCCGACAGGGCCGCGCGGACCTGCACCTTGGTGTTGGGGATGAAGGCGTACATGAAGCTAAAGGCGGCCGAGATCATCAGAAAGGGAATCAGCTTGCCGGCGAATTTGATCACGCTGCCCAGGGGTTCGATTGCCGACAGGGTGCCGACGATGGAGAGCGAGGCGATCGAGGCGCCGATACCCACGGCGGCGAATATCAGGGCCGGGCCAATCACCAGCACCGAAAGATAGTCGCGGAAACGTTGGCCGAGGCTGCGTTCCTGGCTGACATGCCAGACCGTATTAAAGGCCCGCTCGATCTTCTGCATCAACGAGACGACGGTATAGAACAACAGGGCAAAGCCCAGGGAGCCAAGCACGCCGACCTTGACGTTATCAACGAATTCGATGATCCGCTCGGTAATCTCGACACCCTTGTCGCCCAGAGGTTCGAGAACGCCGAGCAACATCGGCTCGATCTGGTTATGAACGCCAAAGCCCTTCAGGATGGAAAAACTGATCGCCAGCAGGGGCACCAGGGACAAAAGGGTGGTGTAAACCAGGCTCATGGCCCAAAGGGTCAACTGCCCCTTGGCCAGATCGCGGCCTATGGCGCTGAGCATGCGCAGAGCGGTGAACAAAGCGGCGCGCCAGGCCGGTTGGCGGCTCAAGTCCGCCTGCCAGATCAGACGGTCCAGATTGCCGCCCAGGGCAAACATTCCCCCATTGTTCGGTTTTTCATTACCTTGGCTGTTCATGGCCGCGCGAGCCTTGGCATTATTGGCTAAAATCGATCGCCGTGCGCGTGCTGACGGCAAGACCATCCCCGCAGTCGTAATCGCCGCCGCCCTCGGCCCGGCAGGCGGGTATGGCGTAAAGCTGGATGCGGGAAATCTGAGCGCATGCGCCGCCGTGGAGAGGGATATTTGCAACTAGGGTACGGCTGGCGGGCAGCGGGGCAAGATCAATCAACAGGCGGTCGAATACGGCGCCTTTGCCATCGAACAACACCAAATCCAGTCGAAACCGGTCCAAGGTTTGCCCCAATCCATTGCCGATTGCCACTGTTGCCAGGCAGCCCTTTGGGCTGTCTTCGGTTTTCTGCAGTTCCAGAGCAAGACCGGCGGCGGCGCCCGGCCGCGGCACAAGGCATAAAAAAGCCGCGAACAGGGCGGCGCCCAGGGCCGTGACTAGAGTCGTGAATAGGGTGGCCGAACGGATGGCGGGGCGCATGGTCGGGTTCCCTGTTCTCGTGGTGGATGACGAACCTGCGTTACCTGCCTAGCCGATCACCCCGTATGCGTGCAAGGCCTGTTTAAGAATGGGCCAGAATATAAAAAAAGGGGGGTGCCCGGCGGGCACCCCCCAATTTTCCGTGAACCGGTCTTCTAGCGCGCGCCCATGGACTTCATGAATTCGCCCAGATGATTTTGCAATTCGGAAGATTTCTGCGCCAGATCGGTGGAGGCATCCAGAACTTCCTGGGCCGCCTGTCCGGTCGCATCCGAAGCCTCCGATACCTGAACGATATTGGAAGAGACTTCCTGGGTCGCGGCACCTTGCTCTTCCACCGCCGAGGCGATGGCCGTTGCGACCTCATGAATCTCGTTGATCGTCTTGGTAATGGTTTCGTTGGCATCCACCGCGGCCTTTGTGGCGCCTTGGATTTCAGCGATTTGTGCCGAAATTTCTTCCGTGGCACCGGCGGTTTGCGTGGCCAGGGATTTTACTTCCGAGGCAACGACGGCGAAGCCCTTACCGGCCTCACCGGCCCGCGCGGCCTCGATCGTGGCGTTCAGGGCCAACAAGTTGGTTTGTCCGGCAATATCCTGAATAATATTGACCACATCACCGATTTTCTGCGCGGCCTGGTTCAGGCCGTCGATCATCTCGGAGGTGCGCCGGGCATCTTCCACGGCGCCGTTGGCGATGCCCGCGGAATGGCTGACCTGGCGCGAAATTTCATCGACCGAGGAAGACAGCTCTTCCGCCGCCGAGGCCACCGTGCCGGCCCGTGAATTGGCCAGGGCGACCGATTCTTGCATGGCGCGGGAGGAAGCGGACATTTCTTCCGCCGCCGCTGATACGGCTTCGGCCACGTGTGTGACCTGGGTTGCCAGATTGATATTCTGGGTCACCAGGGCCCAGGTCAGCATCGGCCCAATATAGTTGCCGTTGTCATCGTTCAGGGCCGCGACCGTCAGGTCCAGGGTTTCCTCGCCCAGCTTGATCAAGGCGCGATGGGGCAGGTTGCTGGGATCCGCCAACATGCGGCGCTGATGTTCGGGATGCTTGTGGAAGATATCGATGCATTGACCCTGCAACTGATCGGCCGGAACCGGCAATAGGTGGTTCAGCGGCGTCAGGGTGTCGATCGAAGTCTGATTAATGTAGGTCATTTCGAAGCTGTCTTTGTCCGCCAACATGACGTTGATGGGCATTTGGTCCAGCATCTGCAGCAGCTTGTTCGTTTCTGCTTCCTGCTCCACTTGCTTGGTGATGACCGACCAGGCCACGGTGGCGGCGATATAGTTGCCGTTTTTGTCATAGACGGCGGACACGTGCAGATCCAACCACTCGGTGCCGAGCTGGATTTTTGCCTTGTGCGGCAGATTGTTGGGATCACCCAGCAACTTGCGCTGATGCTCGGGGTGTTTGTGAAAAATATCGATGCATTGGCCCAGGATATCGTCCGTCTGCACCGGTAGCAGATGCTCGATCTCCTTCAGCGTATCCGTCGATTGCTGGTTCATGTAGACGACCCGCAGGTCCGTCGGGTCGCATGCCATGACTGCTGTCGGCAGCGCGTCGATCATTTCCTCAAAGGCCAATTTGCCGCTTGAGCTTAATTTTGGCCCGCCTTGGCGGCCGAATACAGCAATGTTCATTGTGGTTTCCCCATTTCAAGTGTCCATAACCAAGATTCCCCAGGCCGACGCGATCTTCCCCATGCATCGGCCAACGTCATATGAGGCTAGTAGAGAATGGTTGATTATTTATGAACGGGTAAATGATTCATAAGTTAAGATAGAAATTAGTTTAGCGTATTCTTATGAATCGAAAATATTACTTGATGAAATTCTAATAATAATACTTATATACTAAATGGCCAAGGATATATGCCATTAGATATATTCTTTGTCTCCGTAAGTAAGTTGCGCTCAATGCGTTGCGCCGTCACCCGCAACTGATCACACGGGCGCAAAACCGGCAATGGAGTGATAATGCCGCATGTGTAGATTTCATTGAGCGCTTCTCCTTCGTCATGGGCCTTTGGATTGTTGCTCATGGCGACACTGTAGCGCACCCAGGGTTTCTGTAAAATCGTCGTGATCGGGCCGATTGCATGCTACAGCGTACTGGCGGCGCGCGGTTGAGACGCCCATACTTAGGTTATTATTTGTCTGCGGTTAGGATTGGCCAATGAGCGGCTTTGATATCAGTTATGCCGGTGCTCTCGGCGGGGGCATTCTAAGTTTCGTGTCGCCCTGCGTGCTGCCCTTGGTGCCGGCGTATTTATGCTTTCTGGGCGGCACCTCGCTGGAACAGCTTTCCGGCGAACGGACGACGGATGTTGGAGGTGCGCGGCGCGTTGTTATTTCGGCGCTATTTTTTATTTTTGGCTTCTCAAGCGTTTTCGTCGCCCTGGGCGCCTCCGCTTCCGCCATTAGCGGCATCCTTTTGCAGCATAAAT
>CAYWYB010000209.1:0-9282 GCA_964462145.1 uncultured Rhodospirillaceae bacterium
ACACCGTCAACGGCCAGCCGCGCCAGGCCCGCGCCCGGCGCGAGGTCATCCTCAGCGCCGGTGCTGTGCAATCGCCGCAACTGTTGGAACTGTCGGGCATCGGCCAGCCGGAACTGCTCAAGGGCCTGGGCATCGAGGTGGCGCACGAACTGCCGGCGGTCGGTGAAAACCTGCGCGACCATTATGTCACGCGGGTCAACTGGCGGGCCCGCAACACCACCACCCTGAACGAGCAGAGCCGGGGCTGGCGCCTTGGCCTGGAGGTTTTGAAATACGGCATCGCCCGGCGCGGTATCCTGACCTACACCGCCGGCATCGTGCATGGCTTTGTCCGCACGCGGCCGGAACTGGAAACCCCCGATGTGCAGTTCCATGGGGCGCACGCCAGTTATGCCACCTCTAAGGACCGGGTGCTGGACAAGGAGCCGGGCATGACCATCGCGGTCTGCCAGCTGCGCCCGGAAAGCATGGGCTCGATCCATATCCGCGATGCAAGGGCGGGCAGCGAACCGGCCATCCGGCCGAATTTCCTGGCCGACGAAATCGACCGCGCCGCCCTGATTGGCGGTATGCGTATTGCCCGTGATGTCGGCGCGCAGCCGGCTCTGGAGCCGTATCTTGATTACGAGATGAACCCTGGCCCGGACCTGCAAAACGATGACGAGTTATTGGCCTATGCCAGGGCCACCGGCGCCACGGTGTATCACCCCATCGGCACCTGCCGCATGGGCCAGGGCCCTGGCACGGTGGTTGATGATCGATTGCGGGTGCATGGCCTGGAAGGCCTGCGTGTTGTCGATGCCTCGATCATGCCCACCCTGGTGTCGGGAAACACCCACGCACCCACTGTGATGATCGCCGAAAAAGGCGCGCAGATGATCCTGGAGGATGCGGTCTAAACCAGCGACAACACAGCCGTGGCGAATTCTTCCGGCGCCTCTTGCGGCAGATTATGGCCGACCGAGGGGACGACCTCGCGTCTGTAGGCCCCGGTGAAAAACCGTTCGTGCCCGGCGCAACCTTGCTCCGGCATGACGCCGTCGCCGCTGCCGTCCATGGCCACCGTGGGCACGGAGACCTTGGGTTGTTCGGCCAGCCGTGCCTCGATTTCCTCCACCGCCTCGTCACCGTCCACCAGGGCATAGCGGTGGCGGTAGGAGTGGATCACCACATCGACGAAGTCCGGGTTTTCGAAAGACGCCGCCGTTTGCTCGTAGGTGGCATCATCGAAGTCCCAGTTAGGCGACCACAGGCGCCACAGCAGTTTGCAATAGGCATGGCGGTTGGCTTCCAGTCCGGCGCGCCCCCGTTCGCCATGAAAATAGTATTGGTACCAGAGTTTATGCTCGATCTCCGGCGGCGCGGGCCGTCCCGAGGTGGCAATGTTCTGCATATTGTAGCCGTTGCAGCTGATCAGTCCCCGCGCCCGCTCCGGCCACAGCGCGGCCACGATACAGGCGGCCCGCCCGCCCCAGTCATAGCCGCCCAGTACGGCGGAGGGAATTTTCAAGGCATCCATCAGATCGAGCAGATCCTTGCCCAAGACAGCCTGCTGACCCGAGCGCAGGGTATCGGGCGAGAGAAACCGCGTCGGGCCATAGCCGCGCAAATACGGCGTGATAACCCGGCAGCCCGCCGCCACCAGGCGCGGCGTTACCTCGTCATAACTGTGAATATCGTAGGGAAAGCCGTGCAGCAGGATAACCGGCGTGCCATCCCGCGCCCCGACATCGTAGTAGGCGACGTCCAGGACGCCTGCGTTTATGTGATTTAGTGCCATGCCCAAGGGTAGGCGCAAATCGACCCCTGGGCAATCGCCGTGGAACGGGTAAGATAGGGGGCAACGCCAGCCCTTTATTGAATGCGAAAGAGAAGACAGATGAAAAAGCGCGTCATGCTCCAACTCCCCTATAGCGACGGCCTCAAAGCAGTGTTCGAGGCCCGCGACGATATCGAGGTCGATCATTTCACGGAGCTGGGTGAAGACAATATCCATCAACACATCGCCAATTACGACGCTGTCATTTTGGGTATCGCGCCCTTGACGCCGCGCCTGATCGAGGCCGCCGACAATCTGAAAATCGCCTCCCGCTTCGGCGTCGGTTATGACGCGGTCAATGTCCCGGCCCTGACCAAGGCCGGTATCCCTCTGTCCATTGCCGGTATCGCCAATTCCGTGACCGTCGCCGAACATGCCTTGTTCTTCATGCTGGCCCTGACCAAGCAGGCGCTTTCGTATGACCGGGAGACCCGCAAGGGCAACTGGGCAATCCGCTTTGAAGAACCGGCATTCGATCTGGCGGGTAAGACGGTTCTGATCATGGGTTTTGGCAAGATTGGCCGCCGTCTGGTTAATCGCTGCGTGGCTATGGAAATGAACGTGCTGGTGCACGATCCGTACGTGGTGCAGGACGGCATCCGCACCGCCGGCGCTACGCCCATCGACAATTGGCGCGGTATTCTGGGCGAGATCGATATCCTGTCGATCAACTGCATGAAGAATGAAGAGACCACGGACATGGTCAATACGGCGGAATTAGCCGCGTTGCGGGAAAGCGCCTATGTGGTCAACACCGCCCGTGGCGGCATTGTTAACGAGGACGCGCTCTACAATGCCTTGAAAGCGAAAAGCATTGCCGGTGCCGGCATTGATCCATTCGTGGTGGAACCGGCCACGGCGGACAATCCGCTGTTCGAGCTGGACAATATCATCGTCAGCCCACACTCCGCCGGCGTCACAAAGGAATCGATCTTCCGCATGGGCCAAATTGCGGCTCAGAACGTTGTTGATTGCTTCGACGGCAAACTGGATCCCGCCAATGTGATCAATACGGAAGTGTTGGATTAAATTAAAAGGTGACCCATGCGTAAGGCCTTCCCCAAGTCAGGTACCGAATGGCAGGCTCTGGATGCCGAAATGACTGGCATGTCCGGCGCCGACGTCGATTGGCGCGGGGGCCGGGCCCCGTTGTATGTTTTTCATGGCAGTGATAGCGCCTACGAGGTCGGCTATCAGGCATTCATGAAGTATTTCAGCGAGAATGCCTTGGGTGGCCGCCGTGCCTTTTTCGGCTTGAAACGCATGGAGGACGAGGTGGTGGAGATGGGCCTGGATCTGTTCCAGGCCCCAGAAGGCGCCGTCGGCAACATGACGACGGGGGGCAGCGAAAGCATCTTCATGGCCATCAAGGCCTGCCGTGACTGGGCCCGGAGCCAGCCGCGCCTGAAACCGCCCTACAATATCATTGCGCCGTTCACGGCCCATGCCGCATTCAACAAGGCCGGCGATGTGATGGATATCGAGGTTAAGCGTCTGGCCACGGGGGAAAACCGCCGGGCCGACGTCGCCGCGATGGCGGCGGCGGTGGATGAGGGCACCATCATGCTGGCCGGCTCGGCGCCGTGCTTTCCCCATGGCGTGATCGATCCCATTGCAGAGTTAAGTGAACTGGCTCTGGAGCGTGATGTCTGGCTGCATGTGGATGCCTGCGTGGGCGGTTATGTGGCGCCGTTTTTCCAGCGCATTGGCCGGGATATTCCCGCCTTTGATATGGCGCTGCCCGGCGTGCGCAGCCTGTCCGCCGATCTACACAAATTCGGCTTTTGCCCAAAGCCGGCCTCGACCGTGTTCTATCGCCATGAAGAAGACCGGGAGACGGGCCTGTTCCATTTCGATCAATGGCCGAATGGCCAGTTTTCGACGGCCACCTTGTCCGGTACCCGCGCCGGCGGCGCGGTGGCGGCGGCCTGGGCGGTGATGAACCATCTGGGCGAGGCCGGTTATATGGATATCGCCCGGCAACTGGCCGCCATGACCGAGGCCTACGTCGAGGGCATAAAGGCTATCGACGGCCTGTATCTTTGGGCCGAGCCGGATCTGACGATTATTAATTTCGGCTCGCATGACCTGGATATTTTCAAGGTCGCCGAAGGCATGGACGCGCGCGGCTGGCTGCCGGGCCTAACGCAAAATCCAAAGGGCATGCATGCCATGCTGTCCATGTATCACGAGGTGGGCCGGGAAGACTATCTGGCGGATCTGGCGGCCTCGGTCCTCGGGGCTCAGGGGCAGGACGGCGCGTCCGATTTGAAGGCGGTCTATTGAGCCAGACCGATCGTTCGCCTGCCGACGGTCCAGCCAGCAAGGGAAGGCCTCTGGCGGGGCTGCTGGTCGTCGGATTAGGCACGACGATCGTGCCTTTGGACACCTCCGTCAATATTGCCTTTCCAGATATTACCTCCGATTTCGCCATACCCATAGCCGACATCCAATGGGTCGTGGTTTTCTATGTTCTGACCTACACCTCGCTATTGCTGGCCTTTGGCAAACTGGGGGATCTGTTTGGCCACAAGCGGATTTTCATGACCGGTTTGGCGGTTTCCACCATTGCCTTCGCACTTTGTGCCATGGCGCCGGCCTATCACTGGCTGTTGCTGGCCCGCTTTCTCCAGGGCATTGGCGCTTCGTTGGTTTTAAGCTGTGGTCCAGCCCTGGCCACGGCCCTGTTGCCCGAGGAACAGCGGGCCCGGGCGCTGGGCGCCTATACCATGATGTTCGGCGTCGCCGATGCCGCCGGGCCGTCGTTGGGCGGCATGATGGTGCAGACCTGGGGCTGGGAGGCCGTTTTCTGGTTCCGGGCGCCGATTTCCCTGGCCGCGCTGGTCGCCTTGCCCTGGCTACGTCCCGATCAGGCAAGAAAGCGTAGCGGCAATTTCGATCTGCTCGGCGCGGTTCTGCTCGCCGTGGGGCTTGGGGCGCTGCTGTTGGCCTTGAACCAGCTGCAGGCGGATGTCGTCCGCGGCCTGATGGTCGCGGCGGTTGGCCTGATCGCCGCCGTCGCCTTCGTTATGCGAGAGATACGGGCGCGGGATCCGATAATTCCGTTCGCGCCGTTTCGCAGGCTCGATTTTACCATGCTGATGGTCTTCAACGGTCTGGTCATGTTCGTCGGCTTCGCGCCGTTGCTGCTGGTACCCTATTATCTGGTACGGCTGACGGACTATTCCCTGGCCGTCAGCGGCCTGATATTGGCGACCAGCCCCCTGGGGCAGGCGGTGGCCGGACCCATCGTCGGCTGGTTGTTGAGCCTGCGGCCCTGGGCCAGCCGCCTGGCGTTGCTGGGCGCCGTCCTGGTGGCCGGGGCGACCATCAGCATCGGCACCTGGGGCCCGGCGTCGGGCACTTGGAGCATGCTGGTGCCGATGTTCTTGCAAGGCATCGGCCTGGGGCTGTTCCAGGTCTGTATTCTGGATGTGGTCACCGGCCGTCTGGATGTGCAGGACCGGGGCGTGGCCGGCAGCCTGGCCCAGGTCAGCCGTACCATCGGCGTGGTTCTGGGCGCCACCGGCCTGTCGCTGATCTTTGCCCATCTTAGCCAGGGCGCGGACTTCCTGCCCGCCTTCCAATCCACGTTTACCTATATTGGCGTCGGCTTGCTGGCATGTCTTGCCGTGACGCTTTTGCGCCCCCGCCTTTGGTTCAGCTAATCCGGTCCTGATAGTTGCTTTCGAAATCACCCCAGGGCGCGATAGGCATCTCGCCGACCACGGCACCGTTACCTTCACCATCGCTGCGGATGGTGATCCATTTGTGCCATTCGGGCGGATCCATCTCCGGGTAATCCAGGCGATTGAAATGAAGATGGGTGTTGGAGGCTTTGCGCGCCTTGCAGGCGTGCACGATCATCCGATCACAGGTCAGAATATCCAGCACATCCAGGGCCCGCATTAGTTTATGCGGGTTGTCCGCGGCCATCTTATGGGCCTCGTTTTCGGCGATATCGTCAAGCCAGGTTTCGGCCAGGTCCAGCAATTCGGCGTTCTTCGGTTCGGAACAGTAATTCTGCATCACCCGGCACAGGGCCGCGTTCAGCTCCTTCCAGTCCATCGCCGGGTTGCCATTCTCGAGGCTGTTGCCAAGGGGGGCGTAGACCCGCTCCATCTCGGCCTCGATTTGTTGCTGGTCGCACTGTTCGTTCTCTTGCGCCACGGCGAATAGTGCCGCCCGCCGGCCCACGTAACGCCCCGTGGCCGCCGCATGTGAATGATCCTGGCTGCCATAGATCAGATCGCCCGCCCCGAACAGGCCGGGCAGGGTCGACATCAGGTCCCAATCCACCACCATGCCGCCGCATATGCCCTGCTCGCCAAATGTGCGTTCCTGGGGTGTGACAGGCTCGCGCATGCCGCTGCCGCGCAGGAAATCATAGGTTTGCAGCATGTCCTGTTCCGGGTCGAAGCCGGCCTCGGAATAGGTTTGCAGAATGGGAATGCGCGTCTTGCCTTCCTCGCCCACGTTCAGGCCCCAGATCACCCGGCGTTCATGATCGGGCATGGAGGTCAGATCGGCATAGAAGGGCGGGACAAACTCGCCTTTCTGCATACGCTCGGCCAGGTCGGGGATCAGTTTCGGGCCGGCGTGCTCCTTCAGGCCGGGATGGGGATGCGATGACGAACCGCCGCCCATGATGAAGAATTTCTGGCCTTTCGCGGGGCGGTAACGCTTGTCGAAATCGGTGATCACCTCGCCGTTGCAATCGACCCAGGGGATTTCCTTGCCATTGGCATCGACGACATTGCAGGCGAACCAGGTGTTGATGGCGTTGCCCACGCCGTAGGACGGATATGAGTACGGCGAGGCAAAGGGCGAGCGCATGGATTTCTCCATCATGGTGAACTCGGCCCCGGCCCGCCAGGCCATGGCATGGCCATTGCCCACGTTGGTCGGCGGGCGGAAGGTCGAGACCCCGCGCATTTCCGAGCTGAATGTCCAATTCCTTTGCGGCCGGCTCATGCAGCTGATTACCGCGGCGGCCTTGAACAGATTGAATTCGCCGGTCCGCGTGTTGACCCCGGTGGCACCAATAACCTGGGTGCCCGCCTGGCCATCCTTCGTCAGCAGCCCCGTGACCGAGACACGATCGACGATCCTCACGCCCAGGCGCCGGCATTCCTTGCGCAACAGCGGTTTGTAGTCATTGCCCCAGACGCGCAAGACAAAACGGGCATCATAGTCGTAGGCGAATAGCAGTTTGGAGGCCTCGTCCCGGAACGGCGCGCCCTTGAATTCGTCATCTACATCCCGGACCTTGCCGCCCATCTGCTCCATCTCCAGCAGGGCCTGATAGGCCGAGGCGCACTGAATGTAGGTGGAGATGCCGTTGCGGTAGCCGCCCTGATTATCGATCAAGGCCTGGGTGAGTTCCTCTGGGCCGACGGAGGAGCAGGGATTATCGGCGGCCCATTGCCAGTGATCGCAACCGGCCCCGCCGGCGCCGCTGCGTGCGGTTACCGATTTTTCCACCAGGACCACCTTGGCGCCCTGCCTTGCCGCGCCGATCGCGGCCCAGACGCCGGCGATGCCGCCGCCCAGGATGACCACGTCGCTTTCGAATTTTTTGACCTGGCCGTATCGGATGGGATAGGGCCAGACCCCGATTTCGTTTGTGCCGTTCGCCGTTTCCAGTGTTTCAGACATTGCCTAGCGCACCCGGAAATGTTCGCCGGTGGCCTTGCGTTTCCAGCGCACCCGTTGCATCAGGGGATGGTTCAGGGCGATGGCGCCCGGTTCCGGGCAATCATCGACGCAATTGCCGCAATACCAGCATTCCTCCGGATAAAGGATCTGCGGCACCTCGCCCTTTTCCGGCGCGGGCAGGAAAATATCCTCCATGCAGAAATGCACGCAGATATTGCAGCCGGTGCAAATGTCTGGATTGAACAGGACGGGGCGTCCGGGCGTGGGGGCATTGGGCGTACGCAACACCTGGGAATTCTTGATCTGCATGGTCTTACCAGTTCAAGCGGTTGGGCCAGTATTACGGACTAACCCCCATGCAGTCCGACTATGGACCGAAGTCTAATGCATTCCGGCAATTATGCAAAACAACGCTAGCTTTCGAACAGCCTCTCGTCCGGCGGCAGGGTGTCCGTCACCAGGTCGCGGATCAGGCTTTTGTTGGGCAGTGGCTCTACCAGCATTTCGCCGGGCCTCAGGGCCGTGGTGCAGGCATAACCAGTGCGGCCATCGATGCGCATGACGCATTCCTTGCAGGCGTTGGCGTTGATGCAGGAATAGCGCACGGCCAGGGAGGCATCCCGGTGGCTCCGGATCCAGCGCAGGGCATCCAGCACCGATTGGCCGGCCTCGAATTCAAATTCGATCACGTCATAGGTTGCCGGTTCGCCCGGTGCGCCGCGGCTGATTTTCAGGCTGGTTGTCAGGCGCTCGCTCATCAGGCCAACTCCTCCTCTGCCAGGCGGCGAACCTCGCCACGGGATAGTTTGATTTCATCGCCATCCAGGCCGATAACCTGATTGTAGGTCCAGGCTTCATCCAGGCCGGGATAATCCTCCCGCTGATGGGCGCCCCGGCTTTCGGTCCTGGCCAGGGCGGCGGTGGCGACTGTGCGGGCCACTGCCAGCATGTTGCGCAGCCCGAACCAGTCCGCCAGCTGCTGATTAAAGGCCATGGCGCCGCCGGTGGGTAGTGCGGGCAGGGTGGCGGTCAGTTCGGCGATATTCTTCAAGGCCTGGCGCAGACCCTCGGCGGTGCGGAACGGCCCCACGTCCTGCTGCATGATTGTTTGCAGCGCGGCGATGGCGGCGGTCGGCGCCATGCCTTCGCCTGTACGGTTGGAAGCCTCTGCGATAATGGCCAGAAACGGAGCGGCCGCCTCTCGGATATCGGGCATCGTGCTTCCACATACCGCGGCGGCGGAGCGGCCGGCCAGCTCGCCAAAAACAAAGGTCTCTGAAATCGCATTGCCTGACAGACGGTTGGCGCCGTTGGCCCCGCCCACGGCCTCGCCGGTGGCGAAAAGATACGGCAGGGTGGTGGCCAGGCTGTCATCGGTGCGCAAACCGCCCATGTGATAATGGGCGATGGGCGCGACTTCGATGGCCATTTTCGTCAGGTCGATGCCGTTGTCGGCCAGCCGGTCGATGACCGGGCCAAAGGCGGCCCGCAGGTCCTCTTCCGGGATATGTTCGAACGACAGCCAGGCCCCGCCGTGGGGAGAACCGCGCCCGGCCTCCACTTCCTTGAAGATGGCATAGGTGGCGGTATCGCGGGTGACGACATATTTGCCGCCCTCTGGCGCGCCGTAGTTCTGGGTGAATTCCTCCAAATTGCCGTTCAGCAGGCGGCCGCCCAGTTTATAGCGAAACGGATCCCACATGATCGGATCCATGCCGGTCATGCGCGGTGCCAGATGGCCGATGGGGAAGAACTGCACGAATTCCATATCGATCAGTTCGGCGCCGGCACGCAGGCCCAGGGCA
>CAYWYB010000210.1:0-9270 GCA_964462145.1 uncultured Rhodospirillaceae bacterium
CGGTCAAAGCAAAGGCTGACGCTATTATTCCGTATCCGATAATTCTACTTCCAGCGCCAGGACCATGGCGCTCCATGATTTGCCGTGACCGTCCAGATTGAGGGATTCGTTGACCCCGCCCTCGAGAGCCTGATCCATGACGAAATTCAGGCCATGCAGATTGGGTAACTCATAGCGTTTGATGGGCCCGCGCAGGACACCGCCGAAATGTTCTTTCAGCCGTTCGGATGTGATTTGCCGCCGCAGCGCCTCGTAGTGCGCCGGCTCGTAGGCGAAGACCGACAGGTTGCTGCGGTTGCCCTTGTCGCCCGATCGCGCATGGGCGATTTGACGTAACGGTACGCGATTGCTCATGCGGTGAAGATCTCCAACTCCGGCTTTACATCGCCCCGGTCGACAAAGGCTGAATAGGTCATGACCGATGGCGTGATATGGCCGCGATAGCCGCCGCCGGCAGCCGGGCCGCAACACAACAACGCCTCGACCTCCCACAACAATGTCTCCGCCTCCGCTTGGGACGAGGCCCGCATGGCGCAGCGCAGGCGCACATCCTGGGCGGTATCGGCGTATTCCACCGCCGAGCCATGCAAGGCGTTGACGCCGATCAGATCAATGCGCGTCGGTCCGTTGCTGTGATGCAGATTATCCATGCGCTCGGCCACGATATCGCCGGCCATGCGGGCACGCTCGGCCGCGCCCGGGCCGGCGTAGGAGACTTCCGCCTCCGCCAGCAGGCCGCCATCAAAGGCAATGGTGACCTTCAATTGATCGGGGCGCCGCCCGCCGTTTGCCTGGCCGACCCGGACCCGGTCCTGGCCATCGTCGGCCAGGCCGACCCGGGTGAAATCGGCGCTGACATCCGGTGTCAGATAGGCGCCCGGATCATGCACCTCGTAAAGCAATTGTTCCTTTACCGTGCGTTGGCTGACGAGGCCGCCGCTCGACCCCAATTTGGTGATGGTGGCCGAACCGTCGGCATTGACCTCGGCCAGGGGGAAGCCCACATAGGCCAGGTTCGGCACTTCCTTGTGGCCGGGATCGGCGAAATAGCCGCCGGTGATCTGTGCCCCGCATTCCATCAGGTGGCCCACGGCAGTGCCCGCACCCAAGGCGGTCCAATCATCCAGGTCCCAGGAAAAATGGTGCGCCAGCGGGGCCAGGAACAGCGATGGATCGGCCACCCGCCCAGTGATGATGACATCCGCGCCGGCCTCGATCGCTGGCAGGATCGCCTCAATGCCCAGGTAAGCATTGGCGGCCAGCATCTCGCGCCCGGTTTCCGACAGTTTGCAGTCAGGTTCCAGCAGATGCGTGTCGGGTCCGATCAGATGATTGACCTCGTCGCCGGTCACGGCCGCGACCTTCAGACCGCTCAGGCCCAACTCGGCAGCGATCTCGACCGTCCTCTTGGCTGCCGCGCGAGGATTGGCGACGCCCATGTTGGTGATGACGCGGGTGCCGGCGGCGTGCGCCAGGGGAAGCACTGCGCGCATGCGCCGCTCCAGCAACGGGTTGTATCCCTTGTCCGGGTCGGCCCGGCGGTCGCGATGGCCAAAGGCCAGGGTGCGTTCGCCGACGCATTCGAAGACGATGGCATCCAGATTGCCATGGCGGAGAAGTTCCAGCGCCGGCTCCAGCCGGTCCGAGGAAAAGCCCGCACCCGTTCCGATGCGGTAAATGTTTTGCGTATCCATGGCAACAGCCTAGCACAAGCGAATGGGTAATCGTCTGAACTTGTTATTGCATCGGAGAATACCGACAATATGCAGCGAGGCGGCGATTCAATTCGCGCCGTTGTTTTGGAAAGGGCGGCTTCGCCGCATGCGCATAAATTGACGAGCCGCTCTCCGGTACTCATTACCTGTTCGCTGTCCGTGGGCCTGATGCTGGCGCAGTTGGCCATCATGGCGGTCCCGGCGCTGGCCGTGGAATTGGCGGATTTGTGGGCGTTGGATGCGGCGCAGATCGGTTGGCTGGGCGGCATCTATTTCGCGGGATACGCGGTTGCGCTGCCTTTCCTGACCGGCGCTGCAGACCGTATGGATGGGCGCATTGTCTACATCATTGCGGCGCTGATCAGCGCCGCCGCCTCTTTTTGCGTGGCATTGTTCGCCGATGGTTTCTGGTGGGTGTTGGTATTGCGGTTTGCCGCCGGGGTGGGATTCGCCGGGATGCATATCGTCGGCATGAAGCTATTGGCGGACCGTTTGAGCGGTGACGTACAGGCCCGTGCCAGCGCCTATTATACCGCCGCTTTCGCAGTTGGTAGCGGCTGTTCATTCCTGGCCGCCGGTTTGTTTTCGCGGCTGTTTGGCTGGGAAGCAGTTTTTATAGCCGCTGGTATTGGCGCGCTATTGTCCATCCTGGGGCTTCTTTTAATAGGGGCTCCGTTGGCGGGCAACGAACAACGCTCAAGTCGTCTGTTTCCCGATTTTCGCGCTGCACTGCGCGATACGGAGATCATGCGTTATGTGCTCGCTTATGCCGGAAACCTTTGGGAGGTTTTCGCGGTTCGTGTCTGGTTCGTGCCGTTCTTGGCATTCAACCTGGCCGCCAACCAGAATTCCGGGCTCAACCTGGCGCCGACGACAGCGGTGGGGCTGACCGTGTTTATATCCGTGCCGCTGAACATTGTTATTGCCGAACTTGGCGTTCGATGGGGTCGCAAGCCGGTCATCTTCGCGGTATCGCTGGCCTCTGTCGTCGTTTGCGGCTTGCTTGGCTGGCAGGCCTCCGGTCTTTATGTGCTTGTTCTTGCCCTGTTGCTGCTGCACGGCATCACCTCTTATGGGGATGTCGGGGCAATCGCGGGCGGCTTCGTGGCGGCCTCGACGGGCGAAACACGGGCGGCGGCTTTGGCTCTGTTCGGCGTCATTGGATTTACCTTTGGCTTTCTCGGACCGTTGGCTGTTGGTTTGGCCATCGATTTGGCTGGCGGCCGGGGCGAACCCGTGGCCTGGTTCTGGGCCTTTGCGGTTATGGCATTCGGTTCAGTGATCTCGGCGGCGGCAATGGCATGGCGGCCAAAAATGCCTTGATGGCGATTTGTGCTAATATGGGCGGTAGTATTTCTCTCAAGATGGATTTCCCATGACAGACAAAGAAACAGGCGGCGCGTTGGCTGGCTTTCGCGTGATTGATCTGACCCGCGTGCTGGGCGGGCCGTTTTGCACCCAGCTGCTTTCGGATCACGGTGCCGAAGTAATCAAGATAGAGCCGCCGCAAGGCGACGAAGTGCGTGACTGGGGCCCGCCGTTCAAGGACGGATTGTCGGCCTATTTCGCCGGCGTCAACCGCAACAAACGTTCCATCGGCCTGGACATGCGCACGGAGCGCGGCCAGGAGATCCTGTTCCAGCTGCTCGAAGGCGCGGATGTGATGATCGACAATTTCAAGTCCGGCAGTCTGGAGAAATGGGGCATCGGCTACGAAGAGGTCCTCTCGAAGCGCTTTCCCTCGCTGATTTATTGTTCCATCACCGGCTTTGGCGCCGATGGGCCGTTTGGCGGCTTTCCCGGCTATGACGCCGTGGCCCAGGCGCTGTCGGGGCAGATTTCCGTCAACGGCTCGCCCGAAACCGGACCCCTCCGGCTTGGCATACCAATCATCGATCTGGCCACCGGACTGTATGCCAGCATCGGCATTCTGCTGGCGGCGGAGGAACGGCGGCGCTCCGGCTTGGGCCAGCGGGTCGATGCCTCGCTGTTCGATACCGGCGTGGCGTTGCAGCATCCCCATGCCGCGAACTATTTTATGTCCGGCAAGGCGCCCGTGCTGACCGGCAATTCCCACCCAAACATCTCGCCCTACAGCCAGTATAAGACCAAGCAAGGCCTGCTTTTCTTGGCCATAGGCAATGACCGCCAGTTCCGCCTGTTGGGCGAGATACTGGGGCATCCCGAATGGGCCAATGACGCCCGATTCCTGCATAACGCGGAGCGGGTGGAGAACCGCGATGACCTGGATGCCGCGATCGGCGAAGCCTTGGCGGACCGGGTGGCGGAAGAGGTGTCTTCCGCCCTGCTGGCCAAGGGCGCCCCGGCGGGCGCGGTCCTGACCATTCCCGAGGTGGCCGAGCATCCCCATACCAAGCACCGCGAAATGGTGGTCGAACTGGATGGCTACCGTGGTACCGGCATTCCCATCAAGATGGGCCGCACGCCGGGCTCGGTCCGGACCACGCCGCCGCATTATGGCAGCGCCACCCGCGATGTCCTGGCCGATCTGGGTTATGACCGCGCCCAGGTGGACGAGTTGATCTCGGACGGCATCGCTTATACCGAGCGGGGCAAGCCACCGTCATAGATGTTGACAGACGCCCGGTTCGAAATTTTAAAAATAGGCAGGTTTCCTGTTGTGGAAGGGAGTAAATGACATGGCCGTGGATAGTTTCAAGTATTTGCCGAAGAGCTTCATTCCCATGTTCGAGAATATCGATATTCAGGTCGATGGATCGGTATGGGCGCCGCTGGAAAAGCCCTTGGCGGAGGCCACGGTTGCGGTGCTGACTTCCGCTGGGGTCTTTCTCAAGGATAGCCAGGAGACCTTCGATCTGGAGCGGGAGCGGCGGGAGCCGACCTGGGGCGATCCCACTTGGCGCGCCATTCCCAGTGATGTGGCGCAAGAGGACATTGATGCGGCCCATCTGCATATCAACACCGAACATGTCAAACGGGACCTTGGCGTAGCTCTGCCGTTGCGCGCCCTGGCGGCGTTGCAAGCCGACGGCGTCATCGGCAAATTGGCGGCGGAAAACTATTCCGTCATGGGCTACCAGCGAAATGGCTGTGAGGACTGGCGCGCAACGACCGGGCCGGAGATCGTCAACCGCCTGCGCCACGAGGCGGTGGACGCCATCATCCTGGCGCCCGCCTGACCTGACTGTTGTCAGAACGTGCCCGTGCTGGCACGTATCATAGAAGCAGCGGGCATTCCCACGGTGACGGTTACGATGATGCCGGACCTGGCCACGAAGTCGCGGCTTTCCCGCGTCCTGGGTGTCGAATTTCCCTTTGGTCAGGCCTTTGGCATGATAGGCGATTTGGCCATGCAGCGCGAAGTCACTGCGGCGGCGCTGGGATTGTTAGCGACGGCGCAGGGGCCGGAAACAAGGCGGGATCTTGATATCACCTGGCCTATCGATACCAAGACCGCCTACCGCGACTGGCAGCCGCCCGAGATCAGTCCCATCGTTGCCGCCAGTCTGGAACAGATCCGCAAAGCGCGGCGGGACGCGGCGAAGTAGGCGGGCGCCGCTTTACTCCTGGGTCACGATCATTGAGGCGTTTTGACCGCCAAAGCCGAAGGCGTTGACCTGAATGGTCTCGACCTTGGTTTCGTGCGGCTCGTTGATCACGGCGTGGAATTCGACGATCGGATCAACATCCTTGGTGCCGGCGTTGGGGATCACCGCGTTGGCCTGCATGCTGGCCATGCCGCCGAACAGGCTGAAGACACCAGCGCCGCCCGCCGTATGGCCGAGATGGCCCTTGACCGAGGCCACGGGCAGGGGCTCTTCCCGGCCCGCGAACAGGCGGTTAATGGCCTTGGCCTCGGCGATATCGCCCACGGTCGTCGCGGTACCATGGGCGAACAGCGCATCGACCTGATCCGCCACCATGCCCGCATCCGCCAGGGCATCTTCCATGGCCACTTGTTCCCATTTGCCTTCGGGCTCGGGCGAGGAGGGATGGTAGGCGTCCGCCAATGAACCATAGCCCCGGATCCGGCCATGGATTGCCGCGCCCCGGGCCCGGGCCCGGTCGGCGCGTTCCAGCACCAACACGCCGGCGCCTTCGCCGGGCATCACGCCCGTGCGGTTCACATCGAACGGCATGCAGGCCTTGTAGGGATCGGGCTGTTGGGAGAACATGCCGTACTTGCCCATGGAGAAGATCTGCAACTTGCTGCGTCCGCTGTCCGAGGCGCCGGTAATAGCCACATCGACGATCCCGGCCTCGATCATGCGGGCGGCGGTGCCGATGGCGTCGTGGGCCGAGGCGCAGGCGGTCGATAGCGTCAGCATCGGGCCGTGCAGGTCCCAGCGCAGGGCGATATGGGCGGCGGCCATGTTGTTCCAGGCTTGCAGCTGCAATTTGCGCGAGACGCCGTCGGGGCCCTCGGTATCCAGGCCATGTTGGGCGGCGGCAACGGATTCACAGCCGCCCAGGGCCGAGCCCATGATCACGGCGGTGCGGCGCGGGTCCAGATCGGTCAGACCGGAATCCTCCACCGCCTGTACCGCCGCCGCGACGGCGTACCAGGTAAAGGGGTCGCTGCCCGTGATGACGCGCTGGTCCATCCATTGCTCGGGCTCGAAATCGTTGATCAGCGAAACCCAGGCATAATCCAGTCCATCGTCACCGGCCCAGGGGGCCGCCTGCACGGCGACATGGCCGTCGTGAAAGTTGCGGTTGACCTCGTCAAAGTTCGAGCCGATGGATGAAATGACACCCATCCCGGTTATGGCCACGTTTTCCATTGGGTTTCCTCACTGAATTTACTATTTGCAAAGCGCCATGGTGATTATGCCCAATCAAAGAGGCTGTTGTCATGGATTTCCGACCCATACGTGCTGGACCCTGGCCGGCGGCTGCCATAGGCTGGCGGCAATATCAGCAGCATGAAAATCCGGGAGACAGGGCGATGAAGGCATATCAGATCGTGAAATGGGGCGAGCCCCTGGAAGAACGGGAAGTCCCGACGCCGGAACCGCAGGGTACGGAAGTCCTGGTGCGGGTGACCGCCTCGGGTATCTGCCACAGTGATATCCATATCTGGGATGGTTATTTCGACATGGGCGGCGATAACAAGCTGTCCCTGGAAGACCGTGGCCTGCAACTGCCCTTTACCATGGGCCATGAAACACTGGGCGAGGTGGTGGCCCTGGGGCCGGATGCGACGGGTGTCGAAATTGGCGACAAGCGCATTGTCTTTCCATGGATCGGCTGCGGCGAATGCGACGTCTGTCAACGCGGCGAGGATCTGCTCTGTCTGGCGCCGCGCACCGTGGGCACGCGCTACGCCGGCGGCTATGCGGAATATTGCATCGCCCCGCATGCGAAATATCTGGTGCCCTTCGCGGATGTGGATGAGCCTTACGCGGCGACCTGCGCCTGTTCCGGCGTTACCGCCTACAGCGCCCTGAAGAAACTCAATCATCTGCGTTCCGATCAACATATGATGATCGTCGGCGCTGGCGGCGTTGGCCTGGCCGGCATCGGCATGGCCAAGGCTGTGGTCGATGCCAAGTTGATCGTTGCCGATATCGATCCGGCGAAACGCGCCGCCGCGCTGGCCGCCGGCGCCGATATGGTGATCGATAATGGCGATGAAGGCGCCGTTGCTTCGTTGCTGGAGAAAACCGGCGGTGGCGTGCACGGGGTGATTGATTTTGTCGGCGCGCCCGCGTCTACCGGCTTTGCCATGCAGGCGGCGGCGCGGGAAGCCAAAATCGTCGTCGTTGGCCTGTTCGGCGGCGCCATTCCCGTGCCCCTGGCCAGCCTGCCGTTACGGATGATGAGCCTGGTCGGAAGCTATGTGGGAACCCTGGACGAGATGCATGAACTGATGGCCCTGGTGCAGGCCGGCAAGGTAAAGCCGGTTCCCGTGACGCCCCGCCCCCTGCGCGAGGCGGGCCAGGCCATCGCCGATCTGCGCGATGGCAAAGCAGTAGGACGCTACGTTCTGGTCAACTAGCGTTGGCGAGTTCGCCTTGCGGCATTTGTGCCACGGCGGCCTGCAGCAGGCTGCCGTCGGCCCCGGGCTTGTAGCTGCGTTCGGAGATATGACGGCGCCAGGCCTTGGCGCCCGGCTGGCCATGGTACAGGCCCAGCATGTGCCGGGCGATGGCGTGCAGGCGGACGCCCTGGGCCATTTGTTCCGCGATATAGGGCAGCATGGCGGCGACCAGATCGCCTCGGCTTGGTATGGCGGCGGTCTCGGCGAACAGTTCCCGGTCTACCTGGGCCATCATATAGGGTGATTGATAGGCCGCGCGCCCAAGCATGACGCCATCTACGTGATCCAGATGGCGCTGGCATTGTTCCAGGCTGTCGATGCCGCCGTTGATTATGATCTCCAGCTCCGGGTAGTCGGCTTTCAGGCGATAGACCCGATCGTAATCCAGCGGCGGTATTTCGCGGTTCTGCTTTGGGCTCAGGCCCGTCAGAACGGCCTTGCGGGCATGCACGATGAAGCTGGCGCAGCCCGCCGCCGCCACCACTTCGACGAAATGCCGCAAAAAATCGTAACTATCCTGATCGTCAATGCCGATCCGGGATTTCACCGTGATCGGCAGATCCGTGGCCGCGGCCATGGCCTTGACGCAGGCCGCGACCAAATCAGGTTCCGCCATCAGGCAGGCGCCGAAGCGGCCTGATTGCACCCGGTCACTGGGACAGCCGACGTTAATGTTGATCTCGTCATAGCCAAAGCCTTGGCCGATTTCCGCAGCCATCGCCATGCGTTCCGGCTCCGAGCCGCCTAGTTGCAGGGCAACCGGATGCTCGGCGGGGGAGAAGCCCAGCAAGCGTTCGCGATCACCATGGATGACCGCTTCCGCCGTGACCATTTCCGTATACAGCAGGGCCCGGCGGGAGATCTGGCGCAGAAAATAGCGCTCGTGCCGATCGGTGTATTCCATCATCGGCGCCACGCAAAAACGCCGCTCTAAGGGGCGGGCGGACATTAGGCGTCGAAGGCCGACTTCAAGGCATTGGCGGCATGTGAAAGGGCCTCCAATGCGACATCGACCTTGCCGCCCATGCGGGCAAAGCCGTGTACCATGCCGGCATAGCATTTGTATTCCACTGCCACGCCGGCTTTTGCCAGGGTTTCGGCATAAATCCGTCCCTCGTCGCGCAGGGGATCGAACTCGGCGGTCTGGATCCAGGCGCGGGGTAGATCAATGTGATATTTCGCCAACTGCGGCGAGGCGCGGGGATCGTCGCGGGCGGCACGGTCGGGCAGGTACATATCCGCGAAGGCTTCCACCGCTTTTCGGGTCAATAGATAACCCTCGCCATTTTCCTCCATCGATGCGTTCTGGGCGGTGAAGTCCACCGACGGGTATATAAGCAACTGCAGGCTCAGTGAGATTTTCTTGTCGCTGTCGCGTAGGGCCAGGGCGGTGGATGCCGCCAGGTTGCCCCCCGCCGAGTCGCCCGCCACGGCAATGCGGGCGGGATCGCCACCGAATGTTTCGGCGTTTTCGGCGACCCAGCGGGTCGCGGCGATGCAATCCTCCAGGCCGGCGGGGAATTTATGTTC
>CAYWYB010000211.1:0-9250 GCA_964462145.1 uncultured Rhodospirillaceae bacterium
CTGGATAATGTCGCCCTAGCCGTCCAGGCCCATGCCGGACACTCGTTTCACTTCTGGCGCCCGGCACATAAAATTGCCGCCCTGCGCGGCCCGGCCCTGCACGCCCTGGAACGCATCGGCCTGGGAAAACGGGCGAATGAACCCGCCGCCAACCTGAGCCATGGCGAACAGCGGCAACTGGAAATCGCCATGGCCCTGGCGACCGAGCCGACGGTTATGTTGCTGGATGAACCCATGGCCGGCATGGGGCGGGATGAAACCGCGAACATGGTGGAAATTCTGCGGGGCTTGAAAAGCCGGCACACCATCGTGCTGATCGAGCATGACATGGACGCAGTTTTCGCCCTGGCCGACCGCATTACCGTGCTGGTCTATGGCCGGGCCATAGCAACCGGCCGACCGGAAGAGATCCGCGCCAACGATGCGGTCCGCGCGGCCTATCTGGGGACCGGCGATGCTTGAAGTTGCCGGCATCGACGCCTTCTACGGCCAAAGCCAGGCGCTGTTCGGGATGAGCCTGGAAGTCGGCGCCGGAGAAGTGGTCAGCCTGATGGGCCGCAACGGCATGGGCAAGACCACGACGATCAAAAGCATTATGGGCCTGCTTGAACCAAGGGTGGGCAGCGTGCGTTTTTTGGGCGAGGAAATGCGCGGCCTCGCACCTTACCGTATCGCCAAGCTTGGCCTGGGCCTGGTACCGGAGGGACGGCAAATCTTCCCCAATCTGACCGTACAGGAAAATCTGATCGCCACCGCCCGTCCAGGCGATAGCCGGCGGGAACCCTGGACCTTGCCCCGGGTCTATGGCCTGTTCCCCCGTCTCAAGGAACGCCAGGGCAGCATGGGCGATCAGCTTTCCGGTGGCGAGCAGCAAATGCTGGCTATTGGCCGGGCCCTGATGACCAATCCGAAGCTGTTGCTGCTGGATGAGGCCACGGAAGGTCTCGCCCCCTTGATCCGAGCTGAAATCTGGTCTTGTCTAGGAGGCCTGAAAGACGTAGGTCAGGCTATCCTGGTGATCGACAAAAATGTCGAGGCCTTGACCGAAATTTGCGACCGCCATTTCATCATGGAAAAGGGCCATCTGGTCTGGAGCGGTAATTCAACGGAACTGCGCGCCGACCCGGATGTGCAGCACCGGTATCTTGGAATTTAGTAGCAAGACAGAAAGCGAAACCTCATGACCGATAAACCCTTGAATGAAGACGAATTGGCCGCCCTGCGCGCCTGGGACACACCGACCATCTGCAACGCCCTGGAGATCACCTCGCCGGAACGCCGGGCCATCGGCTTCACGGTGGAACCCTTGGTCTGCGCCTTTCCCGACCTCGCACCCATTGTCGGTTATGCCCGCACCGCGACCATACGGTCGTTCCAGCCGGGCACGCTGCCGGCGGCCGAGGCCCGCGACCAGCGCCTGAACTATTATCGTTACGTGGCGAACGGCGACGGACCAACCGTCGCCGTCATACAGGACTTGGACGGCCCGCGCCGGGCCTATGGCGCCTTTTGGGGCGAGGTCCAATCGACCATCCATTACAACCTGGGCTGCAAGGGCGTGGTAACGGACGGCTCGGTCCGCGACATCGATGCCTGCGCGCCGGGTTTCCAATTCATCGCCGACCGCATCGGGCCGTCACATGCGCATGTGCATCTGGAAGCTTTCGACGTGGACGTCAATGTCGCCGGCATGCTGGTCAGCTCCGGCGATCTGGTGCATGCCGACCGCCACGGCGCCGTGGTCATCCCCCACGACGTCGCCCGTCAGGTACCCGATGCCTGCCAGCTGTTGGAGCGCCGTGAAGCGGTGATCCTGGAAGCCTGCCGCCAACCCGACTTCGACGTGGAAGCCCTGGGCCGCGCCATGGCGGATTCCAACGAGATCCATTAGCATCGTAGATACCGCGGGCCGGGGCTTCTTTATTGGGAGCGCCGGCCCGTCGAGAATTTCCAAGTTGTAACCGGGAGCTCGGACATCGCAACGCTTTTGAGCTGGCAACGCCCGCGAACGCCCAGCCAAAGAATGTAGGAACTGTTCGGTCGCAAGCCTTTCGGCAATTTGATCGTCAAGACGGACGATGATTTCCGATGGGCGTTGCGGTAGCAAATTTCATCACAGCGCTTGGTTCCAATGCAGATATTCCGTGCCATGGGCACATCGAACTCAACGGTTAATTCACGCAGGTCGGGTCGGACACCGCTTGCCCCATTGGCGGGGTTCATTCGGACAATGTTCACCGGTCCAGCCGTAATTTTCACGGCCTGCAAATAGCCGATCCAGCCCGCCTCTATTTCCTGGGCTGATCGTTGCAACGAAATGCGGGTAGCGGCATCGAAATTCCCGGTCTCACCAATGGCCTTCATGAGACGAAATGGGGATTCGGCTCCGTACTGGTCGATCAGAAAATATACAAAACTGGCGCCGACCGGATAGGCGTACAAGGTTTGCTGTCCCTTGCCTTTGCGCCAATCGCCCCAATAGCGGAGCCAATCCTGAACAAGATGTAGCCGTACATTTCCCACGCGTTGTTGGTGGGCGGCAACGGCGAGAGCATGTTGTTTGAAATCATTTGCCTTACCAGCCACAAAGCCTTCGAATACCGAGGCAAAACCTTCATCGATAAATCTGAATCGATTCTGAGTGCTATAGCCGTTCGTCAAATTGTGCGCCGCCAGGTGCGCCGATTCATGGGCAATCTTGGCCATGACCTGCGACGGCGAGTATCCCAACCTGATCAGGATGCGGTCACGGCGTGCGTCAAAACGTGAAAATTCGCTCTCGGTAAACTCGACCACGATCCGTTTCGGCGCGTGTTCGTCAAACGCCTCGTGCAGACTGCGCCAAATAGGTTCGAACTGAGCCAGTGGTTTCCCCGCCGGGTCGAAAAAATGGTGTGTACTCTCAGCCGCAGCGGCAACGTGAAAAAATAGAGCCAAGGCAGACAAAAGGCCCCTCCACCATGTGGCGGAGAGGCCTTTATGCCTGTTTTGGGCCAGTTTAGGCCGCCTGATAGTCGGCGAAGCTTTTGCCTTCGGCGACCAGTTTCTCCAGCAGCGGAGCCGGGCGCCAGCGTTCGCCGTAGGCTGCGTGGAAACGCTTCATGTCGGCCAGGACATTTTCCAGACCGATGGCATCCGCCCAATGCATCGGGCCGCCCTTGTAAGCCGGGAAGCCGTAGCCATTGATGTAGATGATATCGATATCGGACGGACGCATGGCCATGCCCTCGTCCAGGATCTGCGCTCCGATGTTGATCAAGGGATACAGGGCCCGCTTGACGATCTCTTCAGCATCGTAGTCCTGACGCTCGATATTCTTCTCCTTCGAGACCTGCTCGATGATCGCCTGAACCTCGGCATTGGGGATCGGCGTGCGGTCGCCTTCGGCGTAGTCGTAATAGCCGCCCGAGGTCTTCTGGCCATAGCGGCCCAGCTCGCAAATACGGTCAGGGATGGTGCCGCCGTATTCCTCGTTCGTGGGACGGTCAGCCGCTTTGGCCTTGCGCACCAGCCAGCCCACATCCAGGCCAGCCATGTCACCCATGGCAAAGGGACCCATGGCCAGGCCAAAGTCGTAGATCGCTGCATCTACCTGTTGCGGCAGGGCGCCGCTTTCCAGCAGGAACGTGCCCTCGCCGGTATAGCCGTGCAGCATGCGGTTGCCGACAAAGCCAAAGCAATTGCCCACCAGGACGGAAATCTTGCCCACCTTGCGGCCAATACCCATGGCGGTGGCGATGGTCTCGGCGGATGAATCCTTGCCCCGCACCACTTCCAACAGGCGCATGACGTTGGCGGGTGAGAAGAAATGCATGCCGATCACGCTTTCGGGCCGCTTGGTGGCCGAGGCGATCTCGTCAATATCCAGGGTCGAGGTGTTCGAGGCCAGAACAGCTCCCGGCTTGGCATGCTGGTCCAGTTTGGCGAAGATTTCCTTCTTCAACTCCATCTTCTCGAACACCGCTTCGATCACCAGATCCGCATCGCCGATATCGGCGAAATCCGTGGTGGTGGAGAACAGGGCCATGCGCTGGTCCATCTTGTCCTGGGACAGGCGGCCTTTCTTGACCGTATTGGCATAATTGCGCTCGATAATGCCCATACCCTTGTCCAGATTTTCCTGGGCCACTTCGACCATCAACACCGGAATACCCGCGTTGGCGAAGTTCATGGCAATGCCGCCGCCCATGGTGCCGGCGCCGATCATGGCGACCTTTTTGATATCCTTCATGGGCGTGTCTTTCGGCACATCGGGAATTTTTGCCACTTCACGCTCGGCGAAGAAGACATGCCGTTGCGCGGCACTTTCGGGCGAGGTCACGCATTCGGTGAACAGTTCACGCTCCCGCGCGATGCCTTCATCGAAAGGCAGGGTCGTCGCCGCCTCGACGCAATCAATGTTTTTCCAGGGCGCGAAAAAGCCACGGAACTTCCGTGCGTTGGCCTTGCGGAAGGCCTCGAACACGCCGGGCTCGGCCTCGCAGGGTAGATCGCGGATCTTGCGCAGGGGCGCATCCTCGGCCACCAGTTTTTCGGCAAAGGCAATGGCACCTTCCAGCAGATCGTCGCCGACCTCGTCAATGATGCCCAATTCCTTGGCCTGGGGGGCCGGCACGAAATCACCCGAAGTGATCAACTCCAATGCCTTGGGCACGCCAACCAGACGGGGCAGCCGCTGGGTGCCGCCGGCGCCCGGCAACAGGCCCAGCTTCACTTCCGGCAGGCCGACCAGGGCGGCGGGCACAGCATAGCGGTAATGGCAGCACATCGCGGTTTCCAGACCACCGCCCAGGGCGGTGCCATGGATCGCGGCAACGATGATCTTGGAGCTGTTTTCCATGCCGCCCAGAACTTCCGCGAACGGTTTGCCTTGGGGCGGTTTGCCGAATTCACGGATATCGGCACCGGCAATAAAGGTGCGGCCACCGCCGACCAGGACCATGGCCTTGACCTCGGGGTCGGCTTGCCCTTTGTCAAAGGCCTCGCCCAGGCCATCGCGGACGGCTGCGCTCAAGGCGTTGACCGGCGGGCTATTGACGGTGATGACGCCGATGGCGCCGTGTTTTGTGAAATCAATTACATCCGACATACTCAAGATCTCCCGTTTTCGCGCCGGCCCGGAAGTTGGGCGGCCTATCGCTTGAATTTTCACTTGCCGCTTCATAGCACGAAACGGAGGACCGGGAAGCCGCGAAAACGGAGGATATTGCCACGGTTCAAATTTGCCGGCAGCGAAGCTAAGATAACCAAACAATTTGGGGAAACCGAGGTTCCGTACAATGTGGACACATCGTGGAATCAAATTCGCCGTTATGACACTCGCGGCTTTCGTCATCGCCATGGGCGCCGGCCGTTCCGGTCTGGCGGGAGAACTCGAAGTAACGGCCGAACAAAAGAAAATCTGCGCCAAGGCGGAGCAGCGCTACAAAAAACTTTACCCCGACGCAAAAGATGACGGCGCCGTCGTGGTCAAGCTGTACAAATACACCTTCTGTCCGCGCAATGTGACGGTCAAGGCCGGCACCACGGTACGCTGGGTCATTGTCGACAAACGGACCAGCCACAGCGTCTGGCTAAAGGATGCGGGCGAGGCAGAGTCCGAACGCTTCTTCCCGGATGAGCAATGGGAGTTCCCCTTCCTCTCGCCCGGCGAATACCCCTATCTTTGCGGCCCCCATTGGGAGCAGGAAAACATGCGCGGCTATGTAAAGGTTATTAAGTAAGCCCTACTTAAAGCGCGGCCTATCCATGGGCAGGCGTTTGACCTCGCGCAAGGCAAGGGCATCATAGATCGTCAGAACGCCCTTCCTTGCCGGAGCCGCGACAACAACATAGCGGCCATCGCGGCTGAAATCGGCGTGCAGCTCCGTGCCGCCGGTGACCGGCGCGATGCTCTTGACGATCGTCATGTTTTGTTTGTTGATCACCTGAAGGGACGGCCCGTGCGGCCTGGAGGCAACGATCGCCCAGATAAAAGGCGAAGCCGGGTGGCTGATGACGTTTTGCACCGGGCCACCGGTCTTAATTCGGCGCACGGTTTTCCAGCTATCCATGTCGACAATATGGACAGCCGGCAATGCGGCGTCCGGCACCGCCATGATCTGCCGGTCCTGGCTGGGCCACGAGACGGCGCCGTCGAAACGCGGTGCGCCACCAAGATCAAGCCGCGTTACCCGGCGCCGCGCATCCAGATTATAAACCGCGCCGCCACCGGGCACCTGGGCAATCACTTCGGCATAGGCAGGGTCGAAGAAAAAGCCGCTCAACGGCTCGGCCATGATCAGACGGCGTCGGGCAAACGGCTGTTCCTCGACCACGACGCCTTCAACCTGTCCGGCCCGATATGAATGCACGAAGTTGCCATACACGGGCGCGGCCTCCGGATCGTAGGAAAGCTCCCAGACTTCTTGGCTGTCTTTCAGCCCGACAATGAAACTTTGCCTTGGCCCGGCGTCGTGGACTGCGTTCAGGTGAAGCGGGGCGCCATTCTCATCCGCAACCTCAATCAGCTTGAACAGACCAAGGTCCCCGACCCTTAGAACCGCTACGGTGTTGGGACTACCATTCCCCGCCAGTAGCCATTTAGCATCGGACGAGATGGCGATGCCGCGCAACTTTAGTCCCACGCGTGTCCGCGCCACCGGTTTGAAATTGAACAGATCATATTTACCGATCCAGCCGTCGCGCGAATGGAGGAAGAGGAAGCGGCCGTCAGGCGAATATTGCGGACGGCTTCTGGGAATGAACGCCGGCTTGAAGCGCCAGCGGACCTGCCAGCTGTCGCCATCGAGTATGCTGACCCGGCTTTCCGCCTCGATGACCGCGAACAACCGCTTGGGATCGGCGTTATGGCTGGGTTCGCTCGGCAAAGCCGCGATTGGCGTTTCCAGCACATGGCTGGAGGCGATCGCGTCAGCGCCCCACTTAGCCAGAGCCGACGGGGCAAGGAGGCCAAAGATTGCGACAAATGCGGCTATGGCAATAGGCATGGTAAAGGCCGTTCTCCGATCGGTTTTCGTGAGGCTCCAACAACGACCCGCGCTTGATCCTGCCGATGCCGACGCCACCAACAAGCGAAACCATTTCCCTGCGACAATCCGCCGCTAAGTCGCATGCCAGGCCCCGCGGATCAGCCAGCGCGATTGTCTGCATTTCGTAACCGACTGAAATCACGTTGCCTTTAGCAATATTTAACGGATATGGCCTGATATTGAAACGACTTTGCCTGCGAGCGAAAAGCCGCCCCCCGCAATAATGGAAAACGACACCAAATAAAATTTGACGAAGGTCAATTTTTTTAATCGTCGAAGGGAGTAACGAATAGGTTATAGGCCGTCTAAACAGGGCGGAGACAAGTCGCCATGGACCACTGTTCGAGGGCGGAAGAGTGGAAATTGGCCGCAATTGAAAACGAACGATGATACGAAAGCCCAACTGAATTTGCCGTGGCGGCAGAGGCCGATGCCCATCTGACACCGTGTCGACGACACCACGCCAAGCCAAGGACAGGATAGAAAATGATCAACACTGGTAAATGGATGATTTACCTCGTCTCTTTTGCTGCTGCCTGTCCGATTTCGATCCGAAAGCACTCACTCAATGGAGGTATTAAGTGATGAGAAGGATACCATTAACAGCATTGACACTGGCATTGGCGGGATTTGCCTTTGCCGGGTCTTCCGGCAGCGCGTTGGCGGCAGAGCCAGCCTTGTCGGAAAAGGACTTTGAAGAATCCAAGACACTCTACTTCCAGCGTTGCGCCGGTTGTCATGGCGTGCTTCGCAAGGGCGCGACGGGTAAGAATCTAGAGCCCAAGAACATGAAGAAGCTGGGCCAAAAGCGTCTGGAAAAAATCATCACCCTGGGCACCGAAGGTGGCATGAACAACTTCGATGATCTGTTCAACAAACAGCAGATCAAGAATTTGGCCACCTATATCCAGATGGATGTCCCTCCGCCGGCCGAACTTTCCCTGGCGGAAATGAAGAAGCGTTGGAAAACCTTCGTCAAACCGGCTGACTATCCGAAGAAACCCATGCACAATCTGAATTGGGAAAACTTCTTCATGGTCATCCTGCGTGACGCCGGCAAGGTTGGCGTGGTCGACGGCGACACCAAGAAGATCGTCGCCAAGATCGACACCGGTTATGCGGTGCACGTGATGAAGGAAAGCTCCGACGGCCGTTTCTGGTACACCCAGGGCCGCGACGGCAAGATGACCAAGATCGATCTGTGGATGAACCCGCCGCAACTGGTGGCCGAAGCCCAGATCGCATCGGACGCCCGTGACGTGGCCGTCTCCCACTATGGTAAGTGGAAAGACAAATACGTCATCGGTGGTGGTTATTGGCCGCCGCACTTCGTCATCCTGGATGCGGTGACCATGGAGCCGTTGAAAGTCGTTTCCACGCGTGGCGTCAATGTCGACGGCGTGTATGTGAACGAAGCCCGCGTGGCCGCTGTTTACAATACCCCGAATGCGCCGACATGGATGATCGCGGTGAAGGAACTGGGCCAGATGTGGCAGGTCGACTATACCGATCTGGACAATCTGCGGATCGAACAGATCAACACCCACAAGTTCCTGCATGACGGCTTCTTCGATCCCACCCAGCGCTACTTCCAGATCGCGGCCAACGCCTCGAACCGGATGGAGTTCCTGGACACAGAAACCCGCAAGGCGGTTGGTTCCCTGGTAACCGGTAAGAAACCGCATCCGGGCGCCGGCGCCAACTGGGTCGATCCGAAGTGCGGACCGGTCGCGGGCACCACGCATCTGGGCGAAGGCAAGGTTACCGTTTGGGGCAACGATCCCAAGGGGCGTCCCGACCAAGCCTGGAAGATCTGCTACTCGGTTGAATCCGACGGCCCCGGCCTGTTCATCCGCACGCATCCGAATTCGGACTACGTGGTCTTCGATCAGACCAAACATCCGGATCCGGAAATTCAACAGGCCATCAAGGTGCTGGACAAGAAAACCGGCAAGATCGTCAAGACCATTCAGGTCACCGACGTGGAGACAGCCTTGGCCGTGCATACTGAATTCAACGCGGACGGCTCGGAATTCTGGGTCTCCGTATGGGTTCGCGGCGGCAAGAAGAACTGGCTGAAAGGCGAGATCGTTGTCTATGATTCGAAGACCCTTAAAGAAATCACCAGGGTCAAGGGTCTGGAGACGCCGACCGGCAAGTTCAACGTTTCCAACCGCGTACACCACAGAACATAGTATGCGGCCTTAACCTGTGAAATC
>CAYWYB010000212.1:0-9238 GCA_964462145.1 uncultured Rhodospirillaceae bacterium
GTCGATGATTATTTGGCCGACTCCACACCCATTCCCTGTATCCGCTGTAATCAACGGGTCAAGTTCGAGGATTTGTTGACCACTGCGCGGGAACTGGGCGCCGCCGCCCTGGTAACCGGCCATTATGTCCGCCGCCTGGAAGGTGAGGCCGGCGCGGAAATGCACCGGGCCGTGGATCCGCAGCGGGATCAAAGCTATTTCCTCTTTACCACCAGCCAGGAACAGCTGGATTTCCTGCGCTTTCCCCTCGGCGGCCTGGCGGCGAAATCGGCCACGCGCGCACTGGCCGAGGCCTTTGGCCTGCCTGTCGCGGCCAAGCCGGACAGCCAGGATATTTGTTTCGTACCCGATGGCCGTTACGGCGAATTGATCGAACGCCTGCGCCCGGGCGCGGCGGAGCCGGGGGACATCGTCGATGCCGCCGGTCAGGTTCTGGGCCGCCATGACGGTGTCATTCATTTTACCGTTGGCCAACGCCGGGGCCTGGGCCTGTCAGGGCCCGAGCCCCTGTATGTTCTTGCCTTGCAAGCCGATGCCCGACGCGTGGTCGTTGGTCCCAAGGCAGCCCTGGCCCAGCGTCAGGTGCGTCTGCATGATGTCAACTGGCTGGATCGCACTGGCCCCGAACAAGGCAGGGCAGTACAAGCCAGAATTCGTTCCACCCATCCGCCCGTTGCCGCGGCTCTTGGCGTTGCCGAGAACAATATCGCAACGGGCCTTACGGTGGAATTATCGCAGCCCGAAGAAGCCATCGCGCCGGGCCAGGCATGCGTCCTTTATGACGGCGAGCGTGTTCTGGGCGGTGGCTGGATCGCGCGTGGCTAGGGCCGAGGTCGGCTACAATCATACCAAAGGTGTAGTCCTTAACGGATTATATACTGTTTTTCTCACACACTGCGGCGGTAGAAAGGTTTACGCGGAAACCTGGGTGGAAAAGGAGCTGGCGCCGCCATTGCGGACCAGATATTCGAGGTGAAAAAAGATCTCGCTTTAACTTTCGGCAGTATGAGTGTGTTGGTTATCGAAGACAGCGAAAATATGTGCCGTATTTTGAAAAGATTATTGAAGTCCTTTGGTTTTAAGGACATTCGCTACGCTGCCAATGGTCAAATGGCGCTGGACATGCTGCACAAGGATAGCGTCGATTTGGCTATTCTGGATTGGCATATGGAGCCCATGGACGGCATCGAATTTACCCACCAGATCCGCAGCAAGGCAACCAGTCCGGATGCCTATCTTCCAATCATTCTGCTGACCGCCTTTACCGAGATGTCCAAGGTCAAGATTGCGCGGGATATCGGGGTCAATGAAATCCTGACCAAGCCGGTTTCGCCCGAGGCGCTTTATGCGCGCCTGACTTCCATCGTCCGCCAGCCACGCAGTTATATTGAAACGGACACGTTCTTCGGACCCGACCGCCGGCGCAAGGCGAACCCGAAATTCCAAGGCCCGTTCCGCCGCCGCGGCGATAAACAGCGGCAATTGGCGATGTCAAACGGGTGATTATCCTGCCTCTTAATTTTTGGGCTATGCGATGAAAACCGTCAAACAACCACGGGTTTTCCAGCCGGAAAACCGTTTGCAGGTCAAGACGCGGGTCTCGGACCTGACCGTTGAGCAGTTGATGGCCAAGGCGAACAAGATCATGGCGGCGATGGCGGAAAACTATCCGAAATGGCTGCGGAAGGACCTTGAAAAGCTTATTGCCGCGCATGAGAAAATGGTCGCTGACCCGCTGGATGAAGCCAGCCGGGCGGATCTGTTTCGCACCGCCCATGATATCCGCGGTCAGGCGGCGGGTTTCGGTTATGACCTGGCCAGCCACGTCGGCGGTTCCCTGTGCCAATGCCTGAGGCAGCGGCCGGTGCTTTCAGACGCCGACCTGCATGTTATCGATGCGCACATCAACATCATCCGCGCCTGTCTTGGGCAATCATTGAAGGGTGATGGCGGCGCCATTGGCCAGGAATTATTGACGGAATTGAATATCCTGATCGAACGCACCAAGCCGGCGCAGCAGTCGGCCTCCTAGCGTAGGTCCTTCATCAGAGGCAGAACCTCTTCGGCGAAGCGGACGAATTGACGGTCACGGTCTTCGTAGGGTCCGACAAAGTCCATGATGACGTGGCGCACACCTGCGTCGTGGAATTCCAACAGGCGCTCGGCCACGTCCTGGGGACGGCCCAGGGCGCAATATTTTTTGGCCGCTTCGCGGAAGTCCATGGCATATCGGACGCTCAGGGTTTCCGTGGCCTTGTCCAGGGCGGCCTCGTAAGTATCATCGACCGTGGCGAACAATAGATGCCCCGTGCCAAAGGGCCTCTCCGGCCCGCTGGCGGCGTCGGCTGCCTGGTGGATCTTGTCCATGGACTCTTTATACATTGATGGTGTCACCACGTAGGACAACCAGCCATTGCCGATTTCGCCGGCCCGGCGCAGGGCGGCAGGCGAGCGGCCGCCACACCAGATGGGCGGGCCGCCCAGCTGACGGGCGGGCGGCGACATGGTCAGCTCGGGAAAGGGGAAATGCCTGCCGTCATGGGAGACCGCTTCGCCACTCCACAATTTGCGCAGGACCTCAATGCCCTCGCTCAGACGCGCGCCGCGCTCGGACGGATCAACGCCGGCGACCTGAAAATCAGTCTTGAATTCACCGCCGACCCCAACACCCATGATCAAACGGCCGCCCGATAGATGATCCAGAGTGGCGACCTGTTTCGCCACCGGCCCCGGATGGCGGAGCGGCAACAGATAAACGCCTACGCCCAGGGCCAAGCGGGAACTGTAAGTCGCGGCCTGTGCCAGTTGGATGAAGGGATCAAGGATCGGAATGGCAAAAGATAAATGGTCGCCGACCCAGACGGAATCGTAGCCCAGGCGGTCGATCAATTCGACCATGGCGCGACCGTCATCCGCCTCTGGCAGCCATAGGCCCACCGCCGGCTCGGTCCGCCGATGCATGGTTTGAACGCCGAATTTGAAATGGTCGTCAAGCTGCAAGGTCATGGCCACTGTCTCTCGTATCTAATTATACCGGGAGGCCATGATTGGCGTGCCGTGCGCGCGCGGTCAAGTCCGCCGCCGACGGTTGCCACGAATTGGGGGCGGCGGCATACAACGCCACCGCCCCCAGGGCTGCTTTTGCCGCGTTATTTCATGGGGAAGAAATCCACCGGGTTCATCAACATGTTTTCCTGTGCCTCAAGGGCGCCCAACTCGGCGGAGGCCTGGGTATACGCGATCCATTCGGGGTCGGCCCACAGGGCGGCGCGTTTGGCTTCGCGGTCGCCGGCGTTTTCATAGACCCAGATGTGCATGTACTGGTTCGGATTGCCGGTTTCCGTCTTCATGTAGGCCAAGGGCTGACCGAGATTGCGGCTTTGCGGCGCGAAGCCTTTCTCGGCGTACAGTGCCAAATGCTTGCCGATGGTACCGGGGCGGCAGGTGTAGGTACGGACGTCAAGTAGCATGGGAATTTCCTTTTTTGGTCGATTTTGATTCCCCCGCAGTCTACGCCATCGGCAGCCTGGGTTCCCACGTCTGATATAGAATAGTTACAATTTATTTGCGTCCAAATTAATTGTCTCCAAATTAATAGTATGCTAATCAATAGCGATCAAATTGAGCCTATGCAGCATGGTATACGGAGCATGGATAGTTCATCGAATAGTGCCGGAAATGGTCAGAATATTGACCCGAAGGAGCAGTTTGGCTTTCGTTTGGGCCGTCTGGCGCGTCTGTGGCGCTCGCGATTGGATGAGAAGATGCGGCCCCATGGCCTGACCCAGGCGCGCTGGGTCGTCATGATGCATATGCAACGTGGCGCCGACGGTCTTCAACAGAAAGCCCTGGCGAAATTTGTCGGTATTGAGGGCCCGACCCTGGTGCATATCCTGGACAATCTCGAGACCCAGGGTTTGATCGAGCGTCGGCGGGACGAAGCGGACCGTCGCGGCAAGACGGTGCATCTGACGAGCGAGGGTTGGCGTATGATCGAGGTGTTGAACGACGTCTCGGCCGAGTTGCGGCGGGAGCATCTGGCGGGTATCTCGGATGCCGATGTGGCCCATTGTCTGGCAATTTTTGACCGTATTCAGGGGCAGGCCGAAGTGGCCGCGTCGAAAGACGGTGAAGGCATGAGTTTGGATTATCAAGCGGCAAGAACGGATTGAGCAAGTGAACGATAAATCGACCACGCAGCGGCTGCAGCCGCAAGATGAAGCGCAAGACAGCGGCCAAGGGGCCGGGCAGGGCGGACAGCAGGCTGGCGCCCAGAGTGGGGAGGCGTCGCAGGGCGGCGGTGCCTTGCCCAAGGCGTCATCGGGTCTGCGCCGCGGCATTGGCCGCATGCTGTTGGTTGCGGCAATTCTGGTTGGCGTGGCTGGTCTGATGTACTGGGTTTATGGCCGCTATACCAACGTGGTCGTCTACGATGCCCGGATCAAGTCCGACATGATCATGATATCGTCCCGCATTGATGGCTGGGTCACGGAGGTGCCGGTTTCCGAAGGCGACGTGCTGCAGACCGGTCAACCGTTGATTATGATTGATAACCGTGAATCATCATTGCGCCTGCGGGAAATAGAAGCCCAGCGCAAATCGTTGCAGGCCGAAAGGCAGCGCATCGAAGCCGAGATCCGGATGATTGATCAACAAACCCGTGGCCGCTTCGAGGCCAGCCGTGCCGCCTTGCACTCGGCCCAGGCAGCCAAGTCCGGCATGGATACGGAAATGGAGCAGATCCGTAATGATTTCGAACGGGCACAATCGCTGCTGCAGAAAAAGGTGATCTCGCGGCAGCGCTGGGAGGCCCTGCGCACCGCCTACCGCCTGGCCGGGCAACAGGTACTGAAAGGTGAGGCGGATGTGGCCAAGGCCAACGCCGACGTTATGGAAGCGCAAGCCGACCGCCAGCGCATGGATGTCCTGCAAGGCCGCATCGCCAGCCTGCGTTTTGATGAAGAGCGTTTGAACACGCAGATTGAGCGGCAACAGCTTGACCTGACCGACCGCACCATCAAGGCGCCCAGCGACGGCAAGATCGACCGCATTTTCATTGATCCCGGCGAGTATGTGGCGCGGGGGCAGCGGTTGCTGTTGTTGCATAACCCAGCCGTGATCTGGGTTGAGGCCAACATCAAGGAAACCGATATCCGTGATGTCAAATTGGGCGCCAAGGCCAAGATCGGCGTTGATGCCTATCCCGATCTGGATGTGGTGGGCGAAGTGGTCCGTATCGGCAATGCCGCGACCAACCAGTTTGCCTTGTTGCCCAGCCCCAATCCATCGGGCAGCTTCACCAAGATTACCCAGCGTTTACCGGTCAAGATTGCCGTGCCGCAAACAAATGACCTGTTGCGCCCGGGCATGATGGTCGAGGTCGAGATTGCAATCGTCCGCGATTGAGGCGATGTTCGCGCGGTACGGGCCGCGCTACCGCTACTACGTAATCTTCACGGCCATGCTCGGCACCACGGCCACGGCGCTGATGGCGACCATGACCAATGTGGCCATTCCCGTGATCATGGGCGCCTTTGGCGTTGGCCAGGACAAGGTGCACTGGGTCTCCACCGGCTTCATTGCCGCGATGACCGTATCCATGCTGCTAAGCGATTGGTGTGTGCGCGCCTTTGGCATGCGCGTGACCTTTATCGGCGCCATGGCTGTTTTTATATTCGGCGGCATCATGGGCGGCCTTTCCAACTCTATCGATCTGATCATCGTTGCCCGTGTGCTTCAGGGCGCCGGCGCGGGCATTGGCCAGCCCTTGGCGATGGTCCTGGTTCTGCAGGTGTTTCCCGTTGACCGGCGCGGCCGCGCCATGGCGTTGCTGAGCGTCGGCATCATGGCGGCACCAGCCGTGGGCCCGGCCTTTGGCGGCGTGCTGGTGGATGGCTTCAACTGGCAGTATGTGTTTTTCATGTCGGCACCGGTGCCCGCCGTCGGCATTTTTCTGGCCATGTTTTTCATGCCAGGCGGCGAGCGCAAGGGCGGCTTGCCCGCCTTTGACTGGACGGGCCTGGTTCTGGCGACGTTATGCATCGCTTGTTCTCTGACCGGGCTGTCCAGTGGCCAGCGGGAAGGCTGGGGCGCGCCGATAATTTCAGCGCTTTTTTCCATTGGCATCATCTCCGGCGTCACCTTCGTGCTTTGGGAATTGATGACGCCAACCCCCATTCTTCAGGTCCGCGTCTTCGCCAACCGCAAGTTTGCCGCATCAATGGTTGTCGGCCTTGTCTTAAGCCTGGGTTTCTACGGGGCCGGCTATCTGGTGCCGCTGTTCGTGCAAACCGTGCAGGGCTATAGCCCGACGCGGTCCGGCCTGTTGATGATCCCCGGTGGTATCTTCATGATGATGATCCTGCCCATCGCGGGGCGCCTCTCGGACAAGCTGCCGGGTTACCAGATCACCTTGTTTGGCCTTGGCGTTTATGGCTTTTCGTCCTTGCTGATGATGCAGGCGGCGACGGACACTGCATTTTGGGTCTTTGCCTCGTGGTTGATAATTGGCCGGCTCGGCCAGGCGGCGATGATGCCGACATTGATGGTCATGGCCCTCTCCACGACGAAGCAGGAATATTTCAGCCAGGGTGCGGGTGCTCTCAATTTTACCCGGAATTTGGGCGGTGCCATTGGGGTCAACGTTGTTGCTGTTATGCTGGACCAGCGAACGGCATTTTACGCCGACGCCTTTGCCGGGCTGCAAACGCCAGACAACAGCGCGACCCGCTATTTCATGCAGCAGCTCGGACCCATCCTGAACCAATTGGGCTGGCCGTTCGAGATGATGCGGTCGGGCGTTCTGCACCTCGTTGGCCGCAGCGTCTATTCCCAGGCCTCCATGATGGCCTTCAAGGATGTCTTCCTGTTCATTGCCGTGGCCTTTTTCGCCGCCATGATCCCCGCCCTGCTGTTGCGGGACAGCCGTCCAAAACCCAAAGCCCGCCCGGAATCCGGAACCGTGGCCGCGGTCAGGCCCGGTTAGCATGCCCAGTCCGGCCGCCAATCCAGCCATCGAGGCGATGTTCGCGCGGTTCGGCCCGAACTACCGTTACTACGTCTCGTTCACCGCCATGCTTGGCACCATGTCCATGGTTCTGACCGCGACCATGATCAACGTCGCCATTCCCGTCATCATGGGCGCCTTTGGCGTCGGCCAGGACAAGGTGCATTGGCTCTCAACCGGCTTTATCGCCGCCATGACCATATCCATGTTGCTGAATGACTGGTGCGTGCGCGCCTTTGGCATGAAGGCGACCTATATCGGCGCCATGACGGTGTTCATCTTTGGCGCCGTCATGGGCGGGCTTAGCAGCAGTATCGATATGATGATCATCGGACGGATCCTGCAAGGTTCCGGCGCCGGCTTGGTGCAGCCGTTGTCGATGGTCCTGATGTTTCAGGTTTTTCCCGTAGATCAAAGAGGCCGCGCCATGGGCATTTTCGGGGTCGGCATCATTGTCGCGCCCGCCTTCGGACCGACCTTTGGCGGTGTGTTGCTGGACGCCTTCAATTGGCATTATGTATTTTTTATGTCGGCGCCGGTCGCCGTGGTCGGCATCATGCTGGCGACAGTGTTTATGCCCGGCGCCAAGCGCCTACGGCCCTTGCCGCCCTTTGATTGGGCCGGCCTGATCCTGGTAATCACCTGTATCAGCTGCACCCTGACCGGGTTGTCCAACGGCCAGCGCGAGGGTTGGGGTGCGCCGGTCATCGCGCTGCTTTTTTCCACTGCCATCATTTCCTGCGTGGCCTTCATTTTATGGGAATTGCGAAGCGACAATCCCATTTTGCAGCTGCGCGTGTTCCTGAACCGCAAGTTCGCCGCCGCCGTTCTGGTCGGCATGGTGCTGAGCGTTGGGCTGTTCGGCTCGACCTACATCATTCCGCTGTTCGTACAAACCGTTCAAGGCTACAGCCCAACGCGCTCGGGCCTGCTGATGATACCGGGCGGGTTGTTGATGATGGCCATGTTCCCCATCGCCGGGCGCCTGTCGGACAAATTACCTGGCTATCAAATGATCCTGTTCGGTTTAGCCGTGTTTGGCGCCTCGTGCGTATTGATGATGCAGGCCCATACCAACACGCCATTCTGGATTTTTGCGGTCTGGATCATGATTGGCCGGGTTGGTCTGGCGACCATGATGCCAACCTTGACGGTCACCGCCGTATCGACCCTGAAACCCGAATTATTGAGCCAGGGTTCGGGCGCGTTGAATTTCTCCAGACAGCTGGGCGGCGCCATCGGCGTGAATGTACTGGCCTTGATCCTCGGCCAGCGTACGGCGTTTTTTTCCGATGCCTTTGCGGTTCTGCAGACGCCTGACAACAGCGCCACCCTGCAACTGATGTCGCAGTTTGGCCGCATGTTGGAGCAACTGGGCTGGCCGTTCGAGATGATGCGGCCTGGTGCGCTTTATCTGGTTGGCCGTAGCGTCTATTCGCAAGCCGCCATGATGGCGTTCAGCGATGCCTTTCTGTTCATGGCCTTGTTGTATTTCCTGACCATGATACCGGCGCTGTTCTTGATAGATCTGCCGAAAAAAATGCAGCTACGAACCATGTTGCGGCCACGGCATGGGTAGAGCAGCCTTAATGTTTATGCTTTCACGTAAGCCTGCATCGAAGGCCCGCTAGACCATGGCCGGCGATACAATCGAGGCGATGTTTGCCCGGTTTGGCCCGAACTACCGCTACTACGTCTCGTTTACGGCCATGCTCGGCACCATGTCCATGGTCTTGACGGCGACCATAATCAACGTTGCCATTCCGGTCATCATGGGCGCCTTTGGCGTTGGTCAGGACACGGTGCATTGGCTCTCAACCGGCTTCATCGCCGCCATGACCGTATCCATGCTGCTCAACGACTGGTGCGTCCGGGCCTTCGGTATGAGGGCGACCTATATTGGTGCCATGTCCGTGTTCATATTCGGCGCCGTCATAGGGGGGCTCTCCAATAGTATCGATATGATGATCATTGGCCGCATCCTGCAAGGCTCCGGTGCGGGCTTGGTACAGCCGTTATCGATGGTGCTGATGTTTCAGGTCTTTCCCGTCCACCAAAGAGGCCTTGCCATGGGTATATTTGGGGTCGGCATTACCGTCGCGCCGACCATAGGCCCGGCTATTGGCGGCGTACTGCTGGATGCCTTTAATTGGCATTATGTGTTCTTCATGTCGGTGCCGATTGCCGTGGTTGGAGTCATGCTGGCGATGATTTTCATGCCCAGCGCCAAAC
>CAYWYB010000213.1:0-9209 GCA_964462145.1 uncultured Rhodospirillaceae bacterium
TTTTCATGCATTTCGTTGACGACCCGCTGGTAGTCGCCGTTGGCATCGGGTTTTTCCATATAGATGGAGCTGCGCAGGGTTGCCGCCGCGCGGCGGGCATCTATTTCGACCTTTTGCCGGCGGCCGGTTTTTAATTCCCAGATATCGGACACGGCAACGCCGACGCCAGCCAGCACCGAGGCGCAGGTCTCGGAAATCTTGAAACGGGTGGAGAACACAGGGTCCGCGCCGGTCAGCGTAACCTCGCCATCCGCCGGCATGCCCCGGCCCCGAATTTCCATGACTTCTTCAAATGATGACTTCACGCCCGTATCCTTTCAGTTCTACCTTCGCCGGAACAATACGCCTTAGGACTTCCGCCCGTACAGGGATAATTCCACCGCCTCGAACTCCACCTCGTCGCTGAACTCCTCATCCTCCATGAAGGTGGCGGTGGCGTTGTTAGTGCGCAGCGCCTTGCCTTCCGGCCCCCGGGGCAGATCATCGGTCGGGCCATAAATGGCTTCCAGCTTGGCGACCTCCGCCTGGTCCAGCTTGGTCAATTTACAGGGCGCGCCCTTCATATGGGGTACGCCTTGTTCCAGATCGATCAGATCAGGGTCTTGATCCTCGGTTATCAGGGCATCAGCGAAGGACCACATACCGGACATATTCTCCAGCCCCGGTTCGGATTCTGGTTTCCACCAGCCGTGCGGCACCCGCACCAGGCCCTTGGGCATGGAAGAGCGGACAAAGACACGGCCCAGCATGGCGCCGGTCATGGTCTCTACCCGGGCCCAGTCACCCTCGCCCAGGGCCAGTTCCCTGGCGTCATCGGGGCTGACGAAAAGAGTGGGGTCCTGGGCCCGGCGGCGCAGCTCGGGCACATGGCGGTGGCCGGTACGGTAGTATTCGTCATCGGGCAGGCCGATGAACATGGCCATGGGATAGGCCGCATCCGGTGTTGCGGCCTCGCGGTAATAGGGCAAGGGATCAAAACCAAAGCCTTCGAGTATGGACGAGGACAGCTCCACCTTGCCCGAGGGAGTGGCAAAGCCGGTTTGCAGATATTTCTTCTCGTCATTCTGCATCTTCGGCAGGCGGGCGGAAGCCACGGTCTCGGCCCAGGTAGTGTTAGCCGGCTCCAAACGGTAGTCGAACATTTCTTCCGCCGTCTGCCAGGGGAAATGATTGCCCAGGCCCATGCGTTTGGCCAGTTCGTGCCAGAAATAGACGAAACTTTTGCATTCACCGGGCGGCTGCATGGCCTGCTCCGAGATCCCCGCCATCATGGAGGGACGCTCCAGCCAGGCATCGCCCGGCAGGACGTAATCCGCCAGCTGTGCCGTCGGCGTCAGGGTATGTTCATAGGCGACGATCAGGTCCTGGTTCATCAGGGCGTCGTGAATGCGTTGGGTGTTGGCGAACGACATATGGGTGTTGTTGGCCAGGGCGAAGAAGGCCTTGACCGGATAGGGATCGCCCTCGGCCATGGCGCGGAACACGGCCATGGGATGGGCCATGTAACAGCCCGAAATCAGATTGCTGAAACGATGGCCCCAGACACGCTCGGTGGCATCGCCCAGGGGTGCCATGCCGCGATGGGTGAAGACGGGAAATTCGTCGGCGCCCAGCTGCTTTTGCTTTTGCGCCTCCGATAATTCTTCGTGTAGTTCAATTTCAGACTCGGATCGAATGCCCGGATTGAATCCCGTGAACATCTCGCCGCCCTTGACGTCGAGGTTGCCGGTCAAGGCGCGCAGGGCGCATTGCAGCCGAATGGCCGAGGTGGAGGAGACCTGTTGATCCGTGATCGGCGACCAGGGAATAACCGCCGGCGAGGATTTGGCGTACATCCGTGCCGCTTCGCGGATCAGTTCCGGCGCCACGCCGGTAATTTTCGCCACGCGCTCGACGGGGTATTGCCGCACCCGTTCGGCAAATGCGTCAAAACCTACCGTCCAGTCGCGCACGAAGTCCTTGTCGTAAAGCTCTTCTTCCAAAATAACGTTCAGCCAGCCGAAGGTCATGGCCGCATCCGTGCCGGCGCGCAGGGGCAGCCAGATATCGGCGGCCTCGGCGTTGCCGCTCTTGCGCGGGTCCAGCACGATCAGCTTGGCGCCATTGGCTTGCGCCATACGAATGGATTTATATTCCAAGGTCCAGCTATGGCGGCGCGGATCATGGCCAAACAGCACGATACATTTGGAATTGAGGATATCGCCGCGTGGATACCAGCCATAGACCAGCCGGTTGACGGCGGCGGTGTTGCCCATGCAATAGGCCACGCCGGAGATGTAATTGGGCGTGCCCAGCAGATTCATGAAACGGCGGGAGAGGCCATTGTCCAGTCCCAGATTGGCATTGGAGGCGGAGACGGCAAGTGCCTCCGGGCCATGCTGGTCGACCACCTTTTGCAAACGCAGGGCAATATCGTCCATGGCTTCGTCCCAGCTGACCTGCTGCCATTCGCCGCCGCCCCGTTCGCCGGTGCGTTTCAGGGGATGCATCAGACGGTCCGGATGGGCGAAAGATTTCGGCGCATAGGCGCCTTTCATGCAGATCACGTCCTTGAAGAATGGATGCTCCCGCGTGGTGACCTTGACCACGCGGCCATCCTCGACCTTCGCGGCCAAGGGGCAAAAGCCATCGCAACTGCTGCACACAACCGATTTCATTTGTTCGATTTGCCCGCTCTGCTCGTTCATCGCCCGTCTCCCGTACTACTGAATTACCCGCATGTTCTTTGCCGCCCCGATATTTAAGTGTAATTTTATATTTGGATGCAAATTTATGTCGGTAAAATTTTTCTTGCCAATTAGGTTTTGAAAGGCGGCAGGGTGACGCGCTCCAAAACTCAACAAGGATTGCTCCGCTTACTCGGGCTGGTGACCGGCTCGGTCCGTGATTTGGCGCCGATTGTCATTGTCGTTGCCTTCTTCCAGCTTGTCGTATTGCAGCAACCCATTCCCAATTTGGGCAGCATTCTGCTTGGCCTGGCCTTTGTGCTGATCGGTTTGACGCTTTTTATTCAAGGTCTGGAGCTGGCGCTGTTTCCCATTGGCGAGGCCATGGCCGACGCCTTGGCCCGCAAGGGCAGCCTGTTCTGGTTGCTGGCTTTCGCTTTTGCCCTTGGTTTCGGGACGACGGCGGCGGAACCGGCGCTGATCGCGGTGGTGGCGGAAGCCGCCAAGGTCGCCGCCGCCGCCGGCGTGGTCGAACAAACCGCATCGGCCCAGGCCAACTATGCCTTCTATTTGCGTGGTACCGTGGCCCTCTCCGTCGGCGCGGCGCTGGTGCTGGGCGTCTTTCGCATCCTCAAGGGCTGGCCGATCCAGTATTTGATCATCGGCGGCTATATGGCGGTTGTTATTTTGACCTTTTTCGCGCCGGCGAACATTGTCGGCATTGCCTATGATTCAGGTGGCGTTACCACCTCGACCATCACCGTGCCCCTGGTCACCGCCCTGGGTGTTGGTCTGGCGACCTCGATCAAAGGTCGCAATCCGATGATCGACGGCTTTGGCCTGATTGCTTTTGCCTCCCTGTCACCGATGATCTTCGTCATGCTGTTTGGCATGCTGTGGTCAGGCCTTAGTTGAGGGGCGGCGGGCGGTAATGGAAATCCTGGCACATCTGTTCTGGACCCTGCTGGCCGCCGGCCGTGACGTGCTGCCCATCGCCATGGTCTTGTTCGGCTTTCAGTTTCTGGTCATCCGGCGGCCCTTGCCGCAGCCGCGCAATATCATCATCGGCTTCATCTATGTGATCATCGGCCTGACTTTTTTCCTGGTCGGGTTGGAGCTGGCCCTGTTCCCGCTGGGTGAGCTGATGGCCAAGCAGCTGACGGACCCGGTCTTCATTCATGGCGCCGCCGCCGCAGGTTCCATTGTCGAAAACGTGCGCTGGCACGATTATTACTGGGTTTATCTGTTCGCCGCCGCCGTCGGTTTCGCCGCCACCATAGCCGAGCCGTCACTGATCGCCGTCGCCATCAAGGCGAACCAAGTTTCGGGCGGCGCGGTCGGCATTTGGGGCCTGCGCATCGCCGTCGCCATCGGCGTCGCCTTCGGCGTGTCCCTGGGTACCTTTCGTATCGTCACCGGCACGCCGCTGCACTATTACATTGCCGCCGGCTATATTATCGTGATCCTGCAAACCATCCGGGCCAGCCAATCGAACAATCGGGCGATCATCCCGCTGGCCTATGATTCAGGCGGCGTCACCACATCCACCGTCACCGTACCCCTGGTGACCGCTCTGGGCCTGGGCCTGGCGACCACAATATCGGGCCGCAGCCCGCTGCTGGATGGCTTCGGCCTGATCGCCTTTGCCTCGTTGTTTCCGATGATCACCGTCATGGGGTATGCACAGTTCGGCGAATGGTTACGCATACGCCGCCGCAAGAAGGGAGAAAGCCAATGAAGTTCAAACTGATCGTGGCCTTGGTGGACGACAATCATACCGACACCATACTTGACGCGGCGCGGGAGGCGGGCGCCACCGGCTCCACCGTGATAACCTCCGCCCGCGGCGAAGGCCTGGTGCCCGAGAAAACCTTCATGGGCCTGAACCTTTCCGGTCAACGGGATTTGATCCTGTTTCTGGTCGCGGAACAATTAAGCCGCGACATCCTGGAGGAAATCGCGGTCGCCGGAAAATTCAACGAAGAGCAGGGCGCCGGCATCGCCTTCCAGGTGGAAATCGAAGATGCCGTGGGCTTGAAGACGCAACTGAAAACCCTATCAAATGAAATCGAGGATCAGATATGAATTCGATCCCCCATATTAAAGTCGGCGAGGTCATGCGCACCGAGGTGCACACCATCGATCCCATGACCCCGGTGCGTGATGCTATGCGTGTGATGCGCGAACACGGCGTCAGTTCCCTGGTGATCGAACGCCGGGATGAACGCGACGAACTGGGCCTGGTCGTGGTCTCGGACATCGCCAACAAGGTCATTGCCAGGAACCTTTCGCCCGACCGGGTCGACGTTTATGAGGTCATGTCGAAACCGGCGCTGACCCTGGATATCGCAATGGACATTCGCTATGCGGTGCGCATGCTGGGCAATTTCGGCCTCTCCCGCGGCCTGGTCATCGACCATGACCGCAAACTGGCCGGCATCGTCACCTTGCGCGACATGGTGCTGGCCTATGTGGAGCACGAGGCGAAAACCGTCGAGGCCTAAACCGTGCTATTCGCCAAGGCCGGGCATGGAAACATAGCCGGGCAGGGCTTCGATGCGTTTGAACCAGGCGCCCAGCGCCTTGTACGGCGCCAGTGATATTTCACCGGCTTCCGCCAGGGCGCTGTAGGGATAGCAGGCGATATCGGCAATGGTGGGCCGGTCCAGGGCCAGCCAGTCATGCTTGGACAAATGCGCGTCCAGATGGGCCAGGGCCGCCTCTCCCGCCGCCTGACAGCGGGCCAGGTCCACATCCCGATTGAACAGCAGAAAGGCGCGGGCCAGGGCGGGCCCGTTCCAGATTTCATTGACCGCGTAGGACAGCCATTGCTGCACCAGGGCCTGGCCGGCGGCATCGCCGGGCAGCCATTCATCGCCGCCATATTTGCGTGCCAGATAGACCAGGATGGCCTGGGAATCATAGATCGTGACATCGCCGTCTTCCAGCACGGGCAATGTCCCCAAGGGATTACGGGCCAGATGCTCGGGCGTCTTGTGATCCAGGTCCGGCAGGCTCATGGGCACAACCTCGTGTTCCAGTTTCAGCATGGACAGCAGCATGCGGACCTTGTGACAGTTCCCGGACAGGGCGGCATCGTAAAGCTTCATCATTGCAATGGACCTTCGCTATAATCATGGTGGCCGGAATTACTCTGGCGGTACCAGAATAGAGGCAGGGACATGACAATGAAACAGTGGCAGATCACCGATGAATGGAGCTTTGACGGCTTGAAGCTGGTTGATGTGCCCCGGCCCGAACCGGGGCCTGGCGAGGTATTGTTGAAAATGAAGGCCGTTTCGCTGAATTACCGCGACTTTCTGATGATCGGCCGGGGTTATGGCCGGATGTCCGGCGAACTGCCTCTGGTGCCCCTGTCCGATGGCGTTGGCGAAGTGGTCGCGCTGGGCGAAGGCGTTGAAGATGTCGCCCTGGGCTCACGGCGATTGCCCTGTTTCATCCAGACCTGGTTCGGCGGCGACCTGGGCCCGGCCGGCTTCGACGGCGCCCTGGGCGGCCCGCTGGACGGCACGGCGCGGGAGTATATGAACGTGGCGGTGGCCAGCTCGGTGCCGGTACCTGATCATTTCTCGGACGAGGAAGCCGCCACCCTGTGCTGTGCCGCGATTACCGCCTGGAATGCCCTGGCCGAAATGCCTGAAACGGCGGTCGACGGCGGCACGGTCGTCACCCTGGGCACGGGCGGCGTCTCTTTGTTTGCCTTGCAGTTGGCCAAGGCACGGGGCGCGCGGGTAATCGCCACATCGTCAAGCGATGAAAAGCTGGCGCGGCTGCGGGAACTTGGCGCCGATGAAACCATCAATTATTCCGAAACGCCTGAATGGGGCAAGGCGGTGCTGGGCCTGACCGATGGCCTGGGAGCCGACCTGGTGGTCGAGATTGGCGGGGCCGATACCATTGCCCAGTCCATGCGGGCGACCCGGGCCGACGGCACCATGTCCCTGATCGGCAATGTGGGCGGATCCGTGGCGGAGATAAACCTGCCCCTGGTCTTCATGTTCCGAAAACGGATGATCGGCATTTCCACGGGCAGTGTCGCGGATTTCCAGGCCATGATGGCTCATCTTGACGACAAGCCGGACTTTCACCCGGCCTTGGACAGCCATATTTATGATTTCGAGGGCTTGAGCGAGGCGCTGCAGGCACTGCCCGAAGGCCAGCACTTCGGCAAGATTGTGGTGCGCGTTGCTTAAGCTTCGTCCAGCACGTCGCGGACCCGGCGGCCTAGTTCCGCGGGTACGAAGGGCTTAGACAGCAGTCGTACATCAGGCCTGAGGCGGCCCTGGTCGATGATGGCATCGCGGGAATAGCCCGACATGAACAGCACCTTTAGTCCGGGCTGGCTCTGTTGTGCCAGATCTGCGATTTCCTGACCATTCATTCCGCCCGGCAGCAGCACATCGGTCAACAACAGGTCGACGCCGCCATGTTCGCTCAAGCGCGCCAATCCCTCCGGCCCGCTATCCGCCACGATGACCTCATAGCCCAATCTTTTTAGGCTTCTGGCCACCATCAATTGGACGTCTTCCTCGTCCTCTACCACGAGTATGGTTTCGCCGGCGGCCATGGGTTTTGCCGAGACGGGCTTGGCTGCCGCGACGACATCCGGCCCACTTTCCGCGCGCGGCAGGTAGATGCAAGCTGTCGTGCCAACGCCGATTTCCGACCGAACCACGATATCGCCGCGAGATTGCTTGACGAAACCATGCACCATGCTCAAACCAAGCCCCGAGCCCCCGCCAACCTCTTTGGTGGTGAAAAATGGATCAAAAATACGCGGTAGATCGGCATCCTGGATACCGTGGCCGCTATCGACAACGGCAATGGTGACATATTCACCTGGCGGCAGGTCAGGCTGCTCCCGGAGACCCGTATCGGGCAGCACCACATTCGCCGTTTCGATGCGCAGCCGCCCACCCTCGGGCATGGCATCACGCGCGTTGATGACCAGATTTAAGACCGCCTGTTCCAACTGCGCCACATCGGCCCTACAGGGCCAAACGCCGATCAAAGTGGAAAATTCAACCTTGATGTCGTCGTTCAAGGCTTGCCGCAGCAACGGCTGAACATTCGTCAAGAAGGCGTTCGGTTCGATGCTTTGGATCTTGTGAGGCTGTTGCCGCGCGAAGGAGAGCATGCGGTTGGTCAGATACGAGGCCTGATCTATGGCACGCAATGTCGGTTCGGTCAGGCTTGTCAAATCACTGTCTGGGCCAAGTTCCTCTTCCAAAAGGGCGATATTACCCATCATGACCGCCAACAGATTGTTGAAGTCGTGAGCAACGCCGCCGGTCAATTGGCCAAGCGCCTCCATTTTCTGGGCCTGGCGCAGTTCATTTTCGCGTTGTTTCAGTTCGGTGATGTCGGTTCTGATACTGACCACGCCACCGTCGTCGGTGAGATGATCCGACAGCAGCAGCCAGCGGTCTCCGTCGAGTTTCTGCTCAATCGGCTCACTATTCTTGCCAAACGAGCTCAATCTCTCGGCGATCCACGCCTCTTCCTGGCCGTCGGCCTCCAAAACCACGCCGCGCCGAACCACCTCGCGAACGATCTCTTCGAAGTTCACGCCTGTTTTGTATAGATCCTTCAGCGCGGGATACATTTCCTGCAGTGTTTTGTTGTACAAAACCAAACGGCGGTCAGCATCATAGAGCGCAATACCTTCCGGAATATTCTCGATCGCATCCAACAGCCGCCGTTGCGCCCGATCCGTCTCTTCCCGGCTTTTGCGCAGGTCTTCCTCCGCCCGCTTGCGTTCACCAATATCCCGCAAAGAGCCAACAAATAGAGCGCTGCCAGCGTTTTCTATGCGGCCGATATTGAGTTCCAACGAAAGAGTTTGACCATTCTTGTGACGCCCGACGACCTCGCGAGGTCCTTTATCCAGGATCTTCGATACGCCGGTTTTCATGTAGTGGGCTATGTAACCGTCATGTTTATCATGATCATTTTCGGTCATGAGCAACGAGACATTTTGGCCAATGGCCTCGTCATTGCCATAGCCGAACAGCGTTTCCGCCGCGGGGTTGAAGGCTTGAATTATGCCGGCGTCATCAATCACGACAAGACCGTCGATCATGCTGGCCATGGCGGCCCGGTTAAACGCCTCGCTATCGCGCAAGGCCCGCTCCATCGCCCGGCGTTCAGTAACGGCAACGGTAACGGCGCCGCGAACGATCCCATCATCATCAAGAAGCGGAACAATATTCAGTAAATACGTGTAGGACGATTTTGCGCCGACCATATTCCGATTGCGCACCGCTTTACCCGATGCGATCACCTCGGCGACCATATTTTCCGTCTCACGCACCGCATCGGCATCAAAAAGTTCCGTCAGGGATTTGCCGATAACATGACTCGGTCCGTACTTTTGTTTTTGGTTTTCGCCCAAATATACGGCGAGATATCTTTCCGCAGCGCGCTTGTTGATAAAGACAAAACGATTTTCGGTATCGCGAAACGAGATGCTGGCGGGCACCGTATCCAAAATCATTCTCAGCAGCGTGCTATCGGGATGAT
>CAYWYB010000214.1:0-9148 GCA_964462145.1 uncultured Rhodospirillaceae bacterium
GGTCTCGGTCGAGCGGTCCATGAACAGGGCCATGAAATGACAACCGATGCCGGCCATGGCGCGGCTGCCTTCGGGCACCTTGGTGGAGGTATTGTGCGGGCAGCCGGAGCAGAAATAGGGCGCGCGCTGGATCGGCGCCACGGCGGTCTGGGCGGCGGCTTCCTTGCGGTCCAACTGCGCCATCCGTTCCTCGATCGTGGGCGAGGTCACATAGCCGCCGATCCGCGACATGATGATGCGGGCGATCTGGCCCGGCGACAGTTCACCATCTGAGGGGCAGAGCAATTGGCCGTCCTCGTCGAACTTGCCCACCACTCTGGGCCGCACGTCCGCGCGCCAGTTGTAAAGCTGTTCCTTTAGCTGGTTTTCGATGACCGCGCGCTTTTCCTCGATCACCAAGACCTCGTCCAGGCCCTCGGCGAAGGCGCGGATACCTTCCCGTTCCAGGGGCCAGGGCATGCCGACTTTGTAAAGGCGCAAACCGATCTGCGCAGCCATGGCCTCGTCAATGCCCAGGTCCTCCAGGGCCTGACGGGCATCAAGATAGGATTTGCCCGCGGCGACGATGCCAATACGCGGTTTCGGTGCGTCCCAGACCAGGCGGTCGATGCCATTGGCCCGGGCAAAGGCCAGGGCGGCATAGACCTTGTGGCGCTGCAGGCGGATTTCCTGGCTCCAGCGGTCATCGGGCCAGCGGATGTTCAGGCCGCCCTCGGGCATCTCGAAATCGGGATATTGAATGTCCAGGCGATGGGCATCCACATCCACCGAGGCCGAGCTTTCCACCACTTCCGAGACGCATTTGAAACCGACCCAGACGCCGGCATAGCGTGACATGGCCCAGCCCAACAGGCCGTAATCCAGATATTCCTGGACGCCCGCCGGATACAGCATGGGCACCATCCACGAGGCGAGGTTATGTTCGCTCTGTCCCGGCACGGTGGAGGAAACGGCGGCATGATCGTCGCCGCACATCATCAGAACACCGCCATTGGGATCGGTGCCCGCATGATTTGCGTGGCGAACCACGTCACCGCAGCGGTCCACGCCCGGCGCCTTGCCGTACCAGATGCCATAGACGCCGTCGTATTTCGATTGCGGGCCCAGGTTCAATTGCTGGCTGCCCCAGACGGCGGTGGCGGCCATGTCCTCGTTGACGCCGGGCTGAAAGACGATGTGGTTCTTTTCCAGGAACGGTTTGGCCTGCCAAAGCTGCTGGTCGAAGGCGCCCAGGGGCGAGCCGCGATAGCCCGAGATATAACAACCGGTATTCAGCCCCGCCGCCTGGTCACGTTGCCGTTGCAACATGGGCAGGCGCACCATGGCCTGGGTACCGGTCAGAAAGACCCGGCCTTTTTCCAGGGCATACTTGTCATCGAGTGAAACATTGGCGAGCGTAGTGGTGGCGGATGTCATGCCATTTTCCTAATTTTTCCGGCCGTCCCCAACCGTACCGGCAACTATAAAGGTAAGCTATTCTGACCTATTTTGCAAATTTAGCATCAGCCATTCAGCGTCCAGCTTCAATGCCGAATTCGGCGACCTTGCGGTACAGGGTCGAGCGGCCAATGCCGAGACGGCGGGCCACTTCGGTCATCTGGCCGCCGTATTTGTTAATTGCCAGACGAATCATATCCGCCTCCATGGCGTCCAGGGTCCGGACCTCGCCGGCGGCATTCAACGCGGGCAGGGCGCCCTCACCGCCGTTCAAGGGCATGGGGGTGTCCATGCCCATGCTTTGCGCAATCTGCGGAAAATCCGTCAATCTCAGCTCGTCGCCGTCACACAGCACCAGGGCCCGAAAAATGGCGTTCTCCAACTGCCGGACATTGCCCGGCCAATCAAAGCCCATGAGTAAATCAAGCGCATCGGCGGACAGGCCGCGCACCGCCTTGCCCTCGGCCGCCGCCAGCTTGGTGATGAAATGCTCCGCCAAGGGCGCGATATCATCCTGGCGCTCGCGCAGGGGCGGGACCTGGATCGGAAATACGTTCAGGCGATAGTACAGATCCTCGCGGAAATTTCCTTCCGCCACCTGTTGCTGCAGATCCAGGTTGGTGGCTGATATCAAGCGGATATCAACTTTCACCGGATTGCGGGCGCCGACCGGGTCGACTTCACCTTCCTGAATGGCGCGCAACAGCTTGACCTGCATGTCCTGGCGCAGTTCGCCGATTTCGTCCAGGAACAATGTGCCGCCGTCGGCTTCCTGAAACTTGCCGATGTGACGCTCGTTGGCGCCTGTGAAAGCGCCCTTTTCATGGCCGAAAAGGATGCTCTCCACCAAATTCTCTGGAATGGCGCCGCAGTTCACCGCCACGATGGGTTTGCCGGCGCGCTCCGAGCTGCCTTGCACGGCGCGGGCAATCATCTCCTTGCCGACGCCGCTTTCGCCCTCGATCAGGATCGGGATATTCGATGATGCGCCCCGGCGGGCCAGATCCAGGGCCGCATTCATGGCCGACGAGCTGGCGATCAGATCGTCGAATTGCATGCGCCCGTCGACCTGGCGAACCAGGCGCGAGACCTGGCCGGACAGGACATTCATTTTCAGGGCGTTTTCCATGGAAACCAACAGCCGTTCCGGGCTGGCCGGTTTGGGAATGAAATCCGCCGCGCCGGCCTGCATCACCTTGACGATGACGTCGATGCCGCTTTGCGCCGTCAGCACGATGACCGGCAGTTCCGGCCAGCGCGGCTTGACCTGGCCCAAAACCTCGAAGCCATCCAGATCCGGCATCACCAAATCCAGCAAAATCAGGCTGATATCATTACCTTTTTCCGATTGCATGAAGGCCACCGCGTCTTCACCACCCTCGGCGATCTCAACGTCATAGCCCTGCCGGCTGACCACGGTCTCCAGCAGGCGGCGTTGGGTGGGATCGTCATCGACGATCAACACGGTTTGCGCCATTGCCCTCAATCCAATCGCTCATTATTTATGACATGGTTATTGTAGTGCCTGTGCCATTTCGGGACAAGTACTGATTGAATGGAGATGATTGAATGGACTTGGGGACCTTGTCGCGATGGGATCTTGGCGATCTTTACAGCGGTCCGGAGGCTGCGGAGCTAGTCTCGGATCTGGACCGGGCGGAAGCGGCGGCGGAACAGTTCAATGGGGATTACTGCGGCAAGGTCGGCACCTTGTCGGCGGCCGATCTGGCGCGTGCCATCCAGCGCTATGAAGCGGACGAGGATCTACTGGGGCGGATCGCGTCTTATGCCCAACTGTATCATGCCGCGGATGTCGCGGACCGCGAGGTAGGCCGGTTTTACCAAACCACCATGGAACGGTTGAGCACGATCACTTCGAAATTGATCTTTTTTACTTTGGAACTGAACCTGATCGAAGACGGTGCGCTGGGGGCGGCATTGGCCGCCGACGGGGACCTGAAACACTATGCGCCCTGGCTGCGGGACGTTCGCGCCTCGCGTCCGCATCAACTGTCCGACGAGCAGGAACGCCTGTTGCATGAGAAACAGGTCACGGGCCGGGCCGCCTGGGTGCGCCTGTTCGATGAAACCATGGCGGACATGCGTTTTCCGATAGCGGGCGAGAAGCTCTCGTTGGAGCAAACCCTGCATCTGTTGCAGGAGCCCGACGGCGCGCAACGCAAGGCCGCCGCCAAGGCTCTGGGCGCCGGCTTCGAAGACAAGAAAGGCCTGTTCGCCCTGATCACCAACACCTTGGCCAAGGATAAGGAGATCGAGGATAAATGGCGCCATTTCGCACGGCCCGACAGTGCGCGCCATCTCTCCAACCTGGTGGAGGACGAGGTGGTGGATGCCTTGGCGGATGCGGTCACGGCGGCCTATCCGCGCCTTTCGCACCGCTATTATGCCCTGAAGGCGAAATGGTTCGGGGTCGAGGCCCTGGACTATTGGGATCGGAACGCGCCCTTGCCCGATGAAGATCAGAGGGAATTCACCTTTCAGGCGGCCCAGGATCAGGTGCTGGCGGCCTATGGTGGGTTTTCACCCGAATTGTCCAAGATCGGCCAGCGCTTTTTCGACAATGCCTGGATCGATGCGCCCGCGTCGCCGGGCAAATCGTCCGGCGCCTTCGCCCATCCCACGGTGCCCTCGGCGCATCCATACTTGCTGCTGAACTATCAGGGCCGGGTGCGTGATGTGATGACCCTGGCCCACGAACTGGGCCACGGCGTGCACCAGGTGCTGGCGGCGGGGCAGGGCGCCCTGATGGCGGATACGCCCCTGACCTTGGCCGAGACGGCGAGCGTGTTCGGTGAGCAATTGACCTTTCGCGCTTTGCTGGACGGCGAAACCGATCAAGGGCGGCGCAAGGCCATGCTGGCGGGCAAGACCGAGGATATGTTGAATACCGTGGTGCGCCAGATCGCCTTTTATGATTTCGAGCGGCGCCTGCATGACGAGCGGCGCAAGGGAGAAATCTCCGTCGAACGCATTGGCGAGATCTGGATGGCCGTACAGGGGGAAAGCCTGGGCCCGGCCATTCGTCTGCATGATGAATATGCCAATTACTGGTGCTATATCCCCCACTTCATCCATTCACCGTTCTATGTCTACGCTTATGCCTTTGGCGATTGTCTGGTCAATTCCCTATATGCGGTCTATCAGACCGCCTCTGACGGCTTTGCCGAGAAGTATCTTGCTATGTTGCGTGCGGGCGGTAGCCTACGCCACGGCGAATTGCTGGCGCCGTTCGGCCTGGATGCCGCCGATCCCGGCTTCTGGCAGCAGGGCCTGGGCGTGATCGAACGCTTTGTTGACGAATTGGAAGAGTTATCCTGATGGTGGCTATATGAGCGGGGACCGCAAGGACAGGGACGAGGGTAGCCTTGGCGGGCGGGTGCGCCGTTATGCCAAGGTAGGCACCGCGGTCGGCGGCCTGGCGGCGCGTCTGGCGGGTGACCGCATGTTCGGCATGTCCATTGACCGGCCCACCCACGCCAAGGATCTGAAAAATGCCCTGGGCGGTCTGAAAGGCCCCCTGATGAAGGTGGCGCAGATCCTGGCCACCATTCCCGAGGCATTGCCGGAAGAATATGTGCAGGAGTTGCTGCAGCTGCAATCCAACGCGCCGGCCATGGGCTGGCTGTTCGTCAAGCGCCGCATGGCCGCCGAATTGGGCGCCGATTGGCAGGATCATTTCGACAGTTTCGAGCATGAGGCCGCCGCCGCCGCCTCGTTGGGGCAGGTACACCGTGCCGAACTGGATGGTCGGGGCTTGGCGTGCAAGCTGCAATATCCCGATATGAGTTCGGCAGTCGAGGCCGACCTGGCGCAGTTGAAGCTGATCTTTGCCATCTATGGCCGCTATGACCGCACCATCGATACCTCCAATGTGCACAAGGAGATTGGCGAGCGCCTGCGCGAGGAACTGGATTATCAGCAGGAGGCCCGGCACATGGCCCTGTTCGCCGACATCCTGAAGGCGGAACGCCACATTCACATTCCTGATGTCCTGCCGGAACTATCCACCAAACGTCTGCTGACCATGAACTGGCTGGACGGCGAGCCGCTATTGGGATTCCGGGAGGCGGATCTGGAAACCCGCAATGTCATCGCCCTGAACATGTTCCGCACCTGGTATGTGCCTTTCTATACCGCCGGCGTGATCCACGGCGACCCGCACCTGGGCAATTATTCCGTGCGTCCGGATCTGGATATTAATCTGCTGGATTTCGGCTGTGTGCGGGTGTTCGAGGCGAAGTTCGTGCAAGGCGTGATCGATCTTTACCGGGCCATTCGTGACGACGATAAGGAGTTGGCGGTGCATGCCTACGAGACCTGGGGCTTCACCGGGTTGAGCAAGGATGTCATCGAGACCCTCAATCTATGGGCCAATTTCGTCTACGGCCCCTTGTTGGAGGACCGCAGCCGACGTATTCGCGAAGATCAGGAATCGGGGGTTTACGGACGGGACGTGGCCGAAAAAGTGCATCGCAAACTACGCGAACTAGGCGGTGTGCGGCCGCCACAGGAATTCGTCTTCATGGACCGCGCCGCCATCGGCCTGGGTGGGGTGTTCATGCACTTAAAAGCGGAAGTGAACTGGTATCGCCACTTTCACGAGCTGATCGACGGCTTCGATGCAGCCAAAATGCGCAGAAAACAAAGTCGTTTGCTAAAGAAATTCGAATTGCAACTGCCTTAGTCCGGTCGTTTAGATGCCCTGTAACTGACCTAGGTCAAGGCGGCGGCTACGCGATGCAAATATACCCGCGAAAGATTATCAAGTTTGGTGGAAACGATGCGTTGATTGACGTGCCGGCTTTGCTATATTCCGCGCGTTCTTATGGAAGGTATGGCCGAAGTTATTGGCGTGCTGTTCCCCGTACATTTGAGATGAGTCAGCAATCCCATTCCGCGATTGTCGTGGTTTGATGAGTTGGGAAGTGAATATGAAGATTGCCGTAATGAAAGAACGGCGGGCGGATGAGCGGCGGGTGGCGGCAACGCCCGAAACCGTGAAGAAGTTCGTTGGTCTTGGCGTCGACGTCGTGGTCGAGGCCGGCGCCGGTAGCGCCACTCATATCGCGGATAGTGAATTTCAGGAGGTCGGCGCCGTAATCGCCGCCGATGCTGCCGCCGCCCTTGATGGCGCGGATGTGGTCCTGAAAGTACGCCGCCCGATCATGGATGACGAGGACGAAGGTCCGAACGAGCTGGTGCAAATGGCCAAGGGCCAGGCCTTGATCGCCATGCTCAACCCTCTGATCCGCCGTTCTGACTGCGACGCTTATGCAGCCGCGGGCGTTGATGCCTATGCCATGGAACTGATGCCGCGCATCACCCGGGCGCAAAGCATGGATGTGCTCTCCAGCCAGGCCAATTTGGCCGGCTACAAGGCGGTGTTGGATGCGACCGAGGAATATGATCGCGCCCTGCCCATGATGATGACGGCGGCGGGCACCATTGCCCCGGCCAAGATTTTCGTCATGGGGGCCGGCGTTGCCGGTTTGCAAGCGATTGCCACGGCACGCCGTCTGGGCGCCGTGGTTTCGGCCACGGATGTGCGCCCCGTCGCCAAGGAACAGGTGGAAAGCCTGGGTGCGAAATTCGTCATGGTCGAGGACGAGGAGACGGCGCAGGCCGAAACCGCCGCCGGCTATGCCAAGGAAATGAGCGAGGAATATCAGAAAAAGCAGGCCGCGCTCATTGCCGAGACTATTTCCAAACAGGATATCGTGATTTGCACCGCGTTGATCCCTGGCCGCGCGGCGCCGACCCTGGTGGACGAGGCCATGGTGGCCTCCATGCGGCCCGGATCGGTCATTGTCGATCTGGCGGTGGAGAACGGCGGCAATTGCACCCTGTCGAAAATGGGCGAGGTGGTGGATGCCAATGGCGTCAAGATCGTCGGCCATTCGAACTTCCCGGCCCGGCTGGCGGTTGATGCCTCCAGCCTGTATGCCCGAAATCTTTTCAATTTTCTGTCGCCCCATATCGATGGCGAAAATGGCAACCTGTCCTTTGATTTCGAGGATGAGACCGTGTCCGGCGTCTGCCTGACCCGTGATGGTGCCATCGTCCATCCGATGTTGAGCGAAAAGGAGTCCTAAGCAATGGATGTGGCGAATAGCATTGATCCATTCATCTATCGTCTGGCGATTTTCGTGCTGGCGATTTTTGTCGGTTACTACGTGGTTTGGTCTGTGACGGCGGCGTTGCATACGCCCCTGATGTCGGTCACCAACGCCATCTCCTCCGTGATTATCGTCGGCGCCTTGATCGCCGCCGGCCCGGTAGAGATGTCCTTGTCCAAGGTTCTGGGCGCCGTGGCCATCGGCCTGGCGGCGGTAAACATATTTGGCGGCTTTCTTGTCACCCAGCGCATGCTGGCCATGTACAAGAAAAAGCAGTAGGGGCCCAAGATAATGTCGGCAAACCTGACGGCCCTGGCCTATTTGATCGCCTCGGTCTTATTCATCATGGCCCTACGCGGCCTCTCTTCACCCGAATCCTCCCGCAGCGGCAACGTCTACGGCATGATTGGCATGGCCATCGCGGTGATCACCACGGTGATCAACCCCGAAGTGGTCTCCTACACCTGGATCCTGACGGCCATGGTGATTGGTGGCGCGATCGGCGCCATTATCGCCCGGCGGATTGCCATGACGGATATGCCGCAGCTGGTGGCGGCGTTCCACAGCCTGGTCGGACTGGCCGCCGTGCTGGTCGCGGCGGCGGCGTTCTATAACCCGGCCGCCTATGGCATCGCCGATGCGGACGGTATGTTGAAGCTGGCCAGTCGCATCGAAATGGGCATCGGCGTCGTGGTTGGCGCCATTACCTTTTCAGGCTCCATCATCGCTTTCGGCAAGCTGCAGGGTATCGTGACCGGTAACCCCATCACATTCCCCGGACAGCATGCGGTAAATGCCCTGATGGGTGCGGTGATCGTCGTGCTGGTGGTGCTGTTTGCCATCGGGCCCGAGTCCGAATGGTTCTGGGGCATGACCTTGCTGGCCTTTGCCCTGGGCTTTTTGCTGATTATTCCAATCGGCGGCGCCGATATGCCGGTTATCGTCTCGATGCTGAACAGCTATTCCGGCTGGGCCGCCGCCGGCATCGGCTTCACCTTGGAGAACACCGCGCTAATTATTACTGGCGCCTTGGTGGGTTCCTCGGGCGCCATTCTGTCCTACATCATGTGTAAGGCCATGAACCGCTCGTTCATCTCGGTTCTGCTGGGCGGCTTCGGCGGCGATACGGCTGTTTCCGCCACCCGCAGCGATAAGCCGGTGAAATCCGGCAGCGCCGACGATGCGGCCTTCATCATGAAGAACGCTTCATCGGTGATCATCGTGCCGGGCTATGGCATGGCCGTGGCTCAGGCCCAGCATACGGTCCGGGAAATGGGCGATCTGCTGAAGGAACATGGCGTCAAGGTCACTTATGCCATTCACCCCGTGGCGGGCCGCATGCCCGGCCACATGAACGTGCTGCTGGCCGAGGCCAACGTTTCCTATGACGAGGTCTTCGAGTTGGAGGAGATCAATTCAGATTTCTCCAACACGGACGTGGCCTTTGTTATTGGCGCCAACGACGTCACCAACCCAGCCGCTCACGAGCCGGGCAGCCCGATTGCCGGTATGCCGATCCTGGACGTAGCTCGGGCGCGCACCTGTTTGTTCGTCAAACGCAGCCTCTCACCCGG
>CAYWYB010000215.1:0-9133 GCA_964462145.1 uncultured Rhodospirillaceae bacterium
TTAGCTCTGCCAATGCACCCCTACCTTGACCATGCCACTATCGATTTAATTTGCGACGCTTTGCGGGGCGCCTTGGAAAAATAGGCTCTTGCCTCCAACGGATAGAAATTCCCGACCTCCTAGGCCGGTGGTTTCAATATCTCAAAAACCACCACAGGGAATGATCTTGCGATTGTTTGTTTAGATTTCCAGACGAATCCGTCTTCTGGGTCGACCCAGTATAGGTTTTCGAATGTCCAGTTGAGTGTTCTTGCTGTGTTTGTTTCCCTGACGAGGATTGTGTCGAAGTTGAGTTCGACGATTCGTATTTTTCGGGGTCCGAGGTTTTCGAATACTGAATCTATGACCAGGCCGTAGTGGGTTCCGGAATTGGGTCTGGTACCTTTGGCATTTACGGTGTCGAGATCGATGTATCGGGTGTGGTGGACTGGTTTCTGGTTGGATTTCGCCAGTTTATGGAGCAGTCGGTCGACGGGGTCGATGGTGTCGGCGCGGGTGTTTTTGAGGTTTTCGGGGAATCCGAATGTTTTGACGACCCGCCCGCCGCGAAGCGCGAGGACGGAGCGGTCGAGGCCCGATATCCAATGTTGTTCCCCGCCCTGGCTGCGTGCGAGGAGGAGGAGGGCCTGGGGCCCGTCACCAACCCTTGCGGTCATAGAGGCGTATGGTAGTTTGGCGATGGTATTGCGCCGGAGCGGTAGATCGGGGTAGCCAAAAAATTGGGCTTTTGCGACATCGAAAGCATTGCCGATTATTGGCGAGGTGATGCAACCACCCAACAATGTGCCGGGCAGCAGGGCGGTAGCGCCAAGCAGTCCAGTACGCAGCAGCGATCGGCGTGTTTGATGTGGCTTTGTCATTTTCGCAGGCAAATGTTCGCAATAAGATCGGCAGCAAGGTTTATGGTTTCCGCCATCGGGATGTTTCTCAATATCGAGAATTTTCTGCGGCGCAAAGGTAGAATTCGAGGACATTGAATGGTTCACAGTCGTGGCAATATGGCAATCATCGCACAGGATCGTAAGCCGTGCCGCATCGGATTGTCTTGGCGAATTTCATACAGCTTATCTTGGACCCTTCTGCTCGCCCTGTCGATATGGCTTACCCCCGCCGCGTTGCATGCGCAGAACAATGACTTCGCCGGCGGCGGCGCGTTTGGCGATCTTTTGAAGCAACTGCAGATCCTGCAGGGTACTGGCGCCATTGACGCCCTAGAAGGCCGGGCGTCATCAAATCTGGATCAGGCCCGCAAAGGCGGCGCCGACGCCATTAAAGAGATTCAGAGGGATGGGTTCACCAGCAGTCCGCTCAGCGAGGGTGCAATGGCGCGTCGAGGCCAACTGAGCCCGGAACAGCAACTGCTGGTGGAAGCATATTGCCGTGGCAACCTAAAGCCGGAACAAATGGTTTCTATTCGGGTAATCCGGCAATTTTCGCCGTTAGAGAAAGACTACTGCCAACGCGCATCCGAATTATTGCTGCAGTACGGGTATGAATTGTTCGATAAGGTCGCCAACCTGCGAGCCTTAAACACTGGCACCATTTTTCCTGACTATGTCCTGGGTATTAACGACGAAATGGTCGTCACCTTCGTTGGCCGCCTCAATCAAAGCATCAGAACACGGATCGACCGCAAGGGCCGGGTCTTGCTACCTAATTTCAAGCCAATCTTCGCCGCCGGCCACACCTTTGGCGAGATCCGACGGGAGATCGCTGCGCGCACGGCGGCAAAACATCTAGGCACCGATGTTTATGTTTCGCTTGGCGCCGTGCGTATTATGAATGTGCTGCTGGCTGGCGAAGTGCAAGAGCCTGGGCTGAAGAAATTGACGGCGCTGGGCACGGCGATCGATGCCATCCGTCTTGGCGGCGGCATCAAGAAGACCGGCAGCGTGCGCCGCATCCACGTTCAGCGCGGCGATCAGGTTTTCTGGATAGACACCTATGATCTGTTGTTTTCCGGCATAGCGGCGCGGGACTTGTCCTTGCGCGACGGTGATAGGGTCATCGTTCCGCCCCTGGGCCCAACCTATGCCCTGACGGGTGATGTGAAGCGGCCGGCCATCTACGAAATGCCGGATGGCAGGCGTACCCTGAGCTTGGCGGAGGCCCTGCAAATGTCCGGCGGCACGATACGGCCAAAGGGCAATATCTTTCATCATTTGAGCTTCCAGGACAGCGGACATCAGCAACTAAGCGAACATAAGAATCTCGCCTCCAAGGTTCAAGACGGCGACATTATCCGGGTCAGCCGCAGCCAAAACATCCAGTTGGGCGCGGTTGATATCAGGGGCCATGTGCAAGTGCAGGGCCGGCGCTCCTTGGCGGCAACGTCTACTGTGGCGAAATTGCTTGGCGATGCCAGCTCATTCAAGTCCGATCCCTACCTCCTGTTCGGCGCCCTGGAAACAACGGACCCGAAAACCCGCGCCAGACGGCTTTTTCCTCTCAATCTGAAAAGCATTCTGCACGGCACGAAAGATTACGCCTTGCGCGATGGCGACCGCCTTATTGTCATGGGCGGCAAGGACGTTCGTTATCTCTCATCGTCGAATGTCCAGGAAGTGGTCAGCCACCGGATAGATGCGGAGTTGCGGCTGCAGGGATTGGAAGAAGAGAGTTCCAAAGATAGTGCGAGCAAAGAAGACGGCGACCAGTTGCTTATTGATCCCCTCGCGGCGATCCAGAAAACCCTGGCCAATAGCAGCAAACCGGCGTCCCAGACCGACGATGCCCAGGTTCAGACGGAAGGCGACAATGCAAGTCTGCAGGAAACCTTGCAGCGCACCTGCTCCGGCATGCGGCAATTACTGGCGATCGTTTCGGTCAATTCCGCCAATCGCTTTGCCAATGCGGTCAGGACTATCGACACCGCCGGCATGGCCCCGATAAACCGGCAGGACTGCCCGGAAATTTTTGACGAACATGGCGGCCTATTGGCCCTGGCATTGGAACATGCGGTAGCCGTGAATGGGGAAGTACGCCGCCCCGGTGCCTATCCGGTAGTCGACAGTGTCAGCCTGACCGAACTTATCGCGGTCGCCGGCGGGCTCAGCCGGGAGGCTGATCTGACCCGTGTGGAAATTTCACGCTATACGCCTGATTCCCTCAAAGGTTCTTCCAACGCGTCGCGCGGCTTGGTCAATTTGGCTACGACTGGTGCCGACAAGGTCATGATTGGGCCTGGCGACGTTGTGCGATTTAATCCAGTGGTAACCGATCGCGACACTGGACCGGTTCTGTTGGCGGGCGAATTTACCCGACCGGGCCTGTATGAAATCCGCCGTGGCGAGAGGCTATCCGAGGTCATTGCGCGCGCCGGCGGCCTGACAGCGCAGGCATATCCCTACGGCGGCGTATTCACACGCCAGCGAGTTCGTTCGGATCAGCGAGCCGGCCTGGAACGGGCAAGCCGCGAGTTAAGTTCGTCGCTCGCGGTGGTGGCGGTACATCGCAATGTGAACCCATCCTCCATCCTCGCCTTGCAGCGATTTGCCGAGCAGTTGGGCTCGGTCGAGGCGTTGGGCCGGGTGGTAACAGAGACCGATCCGACCGTGCTGCAGGTGCGTCCGGAACTGGATACCGTCCTGGAACCGGGTGATCGTTTGTACATGCCGAAACGGCCGAGCTTCGTTACCGTCATTGGCGATGTGCTGAACCCCGGCGCCATGCAATTCATCGCCGGGACCACGGCGGATGAATATATCCGTCAAGCTGGCGGCTTCCAAAGATCGGCGGATGAAGACCGGATATTCGTTGTCTACCCCAACGGCCAGGCAGAGCCACTGGCCGTTAGTGTTTGGAACTTCAATCCAGTGCAGTTGCCGCCCGGCAGCTCGTTGGTAGTGCCCAAGGATCCGGCACCGCTGGATCTATTTATGTTGATTCGCGAGGGCTCATCCCTAATCAGCCAGTTGGCTGTGACCGCCGCTTCTCTTGCGGTCATCAGCCGCGATTGAGGGTGAAAAAGTTACGCGTAATAGTGCAGCCTGCATGATGTTGATTATGGCGGCCCATAAAATGGGGAACATACTGGCACGACCTTTGCGCGGTTATTCAGTTGCGCTCGTCATTGCCGCGTTGCTGATCTGCCAGGGTAATCGTCCGGCTGTCGCAGCTAAACCACCTGCGGCAAGAGTGTCAAACTGGGCGACGGCCAATGATTTTGGCAGCGTGGGTCTATTGCAGACCCGCACCGCACGTTTCCGCGACGATGGAGATTTGGATGTAGGCGCGGTTTTTCTTGATCCCTACCGCCGTTACTACATTTCCTTTCAGGCCATGCCATGGCTGGAAGGCACATTTCGTTATACCGAGATTACCAACCGGTCATTCTCGATCGGCGGGTTGGCGTCAACGGAGGATTATCAAGACCGTGGCGCCGATTTGAAATTCCTTTTATGGGATGAAAGCCGGTACGTGCCGCAAATCGCCTTCGGACTACAGGACGGTATTGGCACGGGTCTATTCTCGGGCGAATATCTGGTGGCGTCGAAATCCTATTACGATTTGGATTTTTCCCTTGGCATGGGCTGGGGCTATTTCGCTTCGGGTAGCACTATTAAGAACCCGCTGACGACGTTTTCCGATGTTTTTGCAACCCGCAGCAGCAGTGGCAGCTTTGGCGGCGAGGCAAATTTTGGCGATTACCTCTCTGGCCCGCACATTGGTCTGTTTGGCGGCGTCGCCTGGCGCACGCCAGTCAAGGGCCTATCCCTGAAGCTGGAGGCCAGCACCCAGGATTACCAATCCGAACCGCTGGGAAATGAGTTCAAACGGGATTTGCCCATCAATCTTGGCTTTGTCTACAAGCCCTTTCCCTGGCTTGAGTTTTCCGGCGCCTACGAGCGGGGCAACGTCGCCATGTTCCGCGCCTCCGTGCGGGCCAACGTCAATGATCCCGGCGTGCCAAAAATTGATCCGCCGCCACCAAAATTGGTGCCGCGTCCCGCGAAACCCAAAGACAAGGCGGCGACGCAAGGCAGCCCCGGCTTTGCCCTGGCGCCGCGGGTTGCCAACCGCCTTGTTCAGCCCGGCGACCCGGAGCCCGTGGCGCCGCAAGCGCGCCTGGCGCGGCGTGCGTCTGGCAATGCAAACATCGTCGAGGCCCTCTTTGCCGGCTTCGAAGCCCAGGCCATGCAAATTTCATCGGTGGAAACCCAGGCTGATGAAACCAGAATTTACCTCGCCTCGGGCCTGAGCGGAGCACCGCGGGGGCGCCAGATCAAGGCGGCCCAATTGGCTGCGGCCGCCCTGCCATCGGGCAGCGGCGGCATCACCCTGATCGAGCGCCGGGCGGACCAGATCATCCATCAGGTTACCTTGAGCCGGAGCGAACTCGAACGCGGCGCGATAATCGACTATCTGTTTGACAGCCTGGAAGCCAAAGGCTTTGCCATCGACAGCATCGACTTCAGCCATTCCCGCGCCCGCCTGGTGATGAGCCGGGTGCCGGAGTTGGATGGCGATGTGGAACGCGCCGCCGCTGAAATCATCTTCAATGCCGCACCGACACCCGTGCAGCAGGTCGAGATCGTACAATTGACGGACGGGAACAGGAGTCTGGAACGGAGCCGTGCCGTGGTCCGCCGTTCAGATGTCCAGCGCGGCGCCCGAATTGATCAAATGTTCGACGGCTTGGAAGCGAACGGCTTCACGGTGGAATCCCTGGAGCTGACGAAGGGTGAGGCGCGGGTCTATCTTTCGGCCACGCGGACGGATGATGCGGCAAGGCCGCAAAACGACTATGAGGCCGCGGCAAGGTTGGTTGCCGAAACCGCGCCTCGGGGAATCTCCTCGGTCCAGATCGTGCGCCTGGATGCCGGCGTCGAGGCCACGCGGGTCAGCTTGCGTCGCCGGGGCAATGCTGGTTTGAGCGCTGGCGGAACGGATAAGGCGGCAGATGAATTCGTCCCCGATCTAACTGACAACGAAAAGAATGAATTGGCCTTGAAGATTTTCAAGGATCTTGAGGCCGCCAACTTCACCGTTGATAAGTTTGAAATTACAAGGGCCAAGGCCACCGTGTTCGTCACGCCCACGAAATTCCGCGAGCATGCTCGCAATGTAGGCCGGGCCAGCCGTGTTGTAGCATCTCATGCGCCCGCCAGCGTCGAGGAGATTGAAGTTGTTACCATGAACGCCGGGCTGGAAACCGCCCGCGTTTCCATTTTGCGCCACGATCTGGAGGCTGCCGTACAAAGAAGGGGCAGCCCGGAAGAGATCTGGACCCACGCAGCGATTTCCGGTCCGCAACCATCGCCGCCATTTGGCAAAAGCCGGCCCGACGATGTTGCCGTAATAAAAAATCCACGTCGTTACCCGACGTTGTCCTGGGACGTCCGCCCCGCATTGCGCAGTCATATTGGCGGCCCAGACGGCCTCTATCTGTATCAGGTCTGGATGGCTTTTACAGCCTCGGCTGAGCTCTATCGAGGCGTCTTGTTCACCAGCACTTTCGGTAAGAACATTGTATCCACCCTGGATGAGATCACCTTGGAGTCCGACAGCTTACTGCCCCATGTACGCAGTGATCTGAAGCTCTATAACGAAGAAGGCGAGGACGGCAATATTATCCGTCTACAGACGGAGTATCTGTTTCAACCCGCCGAGAATTGGTTCGCTCGGGCCTCCGCTGGTTTGTTTGAAACAATGTTTGGCGGCGTTAGCGGCGAGATCATGTATCGCCCCTACGGCTCGCGCCTGGCGCTAAGCATCGATGTCAACCGTGTGCAGCAGCGGGCCTATGATCAACGCCTGGATTTTCTGGACTACAAGGTCACGACCGGGCATCTGAATGTCTATTACAAGATGCCATTCATGGGCCTGCTGGGAGAAATCCACGCGGGTCAGTTCCTGGCTGGAGACCGTGGCGCTCAATTCGCCGTGGTCCGGGAATTCGATTCCGGCATCGCGGTCGGCGCCTGGGCTACCTTCACCAACGTCTCGGCCGAGGAATTCGGCGAAGGCAGTTTCGACAAGGGGCTTTACATGCGCATACCATTCGAGGCTTTCCTATCGACCTCAACCCTGCGCGGCGGCTCGCTTTCGTTCCGCCCACTGACACGTGATGGCGGCCAGTTGTTGCTGATGCAGCACAGGCTTTACGGTATTGTCGAGGGTGGCAATGTGGACGGCGTCATGCACAGATGGGACCGCTTCTTGGACTGAAGGCAGGAAACAAAATGGCGCGCGCCGTTGTTGGAAAACCATGCCGAAAGGTCACCCAACTTAAATCATGAACATCCCATTCGTAGACTTGGCGGAACAACAGCAACGGATCCGGGCTGACCTGGACCGCCGCATTGGCCAGGTATTGGATCATGGTGCCTATATCAACGGCCCGGAAGTGGCCGAACTAGAGGGAAAATTGGCGGCGGCGGCGTCGGATCATTGCCTATATCCGAACAGCTAAGTGGCGAAGTTTTGGCTTTACCCATGCACCCCTACCTCGACGAGACCATCATCAACACGATTTGCAAAGCTCTGCGGGACGCCGTGCGGACAAACTAAGGCAGAAGCTCGCCATAAATCTCCAAGGTCCGCGCAACTACCTGTTCGATATCCAGGTCCTTGGTCGCCCTGTTCCGCCCAGCCGCCCCCATGGCTTTTCGCTCGTCTGGCTGTTCTATCAGCCGCCGCAATGCAGCCGCCAGGGCCGCGCTGTCACCGGGCGGCACCAGAAGCCCTTCCACGCCATCGTCGATTACCTCCCGGCAACCAGGCGTATCCGTTGCCACAATGGCGCGTCCGGCGGCGGCAGCTTCGAGCAACACCTTCGGCACCCCCTCGCCGTACTTCGACGGCAGACAGACGATGTGACTCTGCGCCATGACCTCCGGCATATCCTCCCGCCGGCCCCACCATTCGACGATGCCGTCGTCGGCCCAGCCACGCAGGGTTTCCTCCGGCACCGCGCGTGGGTTTGAGGGATGGGTGTTGCCGATCAGGGCAAAGCGGGCGGCTATGCTCTCCCCCCGCAACAGTTTGGCCGCTTCGACGAATTCCTGGATACCTTTCTCCCAAATAAGCCGTGACGGTAATATCACCACCGGCTCACCCGCCGGCTCTGGCGCCGGCTTGAACCGTGCCAGGTCGACGCCCGAGCCCTGGATCAATACCGTGGCCTCCAAAGGGGCAACCCGATTGTCGATCAGAAATGCCCGGTCGGAAGTGTTCTGCACGATCACCCGCGCGTTACGATGGCCAAAGGCAAGGCGCATGAGGGACAAGACCATAGGCCGTAGCAAACGTAGCGGCCCACTGGTCGACACGAACATCTGTCCCAGGCCGGTGATCGCGTAGACCACGCTAGGCACGCCCACCAAGCGCGCCGCAATGCCGCCGTATAGGTTGGGCTTGATTGTCAGGTGATGCACGATCTCGGGGCGCAGACGCCGATACAGCCCGAATAGGGCCAGAAAGGTCCGCAATTCCTGCATCGGCCGCGTACCGCGCCTGGATATGGGAATTTCGTGAAATGCCAGCCCCAGCTTCTCAAGCGCGCTGATGGAATAGTCCTGCGGTGCCCAGACATTGTCGCCCGGCGCCGCGATATGTACGTCATAGCCTTGACGTTGGGCTTCCAGCGCGATGGGCAGACGGTGGGAAACAAAGAAAAACGCCTCGTTGACCGCGAAGAGAAGGATTGGCTTTTTTTTCATTTTTTCCTAAGTGGCCCCGAACCGATTTACGCCGCATTTGCATTCCGCGCCACTAACGGGGAATAATTGCCCTAAATCAAGATGAAATTTTTTGCCGGTAAATCGGCAATGGCTCGACAAAAACCGACAGAGGACCGTCATGACCGCAGCAGCCGACTATCAAACCCTGCAGGTGCGCAAGGAAGGCGCCATCGACTGGCTAAGCCTGAACCGGCCCGACCGCCTGAACGCCTTGAACATGACCATGGTGGACGAACTGAACGACTATCTGGAAGGGTTGATGACCGATGACTCCGTGCGCATCGTGGTCATGCGGGGCAATGGCCGGGCCTTTTGCTCCGGCATCGACATCAAGGATATTACTCAGGGGCATGGCGCCGTGGCCAATGGCATATCCGCCGATATCGCCGCGCAAAGGCGTATCGCGGAAGTCGTCCGCCGCATGCGCCGCTGCCCGCAACCGATTATCA
>CAYWYB010000216.1:0-9125 GCA_964462145.1 uncultured Rhodospirillaceae bacterium
GTCGCGCCGACGGGCGGCGAGGTTGAGCATGTGGCCACGCCGGATGATCTCTACGCCACCAACATCTGCTTTGGCGGCGAAGACCTGCGCACGGCCTATATCACCCTGTCGTCCACCGGCAAACTGGTCGCCATGGAATGGCCCCGCCCCGGCCTGCCGCTTAATTTTTTGAACAAATAAGAGGCCGTGGATAATCCAGGTTTTTGGTCAATACTCCTTGGCGCTGAACACAATTATCCGCGATGTGCCGTAATTCCATAAGAACAGAATGCCCACGGACATCAACTTGGCGGCGATTTCCGGGACGTAGGAGGAAAATAACCACACAAAACCGTTGGATAGTCCAAGGCCGATTAGGCCCAACGCCAAAAACAAAGGGAATTGGCGATGGACGCGGCCGAGATGGCGGGTATCTTCAAATGTCCAATACTTGTTGAGAACAAAGCTGTGAGATACCCCAGCCAAATAACCGATGGAATTGGCCACAAGCAACCGAGTCTCAAATACATAAAACAACAGTGAAAAAGCCGCGATATCCACGCCCGTGTTTAACACCCCAACAACAGCGAAACGCTTCATCCGGGCCAATCTATCCACGTTCGACAATGCTAATCTCTTAGGGTAATGGAATATCAATAGCTAGCCTGCAACAAAACCTATCAATTGTCGTCCCAGCCTACAACGAAGAAGACGGCTTGGCCGAAATCCACCGTCGGACTGCGGCGGTGCTCGACGAGTTGCCGATGAAGGGGCTGTTTGCAATGATCGGATTCCGCCAGGTCACGATCGGCTACAACCGCGCGCCTCGGGTCGCCGGCAAGACTAAGTGGAACTACCGGAAACTGTGGAATTTTTCACTTGAAGGGATCACTTCGTTCACTACCGCGCCACTAAGGATAACAACCTATTTAAGCCTTGTGACCGCTACCATCGCTTTCATCCATGGTCTCTATATCTTCGGAAAAGCGTTGTTTATCGGCGATCCAGTACCCGGTTTCCCATCCTTAATGTTAATGTTGGCTTTCTTGGGCGGCGTCCAACCGACCGTTCTCGGGATCATCGGCAAATATCTGGGGCGCGTCTTTATCGAAACGAAAAAATCAAGCGACCTGTATCGTTGTATTTCCGTTAAACGACAACGCTTTAGCTTCATACTGCCACCCTAGAAAATCAGTATTATCTAGGACAATCTCTTAAAAATTATAGCTAGACTTGTTAGCGAAAATCCCATTAGTTTTACAGCGATTGAAATGGGGCTTCGCCGGGAAGTAAATGTGACTGTATTCGATGAAACAGAACTGTCAGCGGTTGTGCCTTGCTACAATGAAGAAGACTGCATCGCAGAATTATACGCTAGATTAACCAAGGCCTGTAAGGCATCCGTCGGTGATAATTACGAAATTATTTTGGTCAATGACGGATCGAACGATCGTACTTGGCTCATGATAGTCGATCTATCCAAGAAGGATCGACATGTTGTGGGTCTAAATCTTTCGCGTAATCATGGACATCAACTGGCTCTGACCGCCGGATTGGCAATCTCGAATGGTCGGCGAATATTCATTATTGATGGTGATTTGCAGGATCCTCCCGAGCTGCTAGGCCTATGATCGAACGGCTTGATGCAGGTGTGGATGTTGTCTTCGGACAGCGCCGGAGGCGCCAAGGCGAAACTGCATTTAAACGTTTTACGGCAGCAATTTTCTATCGCATCCTTGATTATATGGCGGAATATCCGATCCCTCGCGACAGCGGGGATTTTCGATTGATCACGCGGCGTGCGCTCGACGCGTTGTTGGCGATGCCAGAACAATTTCGGTTTGTGCGAGGAATGGTGAGTTGGGTCGGCTATCGCCAGGAAGCGCTCGCCTATGATCGTGCGAGCCGTTTCGCTGGTTCAACGAATTATTCTTTTGGCAAGATGCTCCAGCTGGCGATTGACGCAATTACCGGGTTTTCAATAAGGCCGTTGCGTCTGGCTAGTCATCTTGGAATAGCTTTGTCAGCCCTAAGCCTTCCGTTGATTGGCTATGTCTTGATTTCCTGGGGTACAGGAAGAACGGTAGAAGGTTGGACGAGCGTAATGGCGGTTGTCGTCCTTATTGGGGGTGTCCAGTTGCTGGTTCTTGGACTCATCGGCGAATATCTTGGGCGCACATATATGCAGACAAAGTCTCGTCCACTTTTCGTCATTCAAGATATTGTCGGACAGGTTGACATGCTTCAAATCGAGCGTGTGAACAAGATTGGCTTTTATCAAAGTGTCGCAAGAATGGATCACCCAGCCGGCGTGTCCGCCCCAACAGAAGAAAACTCACATATTGCAGCGACTGACGGGGATATGGAGGCCGCCAAAAATGAATGATGCGGCAAGTTTCCCTAGTAGAGAAAGTCATGATTTGCAGGGGAAATATGCGGCAATGCGGTAGTCCAGGCTGGGCAGTGCCAAATTGGAATTCGCGTTTTATTTGCCGCTTCGCCTTTTCTTTATAGAGATCGTGTACAAGGTCCCTCCCCGTACTCGATGCATGGGTCGCATAACTACGAGATTCTGGAGCTCGGCGATATCGACCAGTGACTGGCCACTTTGAGCATCGAACCAGACCAGAAAAGCCCCGCTATGACGTTCCAGGCGGCTAAGAAAGTAGGCAAGCTCGGGCTTGCGGATATTGTTGTCCACTCCAGCCGATTTTACCCGCGGCGATAGATGACCCTTGATGCCGGTATGGTAGTACAATGCCATTGGATGGTTGGAGAAGACATAATCTTGCCGGACGGCAGGACGCCCACGCCGCTGTTTTCGCTTGGGGCCTCCATGGGCTGCAACTGGCCGGACTGCACCATTTTGTCGAACATCGCCTTCGGCACTTGCGAAGCGGAAAGGTATTGCGAGGTGGATGTACTGCTCCAGCCGGGACCCGAGGCGGACGAGACATTGAAGCCACCGCCCATGGATTTCGAAAAGATCTCGTCCATCTGCTTGTGAATGTCGGTGAAGCCTTTTTTTGAGCCGCCCGAGCCCATTTGAAAGCCGAACTCGCCGCTATCCAAGAAGTTGGAGGTCTTGGCCTGTCCATCAAAGACCACATCCATCTTCAGGGCCGAAAGCAGTGATTTCTCCACACCCGTGTCTGTCTTAGCGTTCCGTAACAGCGCCACCGCTTTCTCGAATTCCGCCGAGCCCTTGGGAAAGATATCGTAGAAGGTCTGGGCTAGCGCCTCGGCCCGCCTGCCATTGATCCGCTCGCCAACGCCGTAGATGCAGGCGAATATAGCACCGCCAGACGTCAGAAAGATCATCACGCTCAAAAACCATCCGAGATCAACATAGGTTTCGACCGCAACAACCGCCGCGCATGCCCCCACGAAGCCTACAAGCAGGCCTATATTGCCCCACTTATTTTCGGTTTTACCGTGCTTCTGGGATGATGCGGATAACAGCTTTCGCACCTCCCCCCGGATATCGGTATCAGTCATGCTCATCGCGGCCACTCCTTCCACCTACGCCATGCGCCGAACGGTCATGCGGATGGTCTTGCTCTCATCCATGGCTTCCTCGACGAGGTCAAAGCCCTGTTGGGCAAGGGTGTCGCGAGCCGCGCGATAAGCATATCGCTGGCCCAGCTTACCCAGCCAGGCACCGTCAAATACCTGGCTGTCATATTCCGAAATCACCGCCGCGAAGGTACCGTCCTCTGTTCGGGCAAAGCCTATGTCGTTGCTGACCGGGCTGATGAATTCGCGGCGAATGACGATCTCTGCCGCCTGCTGCCGTTGATCACCCTTCCAGCCGTAAAGCTGCTGCGGCAGATCGTGATGTTCCACATTGGCAAAGCCCAGATCGCCAAGCGCGGCAATCAGATGTTCCGCCGAAACAAAAGCTGTCCGCATAGTTGAGAAATGCGACATGACCGGCTCAATCTATTCCGCTGGCGAGAGCTGCGGCGAGATTTGCAGGGCCGGCGCGCGCGCCGGGCCGTCATTGCCTTCCGGCAAAGAGGCGGAGGCGGCACGGCCATCCTCGACCCAGGCCCGCAGGAAATCGATCCGCTCCCGCTGGGAGCGGCTCATGGGCACCAGACGTTCCAGGGCCAGGCGGATATCTTCATCGGAAAACTCCCGGCCCGGCGCGGTTTCGTCGCTATAGGCGAGATACATGGCATCGATCACCGCCTGCTCGATCTCGGCCCCGACATAGCCGTTGCAGGCCGCGGCCAGCCTTTCCAGATCGAAATTTTGCGGATTACGGCCACGCTTCTTGATATGAACCTCCAGGATCGCCAAACGCTCCGTTTGGTTGGGCAGATCCAGGAAGAATATCTCGTCAAAGCGCCCCCGGCGCAGAAGCTCGGGCGGCAAGCGGGTAATATCATTAGCCGTGGCAACGATGAAGACCGGCTTTTTCTTGTCCTGCATCCATGACAACAGGGTTCCGAAAACCCGCATGGAAGTACCACTGTCACCGTCGCCGGTGGACAAGGCTTTTTCCAGTTCGTCGATCCATAGCACGCAAGGGGCAACTGCCTCCGCCAGGCGTAGCGCCGTACGCGCGTTCTCTTCCGACTCGCCCACCAAACCGCCGAACATGGCGCCGATATCCATGCGGATCAGCGGTAAATGCCATAGGCTGGCTACCATCTTCGCGGTCAGCGACTTGCCGGTACCCGGAATGCCGATCAGGGCAATGCCCTTGGGTGGCGGCAGGCCATAATCCTGGGCATCTTCGCGAAACGCCAGTTGGCGCCGGATCAGCCAGTCTTTCAGCAATTCCAGCCCGCCGACGTCATTGATCGTTTCCGATGCGGTGTAATATTCCAGGGCGCCGGATTCGCGGATGATCTGCTGCTTCTCCTTGGCGATAATATCGAGGTCGGTTTCCTCCAACACGCCGCCGGTGACGATGGCTTTCGAAAACACCCTCTGCGCCTGCGCCTCCGACAGGCCCAAGGCCAGGGAAATCATGCGGTCGCGCACCTGTTCATCCAGGGCGACCTTAACGCCGGGTGTTTTCTCGAGGTTTTCCAGGATCGCCGAAATTTCGTCATATCCAGGCGGCGGAAAATCAAGGACGACCACGTCATCTTTCAATTCATCGGGAATGCCTGGGGCTGGCGAGGTGATGATCAGGCTTTTACGGGTGTATTTCAGCTTCTGCACCAAATTGCGCAGTTTTCGAACAACAACCGGCTGGGATTTCCAGCATTGGTGAAAATCGGGCAGCAGAAAGACGCACTCGCCATCCATTTTCTCGATCGCGGCCAAGGCTGACAGAGGATCCTTGGCGGGCTGGGGTTCCGGCCCATTGCCAACCAGCTGGCGGAAATGATCCGCGATGTCCCAGACAACCAATGCGCGCCCGCTCTTCTCGCAAAGGCTGCGCAGCTCCTTAAGCGCCCGCTCTTCCTCATGCGAGACGATATGGATCAGCGCGAAACGCGCCCGCAGGTATACGTCCAGTTCCTTGGCAAGATCCATTCTCTCCGGTCCTTTTTTGGCATCCAGATGCCTGACCGGGAGGTTAAGCGCAAAAAAGCAAAAATTTCGTTAGCGGAGAGGGTGTTACTGGCCGCCGCCTACTATCGCATTCAGGCCAGACAGGCAGAGCGTAACGCGGCGAGGGTTTCCGCGTCGAGGCCCAGGACATCTTCCAGGTAGGACTCCACCGTACCGCAGCGGCCTTCGATCGCGGCGAAGGCCGCCGTTAGATATTCCTCGCGGGCGGAAAAGATCGAGGCAATGGTCTCGGGGTCCATACCCGGACGTTCGCGGCCTGCGCGGTCCCAATACTGGTTGGTCAGCAGATAATCCTCGAACACGGTTTCGCGGGGCACGCCCAAGGCTGAGAGGACCAGGGCGGCTGCCGTGCCCGCGCGGTCCTTACCGGCGGTGCAATGGACGATAACCCGGTCGCCCGCCGCCAGACGGCGCATCAGGGTGCCGTAGCCCTTGGCATAGAGGAAAGGATAGTTGCTGTAGTTCTCGGTCAGATAGCTACGCGCCGTCTCCGCCGCATCGGGCGCGGCCTGGAAACTATCCAGGAAGGATGCACCGGGCCGCTCGTCCAGGCCCAATTCCAGAACTTCGACCTGATCATGGCCCAGAAAACGCGATGGCTCCTCCGCCCTCTCATCGCCATAACGAAGATCAACGGCGGTGTTCACACCCAGTTCGCAGACAGTCGCCATATCGGCGTCGGTCAATGACGACAAAGTGTCGGAGCGGAAAAACGTCCGCCATTTCAGGCTTTCACCATTCGCGGTCCGGTAGCCGCCCATGTCACGAAAGTTCGACACCCCTTCGAGTTCGATACGTCTTTGCATCTGCCTTGCAGTCTCCTGTTTCCTGGTGCGGACTTATAACCCGCACTGAGGCGCCCGCCAAATTCGACGGGCGCCCCTATAGTGTCCAAAGTGATAGCGGTAGCGCGGCCTAGAACAGATCCCGGATGGTGCGCCGGGCCAGTTGCGACATATGCACTTCGTCCGGGCCGTCGGCGACCTGGCAGAAACGCGCCGTCATATAGATGTGCGACAGCGGCGTGTCTTGGGTGAAGCCCGCGCCGCCATGGGCCTGGATCGCCCGGTTGGCAACATTGAGGGCCATTTGCGGCGCGACCACCTTGACCATGGAGATATAGTCCCGTGCTTCCTTGGGACCATATTTGTCCATCTTATCGGCGGCGGTCAGGACCAGCATGCGGCATTGCTCGATCTCGCAACGGGAACGCGCGATATCGTGCTGGATCGAGGTCTTTTGCGACAGCCTTTCGCCAAACGCCTCCCGCTCCTCAACCCGCTTGCACATCAATTCGAGGCAACGGTGCGCCATGCCGACGAACATCATGGCATATTGGAACCGTCCCGGCCCCAGGCGGCCTTGAGCGATCTCGAAGCCGCGGCCTTCGCCCAGGATCATATTTTCCACCGGCACGCGGACGTTGTCGTAGTGCACCTGGGCATGGCCACCCGGCGAATGCACGCCGCCAAAGACCCGCAAAGGCCGTTCCAGAACGACGCCGGGCGTATCCTTGGGCACCAGGATCATGGAAAACTGTTTGTGCCGCACGGCCTCCGGGTCGGTCTTGCCCATAACCACGAAGATCTTGCAAAGGGGATTGTAGGCGTTCGAGGTGAACCACTTGCGGCCGTTGATGACATATTCATCGCCATCGCGGACGATAGTGGTTTCCAGGTTGCCCGCATCGGAGGATGCCACCGCCGGTTCGGTCATCGAGAAAGCAGAACGGATTTCGCCGGCCAGCAGGGGCAGCAGCCATTTGTCCTGCTGTTCGGGCGAACCAAAACGCGCCAGCACTTCCATGTTGCCGCGGTCAGGCGCGGAGCAGTTGAAGACTTCCTGAGCCCAGGGGACACGCGCCATATGCTCCATGATCGGAGCGAATTCCAGGTTGGAGAGGCCGGGGCTGAACTGGTCATACTCCTTGTTCAGGAACCAGTTCCAAATGCCGGCTTCCCTGGCCTTGGCTTTCAGATCCTCGAACCATGGCGGATACTGCCAAAGGTTATCCTGATCATCGACCCATTCCCAATGGTCCAGTTCGCGCGGGTAGATATGCTCCTTCATAAACTTGTCGACTTGGGCAATCATTTCGGCGACTTGGTCGCTGTAATCTAAATCCACAACACTCTCCCACTCGATTTATGTTTTACCGTTCCGTTTTCCTCTCTCCATGGTCGGGAAGATGGCGGGGTCGAGTCAACCCTTCATTCGCCGAGGGCGCTGGACCTTTCCAGGCGCCATGGTTTTAGCCACCGTGAACTGAATTGTTCCGATCCGCGCTAATCCGTACTAAGGTTCGTCTATCCCACTCCATTTGGAGGACATCAGCATGACTGAAAGCGTTTACAAGGTAATCGAACTTGTTGGTACCAGCACGGAGTCATGGGAGAAGGCCGCCGCCGCGGCGGTCACGCGCGCGGGCGAGAGCCTGCGCGACTTGCGGATCGCGGAGATCGCGGATCTGGATATGCAGATCGAGGAAGGCCGGGTTTCGGCCTACCGCGCCAAGGTGAAAGTCTCGTTCAAATATGCCGACAGCGATTGATCGTAGCGATCCATGAGACAGCCCGGCGCGGGAACATCTAGTGTTTAAGATATGCTGTTAAATAGCTCCCGCGCCGCCCTGTCGGACCCATGTGCGGCGCAGGCCGACCCAGCCAACGTCACGGCCACATAGTGGGCCATGAAAGCGGCGAACTGTTTGAAATCCGTGCGCCCAGTACCAGTTGAGGGAACGCTCCGCGACCGCCAGACATCGCAGCGTCATGGCGCCGCCCATGATCTCTTGCGCCTTGTTCAATAGCGCGCCGCCGATACCGTTGCCCTGCAGGTCGGGTTCGACAAACAAATACCAGACATGCCGTTGCCTGGCATTGAAGTCGGCGAAACCGGCAATGAAATTCGGCATCTCCGCGATCAACCGTTGCCGGCCGCCGCTGGGCAATGGCGCGCCGTCGTCAAACATATCCCATGCATGGGGCAATTGACCGGGTACTTCGGATGCCATCCATGCCGCCGCGACTATCTGGCCGCAGCGAATGTCGTCTTCCCGTCTCGCGGCACGGATTATGAAGTTACTATGTAGATCAAGCGGCATTTCCGGCGGGCGGCGAACCCTGATCCGTCAGGGCGGCGATGATCCGGTCCACATGGCCCTCGGCCAGGGCATGCAGTTCTTCGTCCGTGCGGTCCTGAATCGGATGGGGCACCCAGATATAGGCAGGGTCGAAACCCAGCGCCTCCGACTGTACCGCCGCCGCCTCGATGAATTCGGTGGTGGCAACGCCAACACTGGGAATGCCGCGATTTTCAAGGTTCAACATATCATGCGTACAGTATGATAGGGTTAAATGAAATCAAGGACTTAGGGGACGATAGGAGCACATGTTGTTCCTACCGTCCCCTTTTTGTTCCACCTCATTTGCAAAATGCTGACCACGCCTCGTTGTGAGCCAGCACTACCCGCTTGGTCGCGGTGGTCAGCACGTCACCATCGCTTGTGATGATTGGTCGGACCCACTCGCAACCTGCTGCCGGCGCGCCGGTACTGACGCAGCCTGCGGTCGAGTTCATCATCGCGAGGTCCGTGGTTCGAATCCACGTGC
>CAYWYB010000217.1:0-578 GCA_964462145.1 uncultured Rhodospirillaceae bacterium
GCGTGGATGCCCAGTTTCTCTTCCAGATTGATGCAGCGCAGATCGTTGCGCTGGCCCAGGCTGCCGTCCGGATTGACGAGGAACTTTGGCACTATGAAAAGGGAAATGCCGCGCGTGCCTTCGGGACTGTTCGGCGTCCGCGCCAGCACCAGGTGAATGATATTGTCAGCGTAATCATGCTCACCATAGGTGATGAAGATCTTCTGGCCCTTGATGCGCCAGCTACCGTCGCCCGCCGGCTCCGCCTTGGAACGCAGGGCACCGACGTCGGAACCGGCCTGCGGCTCCGTCAGGTTCATGGTGCCGGTCCAATGCCCGGTCACCAGATTTTCCAGATAAATTTCCTTCTGTTCCTCACTGCCGTGGGCCCCAATGGCATCGATCGCGCCCTGGGTCAGCATGGGGCATAGAGAAAAACCCATGTTGGCGCTGTTCCACAATTCGGAACAGGCATTGCCGATCACCAGGGGCAGGCCCATGCCGCCGTAATTGGGGTCGAACTGAATGCCGTTCCAGCCGCCGTCGCGGTAGGCGGCGTAGGCCTCGGCGAAACCGTCGGGCGTGGTAACGACGCCGTT
>CAYWYB010000217.1:588-9086 GCA_964462145.1 uncultured Rhodospirillaceae bacterium
GCCCTGGCGGTTCAGGGGTGCCAGGACGCCGGCGGCCAGGCGTCCGGCCTCCTCCAGCACCGCGTTGATGGTTTCGCCATCGTTTTCGGCGAATTTGGGCAGGCTCAGAATTTCTTCCAGATCACAAATCTGGTTCAGGGTGAAGCGGATGTCCTTAAGGGGCGCCTGATATTCGCTCATGATCTCAAAACCTAAGTTGGAATTTCACCTGTTCGCTGCGTAATATGCTATCTCTCACCGGAATGGCAACGGGAAGATTTTCTGCTTCCCCCGGCAATGAACGAAAGCCCATATGAACGATCAGGTAAAACAGCTTTTAGGCGCCTTGAACGCCTACGACGCGGCCCCGTCGGGAACCCGGTTTCCTGTATTTCCCAGCTGTGTCGACCGGGCCCGGCAGGATAGATATCACCAAACCACAGACGTCGCCGGCGAGACTTTCGGGGAGGTGGCGGATGTATCGATCTTTGCCCAGGACGTCTTCCGCGCCATTGCTAACGCCGGCCTGCCAAATGATGGCCGCGTTCTGGTCCGCCAGCGCCTGTTTCAGACCGGCCGCATCGCCCTGGGCGAGGAACTGTCGGTGGAAGTCGAGGTCGGCCCCTATGGTAAGGGGCCCCGGGGCCGTTATTTGAACTGTAACATCGCCTTTCGCCGGGCCAACCAAACCGTGCCCCTGCGCATGATGACGGAACATCTGCTGCCCTACGACGAGACGCCGGCGCCCAAGTTCAATTCGGGTGCGAAATCGCCGGGCAAGGGGGAGGACCCGCGCGGCGGTATGGAGGCCGTGGGCAGTTTGAAATTGAGCCCGGAAAAGGTCACGGGATATTCCAAAGAGTCCGGTAATCAAATCCATTTCGACCCGGATTTTGCCGCCTCACGGGGCTACCGTGCGCCCCTGGCCCAGGGCCCAATGCAGTTGACGGCCTTGTACGGCGCCATTGCCGGGCGCGCCATGCCGTGGGAAATGGATCTCGAAATTCGCTTCCTGCGTCTGGTTTTCTGGGACAGCGAGCTGACGTTGTATGGCGACCCCGACGGCCGCCTCTACCGTTGCATCGACCAGGACGGCAAGCTGACGGCGGAGGCCGTGCTGAACCATCTGACCACGGTGGATATGGAGCCGTGAGCGGGAACCATGGCGACCATTGGCCGGGCTGAACGGGCCGAGGACCGGACACGGGCGGCGGCTTTGTTGCGGCAGGGCGAACTGGTCGCCTTTCCCACCGAAACCGTCTATGGCCTGGGTGCGGACGCCACCAACGCAACGGCGGTGGCGGCAATATTCGCGGCCAAGCGGCGCCCGGCCTTTAATCCCCTGATTTCCCATTTGGCCAGTGCGGAGGCGGTCGGTGATTTCGCCCATTGGAATGACGCCGCCCGCGCCCTGGCGGATGCCTTTTGGCCCGGTGCCCTGACCCTTGTGCTGCCGCGCACGGATGATTGCGCCATCGCCTTGATCGCCTCCGCCGGATTGGACAGCGTTGCCTTGCGGGTGCCCAGCCATCCCGATGCCCATGCCCTGCTGGCGGCGGTGGGCCGACCTGTTGCGGCACCCTCGGCCAACCGCTCGGGCAGGATCAGCCCAACCACGGCAGCACACGTGAACCAGGAACTTGGCGATGCGGTGGCATTTATCCTGGACGGCGGATCCTGCGAGATCGGCCTGGAAAGCACGGTCGTCGGTTTTCATGCGGGCGCCCCGGTGCTGTTGCGGCCCGGCGGCATTTCGCTGGAACAGTTGCAGGCGGTGGTAGGTCCGGTCGCCATCGGAGGGGATGCGCCAGAGAGTCCCAGCGCGCCGGGCCAACTGGCATCCCACTATGCACCGGACAAGGAACTGCGCCTGAACGTGATGGAAGCCGGTCCGGACGAGATCTTTCTTGGCTTTGGTCCCGATCATGTTGGTAGCCAAAATCTCAGTGCCAACGGCGACCTGATTGAAGCCGCGGCCAATCTGTTTGCCATGCTGCGCCGGTTGGATCAGGGGCCGGGGCGTGTCATCGCCGTGGCGCCGATTCCGGAAACCGGCCTGGGCCGGGCCATCAACGACCGCCTGCGCCGCGCCGCCGCGCCCCGCTCTTGAACTTGTTCCTGGTCTTGTTACGGGGAAAAAAAGGCGCTACATCAATATTATGCAAGAAAATAGTGGAATAGCGGGCGGGCGGCCCAATGCCGTGAACGCCGATGTGCTGGAACGTATCAAGGCAGCGGTGGGGCCCAAGGGCTACACCATGGATCCGGAAGAAATCGCACCCCTTTGCCAGTCCTGGCGCGACAATTGGCACGGTTGGGTGCCCATGGTGGTGAAGCCGGCCAATGTGGACGAGGTCGCCGCCGTGATCGCCATTTGTGCCGACAGCGCCACCCCGATCGTGCCCCAGGGTGGCAATACGGGTCTGACCGGCGGTTCCCAGCCCCATGCCACGGGCACCGAGATTATCCTCTCCACCTCGCGCATGAACAAGGTGCGCGAGATTGATGTCTTGAACAACACCATGACCGTGGAGGCGGGCTGTATCCTGGCCGATCTGCAAATGGCGGCCGCGGATGCGGACCGCCTGTTCCCGCTATCATTGGCGGCGGAAGGTTCCTGTCAGATCGGCGGCAATCTCTCCACCAACGCCGGCGGTACCCAGGTGCTGCGCTATGGCAATGCGCGCAATCTGGTGCTGGGCCTGGAAGTGGTGTTGCCCGATGGGCGGATCTGGGACGGCCTGCGCGGCCTGCGCAAGGACAATACGGGCTATGATCTGAAGCAGCTTTTTATCGGCGCCGAAGGTACTTTGGGCATGATTACGGCAGCCGTGCTGAAACTGTTTCCCAAACCTAGCGAAATTCAAACCGCCCTGGTCGCCGTGCCTGATCCCGGCGCTTCGCTGACTTTGTTGAGCCGGGCCACGGAAGCGGTTGGAGAACAGGTCACGGCGTTCGAATTGATCCAGCGCCGGCCCATTGATTTTGTCCTTGAGCACGTGCCCGGTATGAGCGATCCCTTCGCCGAGGTTTATCCCTGGTATGTCTTGATGGAGATTTCCGGCCAGGGCGCGCCCGATAGCCTGCGCGGGCCGGTCGAGGCGCTGTTGGGCGACGGGCTGGAGGCGGGCGAGGTGCTGGATGCGGTGCTGGCCGCCAACCGGGCCCAGGGGGAAGCCTTGTGGAAAATCCGCGAGTCGATCCCCGAGGCGCAAAACCATGAAGGCCAGTCGGTCAAACATGACGTCTCGGTGCCCATTTCAAGGATCGCCGAATTTCTGCAGCGTGCGGATAAACTGCTGGAAGAGGCCTATCCCGGCGTCCGCTGCGTCGCCTTCGGCCACGTGGGCGATGGCAACATGCACTACAACCCGGTGCAGCCGCTTGGTAATGAAGGCGCGGATTTCGGTGCCGAATACAGCAACGTCAACCGCATCGTGCATGATTTGATCCACGAGTTGAACGGCTCTATCAGCGCCGAACATGGCTTGGGCCGACTGCGCCGGGACGAGGCCAGGCGCTATAAATCCGAGGTCGAGGTGGATCTGATGCGCACCGTCAAGGATGCCTTGGACCCCACTAACATCATGAATCCCGGCAAGGTCGTTTAACTTGACGCAAGCCGAAGCGCCCGCGCAAAGCCGCTGGGGCGTTATTGCCATCGCCATCGCGGCGGGCATCGTGGCGGCTGTTCAAGTCGGCAAGATACCGCCCCTGATCACCTTGCTGCAGGCGGAACTGGGCCTGTCCCTGGTAGCGGCGGGCTGGCTGGTTTCGCTGTTCAATGTGACTGGCGCAATGTTCGGCATCCTGGGCGGTGCCACGGCGGACAAGCTGGGCGCGCGGCGGGTCATGCTGTTGGGCCTGGGCATCATGGTGCTGGCTAGTCTGGCCGCCACCTTTGTGCCCAATAATCCATCCGCGCCGGCCTGGCTGTTGATCTGCCGGGTGCTTGAAAGCGTGGCGTTTTTGTCCTGCACGGTGAGCGCGCCGCGCCTGATCGTGGCCGCGGTCAGCCAGCGGCAACGTAATCTGGCCATGGCTGCCTGGGGCAGCTACATGCCGGCGGGCATGGCAGTGGCAATCCTGGGCGCGCCTCTTATTGCGGCGCGGTTTGGCTGGCAGGGTGTTTGGATCGTGGCGGCGCTGTTGGCCCTGCTGTGCCTGGCGGCGGTGGCTTGGGTAACCGGGCCGAAGCGCTGGGCCGAGGCGCCTCAGGCCGAGGCCGCAATACCCTGGCGCGCCCTGGGCCAGGCGGTTTGGCGCCCGGGACCAGTGTTGATGAGTCTTTGTTTCGCCCTGTATGCGATACAGTTTTTTGCCGTTGCGTCCTGGCTGCCGACCTATCTGGTCGAGGTCCTGGGCTATACGCCGGGCCGGGCCGGGGTGGCGACGGCGATCGTCGTCGTGGGCAACGCCCTGGGTAACCTGGCGGCGGGCTGGCTGTTGCACCGTGGGCTGCGCCGCTGGTGGCTGGTGGTCGCGGCTTTCGTGATGATGCTGCTGTGCGCGGCGGGGATTTTCGCACCCTCGGTGCCGGAGATTTGGAAGCTGCCTTTGGCATTCAGCTTCAATCTGTGCGGCGGTTTGCTGCCCGCATCACTTCTGGCGGGCACGGCGGCCCATGCGCCGCGTCCGGCCATGGTCGGCACCATAAATGGCATCGTTGTGCAGGGCGCCAACATCGGCAGTCTGGCCGGGCCGCCGGCCATGGCCATCATGATTGCCGGTTTTGGCGGCTGGGCTGGAACCTATTGGCTGTTGGCAGTTTGCGGTAGTCTTGGCATCGGCTTGGCGGTCTGGCTGGGCGCTGTCGAGCGGCGCGGTGGGATCGATTAAAATAGACGACCCTGTGCCGGCTTGATTTTGGCTGTTTCCAGACAGGCGGCGTCATCATTGGCTGGGCTGTTGACCCGTTGCGAGACCGGGCGGGCCAGCATTTCGGGAGCTTGTTCCGGTGCGAACAGCTCCGCCTGTGGCGATTGCTTGGGATCAAGCCAGGCGGCGAAACCCTGCTTCTTCAATATTACCGGCATGCGGTGATGGATCGGGCGCAGGGCCTCCGAGGCGGCGGTAGTCAGGATTGCGTAGCGGGGGCTGGCTTGCGAGGCGCCATCGGTCCAGTTTTCCCACAAACCGGCGAAAACAAAGGGCGCACTGTCGGCCCGGCTGATCCAGTAGGGCTGCTTGCCGCCGTCAATCTTCTGCCATTCATAAAAGCCGTCCGCCGGTATCAGACAGCGGCGGTGGCGGTAAGCGTCGCGAAAGCTTGGTTTTTCGGCCGCGGTTTCGCTGCGTGCATTGATCTGGCCACCGGTCTGTTCCCGGCTCCAGCTTGGGATCAGGCCCCAGGTCATGGCGGTTAGTTCCGGCCCCCCGCCATTTTTCGCATGCCGCACCACCGGCGCGCTCTGGCTGGGTGCGATGTTGTAGCGCGGCGTGGCCCAGGCCCCAGACAGTGCCCCGGTGATCCCAGAAGGTAGATCAAACAGCTGCCGCATGGCGTCTTCGGGAGAGGTCAGGCTATAGCGTCCGCACATTCGCGGAGTCTAACATAAATATAACGTATCCAAATGGTTATAAAGCGCTGTTAACTTCTGTTAGCAGTTTGTTTGCCTTCTTTTGTCACTACTGGCCCAGCAATGGTTGCCATTGCCGGAGGAGTAACCGCGCCCGTAGGACAGATTTCCCTGCCCCGGAGCGCCGGCTGAGTAACGAGGGCAGGTCCATATGGACAGTATAGCCATACGGCATGAGCATGGTGACGGTGAGGTCGGCACAGCTGTCAGCCGTGTTCCGAGCCTGGATATGGCCGGCGCCGCGCCTGACCGGGCCGCAACCATCGCTTCCATTCTGGCCTTGTTGGTTTTTGCCCTGACCGCCGGCTTAACGGCGCTGGCCACCATCACGGCGCAACAAATGCTGGGTCAAACCGTATCGCCCGTGCTGTTGTTTGTTTTCGGGACGACGGGATTATTGCTTTCAGTGGCCGCCGCTTTGGCCATGCGCCGCGCGGTGTTGACGATGACAAGGTCGGCGAACGCCGCCGAGGCGGCGCCGCGAACCTTGTTACTGCACGCGATGGTCGAACACCTACCCGATGGTGTAGCCTTGTGGGACAAGGATGATCGTCTGGTCCTGTGCAATCAGGCCTATCGTGAGATTTTTTCCCGCTTGAATAACCGCCTGGTAGCTGGTGCGAGGTTCGATGATCTTTTGGAGGCCGAAATACAGGCGGCCTATGTTCCGGCCGCATCCGCCTTATCCTGGCGGGAAAAACGGCAGCAGAATTTCTGGATCGGCGAGATCCGGGAACGGCGCAAAATAGACGGCCGCGAGTTTGAGGTGCTGGATCGCCTTTGTACCGGCGGTGGCACCCTGACCCTGGTCAGCGATGTCAACGAACTGAAATCCAAGGAACGGGAATTGCGTGATGCCCAGGAACGCTATGCCCTGGTTTCCCTGGCCTCGAACGAGGGCCTGTGGGATATGGATCTGCGTACCGAACGCTTTTTTATTTCCTCCCGGGTTATGTCGATGATCGGCTCCTCGGGTGATCCCACGCTGTTTCAACGGGAAGATTGGCTGGCCACGATCCATCCCGACGATCTGGACCGCTATCAACAGAGTTGGCAGGCGCATTTGGATGGCGGCAGCCGAATTTTTGATCTGGACTATCGGATCCGCCATGCCGACGGCAGTCTGCGCTGGATGGCTGACAGGGCGCTGGCCCTGCGCGATTCCTCGGGCCATGCCTATCGCATTGCCGGCTCGGTCAGAGATATTACCGCCCGCAAAGCGGCGGAGGCGGAGATGAGCCAGGCCAAGGAGACGGCGGAAATCGCCAGTCGCGCCAAGACGCAATTCCTTGCCAATGTCTCGCACGAGTTGCGTACGCCTCTGAATTCCATCATCGGTTTTTCCGATCTGCTGGGAGATGCGGAAAGCAGCAAGCTGGCAACGGAAGACAGGCAGGGCTTTCTGCATGCCATCAACCAATCCGGTCACGAACTGCTGGGGATCATCAACGATATTCTCGATATGTCGCAAATAGAAGCCGGCGATGTAAAGCTGGCGGAAGGTCCGGTGGATTTAGAAGCCTGTATAGAAGGAACCGTTGCCATGGTTGCCGAGCAGGCGGCGGCGAAGGGCCTTGTGATCATGGAAAGCCTGCCCGACGATCTGCCCGAGTTGATCGGCGATCAGGCGAAGATCAAGCAAATGCTGCTGAATCTGTTGACCAACGCGACCAAGTTCACGGAAACCGGCGGCGAGATCAAGATTAGCGTTGCCTACGCGCCGGGCTCCGGTTTGGACCTTTCGGTGCAAGACAACGGCGTCGGCATGGATGAGGTGGAGCTGGAGCGGGCCCGGCTGACATTCTCGCAACTGAATGCCAGCCCCAGCCGCCAGCACGGCGGCCTGGGTCTGGGTTTGGCGATCACCACGGCCCTTGCTGAATTACACGGCGGCACCTTGACCCTGAATTCGAAGCCGGGGGCCGGAACCACGGCAATCCTGCACTTCCCCGCCGAACGCTTCCAATAGTCTCGCACCGCGCCGGCTGCAAGAGCTGTTGCCCAATTCGTGATCATGATAAAGGTGCTCGTGCTATAAGATGCCTTGAATAGGCCGCGTCGCGATGCCACCTTGCGGTCTGTCCTTTATCGGAAGTGATCGCCGAATCCATGAATCTGTCCAAAGTCATCTATTTTCGCCGGCTCCTTGTTGTTTTTTCGGTGCTTCTGGCCCTTGCCCCATTGTTTGAGGGGGGCGTGGCGCAGGCCCAGGAGGCCGAGAAGAAAAAGACCGCCCCAGCCGCTAACGCGGCTCTGGTGGGGATCGATAAGGTTCGGGCCGAAGCCGTCTCGCAAACCATTCCCGTCATTGGTCGTTTGGTGGCGCGCCGTTCCGGCATCGTGGCGGCCCGTGTCGCCGGGCCCGTGGCCGAGATGCGCGCGGCGGTGGGCGACAGGGTAAAGAAGGGCGACGTGTTGGCGGTGCTAGTGCGGGACCGCCTGCACTGGCTGCACAAACGCCGAGAGGCCGAGGTGACCTCGCGCAAGGCCATGTTGGCGGCGCGGGAGGCGGAATTGGTGATGAAAAACCAGGAAATGCGCCGCCTGGACCGCCTGCGCGAGAATAAATCAGCCGCCTACCGGGCCGCCAAGTATGAGGATGTGCGCCAACAAATGGTGATGCTGCGCAGCCAGGTGGCCGAGGCTTCCGCCCGCCTGCAACAAGTTGAGGCCGATGCCCAGTTAGCCCGCATTAATCTCTCCTATACCTCTGTCCGGGCGCCTTTTCCCGGTGTCGTGACACAACGGCACACGGACGTGGGCGCCTATGTCAATGTGGGCCAGGCGGTTGTTACGTTAATCGACGACAATGCGTTGGAAGTTGAGGCTGAGGTGCCGGCCAACCGCGTCACCGCTTTGTCGCCGGGGACCGGGGTTGCGGTCCAGATCAACGGCAATAGCGTCATGGCCAAGGTCCGCGCCGTGGTGCCGCAGGAAAAC
>CAYWYB010000218.1:0-9047 GCA_964462145.1 uncultured Rhodospirillaceae bacterium
GACCTCAGCCACCAAATCGAACGGCATCATCCACACCATGCCCTATTGGGACGAACGTTTTGAACTAATGGCGGCGGACTACCCCGAAATTGAAACAGACGTTTTCCATATCGATATTCTGTCGGCGCATTTCGTGCAGCATCCCGACTGGTTTGATGTGGTCGTCGGCTCCAACCTGTTCGGCGATATTCTCTCGGACCTGGGCGCCGCCGTGGTCGGCGGCATGGGTCTCGCACCCGCCGCCAATCTCAATCCCGAGGCCGAGCATCCCTCGATGTTCGAGCCGGTGCATGGTTCCGCCCCCGACATCATGGGCAAGGGCATCGCCAACCCCATCGCGCAGATCTGGACCGGGGCCATGATGCTGGACCATCTGGGCGAGGGCGACGGCGCCCGCGCCATAGAAGCGGCCATCGCCGCCGTATTGGCCGACGGCTCCGTGCGCACGCCGGACCTGGGCGGGCAAGCCGACACCAACACCCTGGCCCAGGCCATCGCCGATGCCCTGTAGCCATAAGCTGTAGAGGTTATCAGGGCATGCGATGAGCATCGCCACTACCGCTCCCACCGCCGACGGCGCCGCGCTGCGCCAACGTTATGGGCCGGTTTATGTCTGGCTGGTAACCTTGACCGTGATGTCGGGCGGCATCGCCATGGGCCTGGCCTCGTCCATGGTCAATGTCGCCGTGCCCTCGGTGGTCGGCGCCTTTGGCGTCGGCCTGGACCAGGCGCAATGGATGGCGACCGGTTTTCTTGCCACCATGTCGGTCTCCATGCTGGTCAGTTCCTGGTTGATCGAGGTGCTGGGCCAGCGCATTACCTTCATTGCCATCCTGACCATCTTTGGCGTCGGCTCTTTCATGAGCGCGGTGGCACCTAATATCGATATTCTGATCATCGGGCGGGTCTTGCAGGGTGCCGCCAACGGCGTCGGGCAGCCATTGGCCATGTTCACCATGTTCTCTGTCTTTCCGCCCGAAAAACGCGGCCTGGCGATCGGCATTCAGGGCCTGGTCAGCGTACTGTCGCCGACTTTCGGGCCCATCGTGGGCGGCATCGCCATCGACAGCATCTCGTGGCGCTATCTGTTCTTCCTGCCCCTGCCGTTTTGCCTGCCGGCCATGATGATGGGCCTGGTCTTCATGCCGACCAAGAAACTGGCGCGGCGCCTGCCGCCCTTTGACTGGGCCGGCCTGGTCCTGATCCTGGTTATCGTCCTCAGTGCCTTTAGCGCCATATCCAACGGCCCGCGCATGGGCTGGGACGCGGATTCCGTTGTTTACCGGCTGTGGGGCAGCGCGGCGGGCCTGGTCGTTTTTGTTCTGTGGGAATTGCGCGCGCCGTATCCGCTGCTGGATCTGAGCCTGTTCCGCAACCGACAGTTCGCGCTGACCATGGTGGCGGGTTTCGTCTTCGGCGCGGGGCTGTTTGCGTCAGGTTACTTCATCCCGATTTTCGTGCAGACCATACAGAACTACACCGCCACCCGTGCCGGACTGCTGCTCGCCACAGGGGGTGTGGTGATGATGATATTCTTCCCGCTTTCGGGCCGCATCACGGATTCCGTTCCCGCCCACATCCCCATTGCCAGCGGCTTGCTGATTTTCGCCATTGGCTTTTTCATGATCCGGGCCGTCGATGTAAACACCACGTTCCTGGCCATGGTAGCCTACACCGCCATCAACCGCGTCGGCCTCTCCCTGGCCATTCCCTCACTCAGCGTGGCGGCGCTGCGTGCGGTATCGGCGGACAAGCTGGCGCGGGCCGCATCCGTCGGGGCCTTTTTCCGCAATTTCGGCGGCGGCCTGGGCATCACCTTGTTGACGGCATTTTTTCTGCAACGCAGCCAGTATCACGGCGAGGCCTTCACCGACACCCAGACCTGGGCCAACGCCACCACGGTGGAGCTGCTGGGCGATATCCGCCACCTGCTGGCGGGCACCGGCCTGCCGGAGGTGGTGCAAAAAGCCGGCGCCCTGAATTATCTGGGCAAGGTGGTCCTGGCACAGGCCAGCACCTTGGCCTTCAAGGACACCTTCCTGGCCATTTCCGTCATGGGTTTCCTGGCCGTGGGCCCGGCCTGGATGATCGGGCGTACCGGGCGGCGTTCTATGGGTTGACGATATCCAGCTTTGAAAGATCCATGGTCTTGACCGTTGCCCGGTCAAAATCCGGCGTGAAGGGAAATGGCCGGGTGGCATCGAAGCCGACCTTGGTGCCGAGATAATCGGGGAACGTCGGATTGAGGCCGTGGCCGAAAACGTCTTCCACCTTCAGGATACCATGCGCGGCATCCAGCCGGGTCGTCATGGCCCATTCCACGTCCGAGGGATCGCGGATATCCACGTCGTCATCCACCACGGTGACCATTTTCAGGGGCGCGAAGGCGGCGAAGGCAGCCATGATGGCCTGTTTGCCCCAGCCGGCCCGGACCTGTTTGATCTGCACCACGGCGTGATAAAAGCCGCAGCCGCCGTGGCTGAAATAAACATCCCTCACCCCCGGCACCTGTTTGCGCAGCAGGCTCAGGACATTGGCCTCGCCCAGCAGGCCGACGGAATTATAAACCTCGGCGCCTGACAGAATGGAATGGAAGATCGGATTTTTGCGCCGGTGGATCTTGAGCACACGAACCTTGGGCCGTTTGTCCTTGCGCGCGTAATAGCCCGTGACTTCGGCGAAGGGACCTTCGTTGATGTTTTCGCCCGGCGTGATTTCACATTCCAGGGCGTACATGGCGTTGGCCACCATCTCCACATCGGACTTCACGCCGCGCACCAGCTCCAACGGCGCGCCGTGAATTTCACTGGCGATACCCAATTCGTCCCGATCGGCGGGCGCGGCCTCCGCCGGCGCCGCACCGGCGAAATGCAGGCCCGGCCCGACGCCGGCGTTGATCGTCAGGGGCAATGATCGGCCAAGCTTGGCCGCTTTGTCGAGGTAGAGTTCCAAATGGCGCCCGGCATCAATGTTGATCGCCAAGGTGTTCTTGTTGACCACCTGAAAACGCTGGATCGAGGCATTGCGCACGCCTGTTTCGGGATCCTTGGCGATCACAACTGCGGCGTCGAAATACGGCCCGGCATCCTTCAGGGCATGGGTCGGCACGGGCAGTTTTTTCAAATTCACCGTGCGCTCGGTGACATCAAGCACCGGTCCGGTCTTGACCACAACCGGGTCAACCGGATTGGCCTGCCAGTTGCCGATACAGTCCGAGATATATTGCGGCATGTCGTCCGCATCGCGGGAGAAAATATCGCCCAACAGCTCCCGCGACCAATACAGCCCCATGAAGACCGGCTGGTCGTAGCCCTTGACGTTTTCGAACAGGACCGCCTTGGGGCCGCCCTCGTATTTGGCCGCAATGCCCGCCAGATCAAACTTGGGATCGACCTGGGAGCGAACCCGGACCAGCCGGCCCCGTTTGTCGAGCTCCTCGATAATGGCGCCAAGGTCGGCGATCAAGGCGGGGCTGTTTTTAGCTTTGGCTTTGGCCATTGCGGGATTCCCTCGTCTGTTCGGACATGTCGTCGGAGGCAAATAGTAGCCGCATCAAGGGGCGGCGGAAATATTTCATCGTCATCCGGGCGCTTGCTTCGCGCCAATTCCGGTCTAATTCAACTTTTTGACGAAGCATGACGGCAAGGAATTTCCGTGGGGAGGACTTGGATATGAGCCATTTGTCGCGGACGGCCAGCGCAACAGCGGCCCTGCTTTTCTCTGGTATCCTTGCGGGCGGGGCGTTCGCCGCCGACAACAAGGCGCCACCGCAGACCCTGTTCACCAACGTCAATATCTTTGATGGCACCTCTCCCAAGCTTACCACGGGCATGAACGTTCTGATCGAGGGCCAGCTTATCAAGGCTGTCGGCGAGGGCATCAAGGCACGAGGTGACGCCACGACCATCAACGGTGGCGGGGGTACGCTGATGCCCGGCATGATCGACGGCCATGCCCATATCATGATCAACGACATCTATGGCAAGATCGAAACCGACCTGGATATCACGGACATATCCTACAACGCGGTAACGGTCGTCCGGCGGGCGTTGATGGATGGCTTTACCGCCGTGCGGGACATGGGCGGCCCGGCGTTCGGCATCCAGCGGGCCATAGATTCCGGCCTACACCCCGGCCCGCGCATATATCCTTCCGGCGCATTCATCTCGCAAACTTCCGGGCATGGTGATTTCCGCGAACGTGGCGATACCACCTTCTCCATCAACAACAAGGACTCCCTGCCGAATTTCGAACGCTTTGGCTTTGGCATGGTCGCCGACGGCGTGCCGGAGGTGCTGAAAGCAACGCGCCTGAACCTGCGCCTTGGCGCCACCCAGATCAAGATTATGGCGGGCGGCGGCGGCTCCTCACGCTTTGATCCCATCGACACGACGCAATATTCGAAAGAAGAAATCTGCGCCATCGCCGAGGCGGCCAAGGATTGGGGCACCTACGTCGCAGCCCATGTCTTCACCGACCGTTCCGTGGCCCGTTTGTTGAGTTGCGGCGTCAAGACCTTCGAGCATGGCTTTTTCATCTCGGAGAAGACCATGCGAGACATCGCGGCGGCGGGCGGCTACGTGGTGCCGCAAATGTGGGGGATATCGCCCGATCTAGCCAAGAACCCGCTGATGCCTCCCGCCAAGATTCCGTTAGTCAAGGAACTGGGGCAGAAATTCAAGGATTTCGGCCGCAATCTCCTAAAAAACAAGGTCAAGGTTGTCTTCGCCTCCGACTATGTCGGCCCGTTCGCCGATGCCGAGCGGGCGCGGCGCTACGAAATCTGGTGGCGGACGCAGACCTTCGACAGCAATTTCGAAGTCCTGAAACAGTTGACCTCCACCGCCGGGGAGATGCTGGTACTTTCCGGCCCGCGAAATCCATATCAGGCCGGCAAACAAGGGGTGATCGAGGCGGGCGCTTACGCGGACCTGCTTGTCGTGGACGGCAACCCGCTGGAAGATATTTCCGTCATTGGCGGGGCCAAGGCATGGTTTGACGCGGAGCCGGACTGGAAGCCGATCAAGACCCTGAAGGTCATCATGAAGGACGGCAGGATCTACAAAAATACGCTTTGAGCACTGTTTGATTGGGAGGGGAAGAATGGCTAACCGCCTTATTTTACGCGTCATCGTCTCTTTCATACTCGTCTTCTGGACGTCCGTTTTCATCGTGGCGGCGGCAGGTGATACCGCCGACAAGAAAGCCACCTCGTCCGAGCAGACAAAAGGCAAAACAGCGAAGTCATCCGGTGAAGAGAAAGACAAGCCCAGCAAAGATACCGAGAGCCAAGCGGAGAAGGCAAAACGTCTACAGGATGCGCAGAAAACCGCGCGCAAAATTCGCAAGATCAGATAGGACCGTTTACCAAACGCGGCCGATCCTGGATAATGGCGGACAAATGTCTCTTGGGGGAATTCATATGTCTGATGATCTGCCGCGTTTCGGCGGCGCCTGGAATGGTCCTGAACTGGCGCGGACGCCGGAAAAGTGGACGCTCGCGCTGACGGGGGCGGAAATCGACGATCTGGACCGGGCCATCACCGCGTTGGAAACTTCCGCAATCGTCGACATCACCAAGGCGGATGCGCCGTTGCCCCATTTGGCGCCCCGCCTGGCGGAGATGCGCGAGGCTGTCCTGCATGGCCACGGCTTCATGCTGATCACCGGTTTTCCCATCGAGCGCTATTCCCTGGAGCAAGCCGCCCGCGCGTTCTGGGCGGTGGGCGCGCATGTGGGCGCCGCCGTCTCGCAGAACGCCAAGGGGCACGCTTTGGGCCATGTCCGTGACCTGGGCTTTGACCCCGAAGTCCCCAGCGCGCGCGGCTATCAGTCCAACGCGCGGCTGCCCTATCATTGTGATTCCGGCGATATCGTCGCCCTGCTGTCGGTGCGGACATCAAAATCGGGCGGTTTATCCAGCCTGGTCTCCTCCGTCGCGCTGTACAATGCCATGGCCGAGCGGCGGCCCGATCTGGCCCGCGTTTTGCTGCAGCCGTCTTACCGGGATAGGCGGGATGAAATTCCGGCAGGCCGCAAGCCATGGTTTGCCATGCCTGTGTTCAATCCCCATGAGGGCCGGATGTTCACGAATTTCGTCCGCAGCGGCGTCCGCAAGGCACAAAGGTTTGACGAGGTGCCCCGGATCACCGAGGCACAGGAAGAGGCATTCGACTATCTCGACGCCCTTGCCGAGGGTCCGGAATTCCACCTGGACATAAAATTCGGCCCCGGCGATATGCAATTCGTCTCCAACCACAGCATCCTGCACAGCCGTACCGCCTTCGAGGATTGGGACGAGCCTGGCAAACAGCGCCATCTGCTGCGCCTTTGGCTGGCCTGTGCCGGCGGGCCGGCGATGCCGGCGGCCTATGCGGAACAACAGGGCCTGAACGCAGAAGGCCGGCCCATGGGCATCCATTGCCCCGGCGTGGTCCTGAACGCGGATCTAAAGGTCATGGACGGCGGCGCCGGCGCCTCTGAAGAGCGGCTGAAACAGCCCGCCTGAACGGCACCCGGGACGGTGATCCGGCATGGCTCCCCAAACCGCCAAGCGTTAGACTGACGCCGGCGCAGGCTTATAGGGTTGTACTGAACGAATGGCCACCGACCATGTACAAGACACGGCGACCTTTGCCCACCGCAGACGGGCGGGTTCGCGCCGCTTTGCCATTCGCGCCTTTCAGATAATCTTCCTGCTGCATATCTATCTGGCCTGGCGCCTGCTGCCCGACTTGCCGGTTGAGCGCGAGTGGCAAATCCTGGGCGGCCTGGGGCTGCTCCTGTCATCCCTGATTATCCCGTTCGGCACCCTTTCAAGAGTCTTTTTCATGAACCAAACCGTGGTCGATCGCCTGACCTGGGCCGGCGGCTTGACCATGGGGTGGGCTTCATCGCTGCTGGTTTTCACGCTCATGCGTGATGCCGCCATGCTGCTGCCAAACGCGGCAGCCTGGAAACAGGAAAGCGCGGTTACGGTTCTGGGCCTTGCCACCGTCGTCAGCATGATTGGATTTTTCAATGCCCGGCGCGTGGCAAAGGTGGTCCCCGTCACCATTCCCATACAGCATCTGCCGCCGGCGCTGGCGGGATTCACTATTGCCCAGATTTCCGATTTACATATCGGCTCCACCATCAGGCGCAATTTCGTGCGGGCGGTCGTCAACCGGGTCAACGAGGTGAAGCCGGACGCGATCGCCCTGACCGGCGATATCGTGGATGGCTACAGCGCCCGCTTGTTCGATGAAGCCGCGCCCCTGGCCGATTTGAGCGCCCGGCACGGTGTCTTTGTGGTTACCGGAAATCATGAATATTACCACGGCGCCGAAGACTGGATTGCCGCCTTTCGCCGCCTGGGCCTGCAACCGCTGCTGAACGCCCACATGGTGCTGCCGCACAACGGCGCGGAACTTGTCATGGCCGGCATCAATGATTTCAGCGCCAACAATTCAAACCACGCCCATGTCTCCGACCCACGGGCGGCACTATTGCAAAGCCCCGAAGGCGCGCCAAAAATCATGCTGGCGCACCAGCCCCGTTCCGCGGAAGCGGTAGAGGCCGCCGGCGCCGACCTGCAACTGTCCGGTCACACTCATGGCGGCCAGTTCTGGCCATGGAATTATTTCGTGCGACTGCAACAACCCTATGTCGCCGGTCTGCACCGGCACGGGGGAATGTGGGTCTATACCAGCCGGGGCACCGGATACTGGGGCCCGCCAAAGCGCTTTGGCGCCCCTTCGGAGATCACCGTGATCACCCTGTCCCAGGCGGAGTAGGCATGCCGATAGATGCGCGGCGCGATGCGGAGGGCGGTCCTTCCGTGGGCAGATTGGTATTCTTAACCGAACAAGGACAGAATTGCCTGCGGGTTGGAATTCGCGATGGACAGGGCCTGCACACCCAGCTGCTGCTTGATCTGCAACGCCTGCAGTTTGGCGCTCTCCTCCGCCATGTCGGCATCGACCAGGGTTCCCACGCCGGCTTTCAGAATATCCGTCAGTTTGGTGGAGAACTCGGATTGCACTTCGATCCGTTTGGCCACCGAACCCAGAGCCGCGAGCTTGTCCGACACGGAGGTAATCGCCGAGTCGACGGCCGTCAGAGCGGTCGCCGCGCCGGCTGATGTGTTCAACACCTGAGTAACCAGCGCCAAATTCGTGATGTCCAGCTTTTGCGCCGACACAGAGATCGTTGATCCATCAACCGTACTCAGGACCGAAGTGCCGCTGGCGCTCGTATCAATTAAATTGGTGCCATTGAATTCGGCCGAGGTCACGATTGTCGTGATCTGATTACGTAGAGCGACGAAAGCATTGTGCAGGGAGGTGCGGGAGGCGGAATCAAGACCGGCCTGATTGGCCTGAACCACTTTGGCCTTCATCTCCGTCAGCAGATCGGCAACGGACTTGCCAGCAGTAATGGCGGTATTAACGGTTGCCTCGCCGTTGGCCAGCGCGGTTCTCACCGCGCCCAGACCGGAAATATTGCCGCGCATGTTTTGCGCGATGGCATAGGACGAAGCATCCTCTTTCGGACCACTGACCCGAAGGCCGGTGGTGATCGCCAACTGCGTTTTCTCCATGGCAGCATTGGTCTTGGAAAGATTTTGCAGCGCCATCATGGCGCCGGCATTTGTGTTGACGGAAAGAACCATGACTAAGTTCCCATACTCCTCGAAGTCCAGTTCCGCGCGGTCGAAGCACCGCGCGCCTAAGAGGAGATACGCAAGAATCATGCCAGCTGCATGGACTTCAAAGGGTCCGCCAACTCTTTGAATTTTCGTTATTTTTCACCCAGCTTTTCAGGGATACATCGTTGCACTGGGAAATTATTGCCGCCTGGAAGATGCTCCGTGCAGCAAATCTTGATCCCGATCGCCATTATTTGGCTATTCTGAAAGAGCCTCATCCAGCGGGTAAATCAGCGCGGCGCCTGGCAGTTCACTTCGTCGGATCGTCCGCGACCTGCATCATGGTCTTGCCGAAGTTGCCGCCTTCCAGCATGGCGCGGAAAACCTCCGGGGTATTTTCCAGCCCCGTGCGGATGTC
>CAYWYB010000219.1:0-9030 GCA_964462145.1 uncultured Rhodospirillaceae bacterium
GGGCAGCTTGCATGATAGTCCTCATCTTTACTTGCTCAAACAACCCCGGCGGCGGCCATGAAAGCGGCCAATCGGTGACCGCGGTCACTGGCCAAATTCGCCATCGGGGCCATCTGCTAATGGCACAAAACGAATAGGTCTTGTGATTAACGGCTCAGGGGCCCGATGTCGAGTACCCCTCCCCGCTGGCATCGGTGGGCCAGATATTGACCCGCCTCTGTACCTGACGGCGGCCGGCGGATTCGTCGGCCGCCGTTGCCTTTTCCGGGCAGATGAATTCCAAAAAAAGCCGGATAATTCGGCCCCAAGTGTGATGCCCATCAATGTCCGGCGATCCTTGCGGTACTACATATAATGACAGGCGCGGATCAGTGCCCCAGGCTTCTTGTGAGAGTGGCCGTCCCCGTTACCCTTCCTCCGGCGCAGGCGGCGGCGGTCCAGAGGTGTCAGGGCATGATCCGCGCCGCTTTCCCAAGAAATTCAGGCGCAACAGGCGCCCCAGATTACGACGTTTAAAACGCCGGTGGATGCATTCGATTTTGCAAAAACATTAACAAACCGTTACGTTTTCCAAGAAATTGTGGTATAATCATCGCTGGATTTGAGGGCTATCCAGAAAATTGGCCATACGGCCAATGCGTTGTCGCGCGTAAATGTTAGTAGTCTTGGTTCAGTATCGATGACAACAGCGGATAACAAAAGCCTTCGGGGCGCGCCTCCGTCTTTCTCGGATTGGCCGATGGCCTACCTTGCAAGCTTCATGCTGCACATCCTCATTTTATATCCGTTTGTCTTTTTCGCGCCGCCACCCGCGCAACTGCTGGACATGATCGAAATCTCGATGGTTTTCGAGGAACCGGAACCGAAGCAAAACCTTGCGGAACCGCTAACGACCCCGGAGCAACCGACGCCGCGAGAAGAACCCAGGCCTGATCAGGCGGCCGAGCCTGATCCGAAGGTCGAGAAGCCCCTTGAAGAAATAGCGAAAACCACGCTGGAGACCAAGATAGATCGGGCCAAGATGGAACCGTCGGCCAAAAAAATTCCCGAAAAGCCAGCAAAACGGAAATTGCCGCCTACCGACGAGCTTGCAAAACCAGCGAAAACCATCGCCAAGCTAAAGCCGAAGCCAGAGCTAAAGCCGAAGCCGAAGCCAGAGCCAGAGCCAGAGCCAAAGCTTGAAGCCGACCGCCGGCCTATCCATCGAAAAGTGCCGTATCTGGATCGCCCGATTAAGCCCTCTGCTGCCGGGGCGATCCGCGCCGCCAGGAACAACGAACCCCGCATGGGGCACGAAGACGACGGCTATGCCATGTCCAAAGAAGACCGTAACTCACGCGCGGCGAAAAAGGCGGCCGAGCGGTATGAACGCGCCGCCGACCGCGGCTATGTCATGGCGCAATACAACATGGCCCGCGCCCTGGCCGAGGGGCGCGGCGTCCCGAAGGACAAAAAGCGGGCGGAGGAGTTTTTCCGCAACGCCGCCAGACAAGGCAACGTGCCGGCAATGTTGCGCCTGGCTGAAATGAAGCTGGCGGGCGGCGGCGAGAGCGAGGACGACGGCAAGGGCAAGGGCGAGGAAATGCTCGAAGCCCACGTCCTGTACAGTTTAGCCGCAAACTTGGGCAGTAAGGGCGCCGCAAAAGCCAAGGCGATGCTAGGCGCGCATATGGAGCTTGCCAAACTTGAAGAATCCCGTCGTCGGACACGGGCCATGCGGGAGATGATGCCACCCATGGATCTGAGCAACCAACCCCAGAAGGAGCAGGATTTGCAGCTTTCCGCAGCCGAAGGAAATTTGGAGGCGGTGGAGGAATTATTACAATCGGGCGTGGATGCCAATGCGATCGATGACGAAGGCCGCACCCCCATGATCATGGCGGCCTGGCGGGGCCATCATCGTGTGCTCCGCTCCCTGTTGGATGCCGGGGTAGACATCAATGCAGCGGATAATCAAGGCCGCACGGCATTATCCTGGGCCGCCATCAATGGCTATAGAGGCATCATCAAGACGCTGCTGCGGGAAGCGGCATTGGTCGATGTGCGGGGCGAAGGCGGCCTGACCCCCCTGATGCGGGCCGCCTGGAATGGCTATGAAGATATTGTCGCGGACCTGATCGCCAGCAAGGCGGATGTCCATGTCACCGATAATTATGGCATCAACGCCCTGCGACGCGCCAAATCGCAGGAAGAGACCCAAATCATCGCCCTGCTGCGTGCCGCCGGTGCCCGTTAACTAGAGCGCGTTTACTAAACACAGGGTCATTTGACCGGTTTCTCCGTTTTTGTGGCTAGGCGTGCTTCGCATGGCGATGTGGGACATCGGCAAAGAAGCACAACGACGCCTCGGAAGCGGAGAAGCCGGCCTTCGGTGGCATTCCCGGGCCGTTCGGCGGCGTTGCGCTGCTTGCCCGATGTCCCACATCGCGCGGCGCAGCGCGCCTACCCGAACGGCCCAGGAATGCCATCAAATGGCCCTGTGTTTAGTAAACGTGCTCGAGCGCTCTATTTGCCTTTCGGCACCGCTGCCAAGTTCGCGATGCCCTCGACGGCCATGTGAGCCGAGCGCACCGCCCCTTCCATCCAGCCGGGCATGTAGGAAACAAAATCACCGGCAAGAAATACGCGGCCCTGTGGGAGGTCCGTAATGCGGCGATAGATATCGGGCTGGCTTTCCGCCGTCTCATCCGCCCAGCCGCCGGCGAAATACGGCATGTTTTGCCAGGCGATCGAGACGCCCCGTTCCGGGTAGACCTTGTCCCGGAAGCTATCGTGCAGTTGCCCACCTTGCCGCAATGCCCGTTCCAGGCGTTCGGGGTGGCTCAGTTCGCCGAATTTAGCTGCTGGTTCGCCCCGGTTATAGGCACCGGTCAAAGTACCTGTCCGGCTGAAAAATCCATCCGACGGATACCAGATCTGGCTGATTGGCGATTTGGTCCAGCTTATGCCGCCATAAATTCTATTCTCCCGCTCCCAAAAGCGGTAGCGCGCCTGCCAGCCAACCTTGCAGGCCGCCATTTCATTTACCTGTGACAGCGCCTTGGTAAAATCCGCCGGGAGATTGTTTGCAACCCGTGCCAGGAGGTTCGGCGCCATGGTTGATATGCAAAAATCGAACGATCTCTCACCCGGACGATGCCCCGACCATGCGACCTTCACTTTCCCACCATCGGCCACATTGGCAATGGTCGTGACCGGGCTGCCCAGCTTGACCAAATCCCGCACCCGGCTCTTGCCGTCCGCGCCAACCGGTTGTTTCAGAAGACGCTGCCAGAGCATATCCATGCCGCCCTTTGGTTGCAGCAGGGATGTCTGCCAATAGGACCGCATGTCGTAGAAGATCTCCTTGTTCCAGAAGCCGGAGGCCAGGATATCTTCCAGGCCGACATGCGGATGCAGCTTTCCCGGTCGGCGCCCAGCCCCTGGCAGAACGGCGTAACCGGCCCGGTTGGAACCGGCGTAGTACAAATATTCGCCGGCGTCTTCCGGGTCACCCTTCAGATCGCCGAATTCCTTGATCATTCGCAGAAATGACTGCCGGTCGGCGCTGCCGAGATAGGGCGCCAGCTTTCCGTCACCCTCCAGTTTCGCCAGCAATGCCGAAATCTCGCCGCGAAGGTCATGCTTGATCCGGCGTAGTTGCATCGGCTGCCCCCCGTTGAAGGCGTTCGATTGCAGCAAATTGGCCCGTGTCGCAAAGATGAACGGCTCCATCTCGACCTTCAGTTCACGGGCCAGTCCAAGCACCGCAATGTGGAAGCTGGGGATGCGCCCCGGCCCCGCGTTGAGGAACAGCTCCTCCGGATAAGTTCCGGGCCGCCGGTCCCAGCCGTCATCAAAGAAGCGGCAAATCTGCAACGGGCCACCGACTTCCTGGAAGCGGTCGGCGTAGGTGTCCTCGCCGATGTCATATCTCTCTTTGTAGTATTTCTTGTAGATATCGGCTTGCGGTCTGAGCGTCAGGCTACGGCCGCCGTAGCGGTCGTTGGCTTCGAGCACGGTCACCTCGAAGCCGGCTTTGGCCAGATAATAGGCCGACGTCAGGCCAGCGATGCCGGCGCCGATGACCGCGACGCTCTTGCCGGCGCCGATATCCGCGCGCACTTGCGGCGGCATCGCATGCGAACGATTGGCGGCCTGGGCAAAGGTGCCCCGGCCCAAAAGCGCGGCCATGCCCGCCGCGGCGGTCGTCGCGAGTAGAAATTGCCGGCGTGATGGCGCCATGTCTCTTGCCCCTATTGTTGCCTCCCCAGGCCCCGAACATTGTTATCAATGCTAGTCAATTATTATGGCAAATACCACCCAAGTGTGAATTTACAGCGGGATAGCACCGGGATGATTTTAGTGCCGCCGCCAATATCCTGCGGGCACAAGGAGCGGCGCGTCAGACTTGGTGCCAGTCCGCGACAGATTTAGCGATCATGTCCAGGCCTTGGGAATTCTCCAAATCCGCCATGATTGCCGAGATTTCCGCCGGCGATGCGGCGAGCTCGCGGGTCGGCACGCCAAGTTCGTAAACCGAGGCGGCGGCGGGGTAAAGCGTATCCACATGCAATATATGGCGGTTCCGATGTTGCAGCATATGGGCGAACAGGCGCTCGTATGTCAGCGGATCATAGCCGGTGCCGGCGGCTGTCTCCGCCTCGCGCACAAGGCCAAGCGCGGCGGCGGTGTTCCTGGCCTCGTGCCAGATCTGCTCCAGCACATTGATCGGCGCATCGCGGCTTTCATTGGAATGCTTTGGATTGGCGATCGATGCCTGGCGCTTGGCTTCGATCTTCGCCCTGACCGGCGCCGACGGCACGGGCACGAAGAATATGGCCCCTTCCCCGCCCAACAGCGGCTCCACCGGGTCGACATGACGTTGTACCAGTTCGACGAACCTATTGCCGACCAGCGGCACTTCGCCAATCAGCAAATGTTCCGGATCGGTGAATGCCTGGTCCCATTTTTCCACCGCGTGCCGGGCCCACAGGCCGGCCGCCTTGCGGATGATGGGATGGGTGAACCCGTCAACCTCCGGGTACTTGGTCAAAACAGCCTCGGTCTCGAAGGCTGCCCGGGCAATATCCCATTGCAGCAAATGCACCACCCGGCCCGCCCGTGCCGCCATCAGGGTCTGTTGTTGCAGAAACAGCGATTTGCCCACCCCCGGCAGGCCGGCGAAAAAGATCAGCCGCCGGGTCTCGGCGGCTGCCAGCATCGCCGCGCCCATTTCCGTATCGGGTGGTATCAGCAGGGCCTCAGGCATGCGGCATCCTTTCAAACCCCAAGGTTCGGCGTAATTCCGCCGAGTCCCGGCCTTCATCGCGCAGTTGCGTCAGACTGACGGCACCATGACGTTTGGCCAGGCGGGTCCCTTCGTCATCGAGTATCAGGCGGTGATGGTCGTACAAAGGCGTCGGCAGGTCCAGCAACGCCTGCAACAGCCGATGCACGTGGCTGGCCGCGAACAGATCGGCTCCGCGGGTCACAATGGTGATGCCCTGCAAGGCATCGTCCACAGTAACGGCCAGATGATAGGACGTGGGCGTATCCTTGCGGGCCAAGACCACGTCGCCATGCAGGCCGGGCTGCAAATCCTGTCGGCCTTGTTGCTGATCGTGCCAATACAGACCGGGGCCGGCCCGGTCGGCGGCCAGGCCGCAATCAAGGCGAATAGCATAGGCCGCGCCGGCGGCGATCCGATCCTCGCGCTCCGCCACCGAGAGTCCCCGGCAGGTGCCCGGATAAAGCGCGCCGTCGGGCCCATGGGGGGCCGATGGCGCGGCAGTGATTTCCCGGGCGATTTCCTTTCGGGTGCAAAAGCAGGGATAGCTCAGGCCGGCCTTCGCCAGGGTTGCCAGCGCCTTGGCATAGTCCGCCATATGCTCTGATTGGCGGCGCACCGGTTCTTCCCATTCCAGCCCCAGCCAAGCCAGATCCGCCAGCATGGCGGCCTCGTGCTCGGGCCGGCAGCGGGTTTGATCGATATCCTCCACCCGCAATAAAAACCGCCCGCCCAAACGTTGCGCCGCCGCGAAACTGTACAGCGCCGAAAACCCGTTGCCCAAATGCAAGGGGCCGGTTGGGCTGGGGGCAAATCTTAAAACGTCGGTCGGTGACAAGCGAGGGCCTATTGGGTTATCAGAGGGGCAACAGTGAATTGAGGGAGACTAACATGTCAGATAGCACGATTGCGGTCCTGGTTGCAGGTTCGGGCGTCATGGGGAAAGGCATTGCGTTGTCATTCGCGAGGGCCGGCCTGAAGACCGCGATATTGAGCCGCAACCCAAGTGCCGTCAGCGGCGTCGAACCGGGCGTGGACGTCCTGGGCGCCCTGCCGGAGGCCGCGCCGGAGCTGATCGTCGAGACTATTCCGGAAGTGATGGACCTGAAACTGGAGCTGAACGCTCAGATCGAAGCGGCCTATCAGGGCGACACGATCATTGCCTCTAACACCTCGTCCCTGCCCCTGCAAACTCTGGCGGATGCCTTGCGTTATCCGGCGAAATTCTGCGGCATGCATTATTTCCAGCCCGCCGACGTCACCCCTATCGTCGAGGTCGCCGCCGTGGCGCAAAGCGACCAAGCCACCATCGAAACGGCCCTTGCGCTGCTGCGCCAGGCCGGCAAGCAGCCCATCGCGCTGTCGGAACCGGTCGACGGGCTGTTGATCAACCGCCTGCAGCAAGCCATCTATCACGAGGCCTATAGCCTGATCGACCGGGGTATCTGCACCGCCGCCGATATTGACCTGGCCGCCAAGCAACTGTTGGGCCCGCGCATGAGCGTAACCGGCATGATCGAGCAAAAAGATATCTCCGGCCTGGATACCCACGCCCTGGCGCAGCGGGAATTGATCCCGACCCTGCATCTCAGCCGCGAGCCAAGCCCGGTGGTGCAGAAGAAATATGCCGACGGAAATATTGGCGCCAAGACCGGCAAGGGTTTCTATGACTGGCGCGCGATGGATCTGCCTGACTACCAGAAAAAGACCGGCGCCCTGTTGAGCCAGGTCCTCGAACTGTTGGACAGCGCCCGCCCGCCGGGGCCACCGCCCGCCGATGACGACTAAACCGATAGAGGACGGTTTCCACCAGGTTGGGCTGTTGGAGCCGCGCTTCGCCGAGGTTCTGCGCCGCCTTGGCGAACCACCCTCGCGCAAGCGGCCGGGCGGTTTCGAAACGGTGTTGAAAATCATCGTCCAGCAACAGGTCTCGATCGCCTCCGCCGATGCCATCTGGGGCCGGCTGCGCCGTGGTCTCGGCACGGTCAACCCAGGCGCTGTCCTGGCCCTTGATGATGATGCCTTGCGGGCCTTCGGTCTGTCCCGGCAAAAAGCCGCCTATGCCCGCAGCCTGGCCGAGGCGGTGGCATCGGGCAGCCTGAACTTCCGCAAGCTGCGCGGCATGGCGGACGAGGCGGTGATCGCCGATCTCGTCCAGATCAAGGGCATTGGCCGATGGACGGCGGAGGTCTATCTGCTTGGCGTCATGCAGCGGCCCGACATCTGGCCCGCCGCCGATGTCGCCCTGATGGAAGCGGCGCGCGACCTGCTTGGCCTGGCGGAGCGGCCCACGATCAAGCAAATGGGCCCCCTGGCCGAACCCTGGCGCCCCTACCGCACCTATGCCGCGCGCCTGTTATGGCTGCACTATCGCCACATTACCCGGCGCGAGACTGCGGGCTAAACCACGACACCTAGTGGTTTGGCAGCGACCCAACCCCACATTTCGAAAATTGCTCTAGCATAATCGGTGTCAAATTGCGAAAATCACCTGAGTCGCATGGTATCGTGAGTTCGTCGTGATTTTTGACTGATTAAGGCAGGAAGGAAATGGAGGCCTCACTCGATCGTTGCCCCGCCCTTGTACTCAACGCTGATTATCAGCCGTTGAGCTATTACCCCTTGTCCCTGTGGTCCTGGCAGGAAGTAGTGAAGGCGGTGTTTCTCGAACGCGTGCAGGTGCTCTCGGCCTATGACCGGATCATCCGCTCGCCCGGCTTCGCCATGGAACTGCCTTCGGTCGTTGCCCTGAAACGCTATATTCAGCCTGCGAAATATCCCGCTTTCACGCGCTTCAATCTGTTCCTGCGTGACCGGTTTGTCTGCCAGTATTGCGGCGCCAGCCATGATTTGACCTTTGACCATGTCATTCCGCGCAGCCGGGGCGGACGCACCACCTGGGAAAACGTCGTCGCCGCCTGCGCGCCCTGCAATCTGCGCAAGGGCGGACGCATGCCAAGGGCCTGCGATATGCATCCGCGCAGCGCGCCGCATCAGCCCACGGTGCGCCAGCTGCACGACAAGGGCCGGGCCTTTCCGCCCAACTATCTGCACGAATCCTGGAGCGATTTTCTCTACTGGGACACTGAGCTTGAAGCCTAGTATTATCGGGCGATGAAAAGCCGGCTTCTCATCATCGTGCATACACCTTCACCGAATACCAAGCGCTTGTTCGACGCCGTGGTCGCGGGTGCCGGCGCTAGCAGTGAGATCGAAATCATCGCGCGCAGCCCGTTCGAGGCCGGGCCCGATGACGTGCTTGCGGCGGACGGCATCATCCTCGGCACCACGGAAAACCTGGGCTATATGAGCGGCGCCCTGAAGGATTTTTTTGACCGCAGCTATTACCCCTGCCTGGAAGAGACCCAAGGCACACCCTATTGCCTGTTCATCCGCGCCGGCCACGACGGCACGGGCACCAGGCGGGGCGTGGAGACTATCGTGACCGGTTTGCGCTGGCGCGCCGTGCAGGAGCCGATCATTTTACGTGGCGATTGCCGGGGAGACTGTGTCGTACAATGCCACGAGCTGGGCGCGGCAATGGCCGCCGGCCTGGAAGTCGGCATTTTTTAGGGCGGCAAATCTTTCAATCTGTTGCGTCCCGGCGCAACGCTACTTAGATAGAAGCTAAGTCATAACGCTTGCCAGGAGGACGTCCGTATCATGTCGGAACTGCGAGATCTGCCGCCAGAGGAATTGCGCCGCCACGAAGGCGAATTGGTTGAAAGGCACAAGGCCCTGCGCGGCCGCAATCAGAACAT
>CAYWYB010000220.1:0-5821 GCA_964462145.1 uncultured Rhodospirillaceae bacterium
ATTACAAAGTGTTCGAGGCGGGCGCCTCGCGGGCCGTTCTCGAATTTGCCGGCATGACAGTCGCCGGCGCCGCCGTTGAACAGGTAAATGCCTGGCGCAAGGTAGCCCTCGACAGTCCAGCGACGGGCCATACCGGGGGCATTAAGGGCACCGATTGGTTTGACACCATGACCAAGAAAATCAACAAGCTGAAACAGGTTGAGGATTATCTGTCGAAGGATCTGGCGGAAAGGGCGAGGCAGGCGCGTACCTCGGCCTCGGTGGCGTTCTATACGTTGTTGATAATTTCGGTGGTGTTTCTGGTGGCCATTGCCTTATTCGCCTTTGTCTTGATCAAGTCCATTGTCAAACCTCTGGGCCTGCTGCAAACATCCCTGGGGCTGCTTAGCAAGGGCGATACCTCGGCGGAGATTTTTGGCCAACATAAAAAGGACGACATCGGGCGCATGGCGCGCTCGGTGCAGGATTTCAAGGAATCCATGATCAGCATGGACCTGAAACGGGCTGGTACGGATATAGAGCAAGGGGCCCGTACCCGTCTCGCCAACCGCCGCGCCAGCTTGGCGCAAGACTTCGAGGGCGATATAGAAGGTTTTCTCGAAGGATTGTCCGGTTCCGCCGCCCATCTTCAGGATAGTGCCGAGAGCATGCAGACGGTTAGCTCCGGCAATAGCGAGAAATCAGGCGTCGTTTCCGCCGCCGCCGTGAGCGCCACGGCCAACGTCGAGACCGTTGCCGCTTCGGCTGAGGAGCTGAGTTCGTCGGTACAGGAAATTTCGCAACAGATGTCGCATTCAACCGCTATATCGGGCAATGCATCGACCGCGGCGGAAAGCGCCACGGCGATCATGACCGGCCTGGAAAGCGGTGCGGGCAAGATTGGCGAAGTAATCGGCTTGATCAATGAGATTGCCGAGCAAACCAACCTGCTGGCGCTTAACGCAACGATCGAAGCGGCGCGCGCGGGCGAGGCGGGCAAGGGCTTTGCCGTTGTCGCCTCGGAAGTGAAAAACCTGGCTTCGCAAACCTCCAAGGCGACCGAGGAAATTTCGGCGCAGATCGGCGATGTGCAAAATCTCACACGGGAGGCCGTCGGCGCGATCGAACAAGTGTCCACGGTGATCGGGGAAATAAGCGAGGTTACCTCCGCCGTGGCGGCGGCTGTGGAGCAGCAGGGCGCGGCGACGGAGGGGATCAGCTCCAACGCGGCGCAGGCGGCCCAGGGCACCCGTGAAGTCTCCGATACCATGGAGAGCATCACCGATGGCGCGGGCCAGGTCGGCGAGAGTGCCACGGATGTTCTCGGCTACGCACAGGAACTGAATGCCAACGCCAACGAGTTGCGGCAGAAAGTCGGAACCTTCCTGGAGAAAATGCAGGCGGCGTAATGGCACAATGATTGGGACTGGGTTGGCGGCCGGGTGGTTTTTCGCTCCTCAGCCGGCCCAGCGGGCCTTGCGGAGTTCTTCCAGCTCGGCGGTGGTTTCGCTAAGGCGGCGGGAGAGGTGAACGACCACGGTCTTCATGACTAGATCCGAGGCGCCCAGACGGTTGAGAAACTCCTTGCGCGGAATTTCCAGGACTTCGCAGCGTTCCGTGGTAACGGCGGCCGCGTTGTGGTTGCGCTCTTCCAGCAACGCCAGTTCACCAAAAACATCGCCGACCTGGATCGTGGTTAGAACGCTGGGGTTATCGCCGAGGGTGCCGATGCGGATGTCCACCGCGCCGCTGCGCAGAATATAGGCCGTGTCCGCAACATCGTTCTCGTCGAAAATCTTCTGGTTGGCTTCGATGGTTCTTACGGGAAATGAATGTTTCTCGGGCTGATCAGTGCCGGATAGGCATGCATCGTCTTTATGCAACGAAGCCCGTGCAATCTCGTCCGCGATCTTTTCGCCCGTGCTTTTTCCGCTGCCCATCATTCAAAGCCTTTCGCGCCCGGCCATGGGATCGCCCAAAAAAACCGCCGGGAGGCTGAATATGTAGCATCGCAAAGATGAAATCGTGGTTAACGAGTCTTAACGTACGTTTAGGAAACCAACCGCCTCATAGACTTCGCGCAGGATCGGGCGGGCCAGGGCTTCGGCCCGTTCCGCGCCATCCTTTAGAACCCCATCCACATGAGCGGGGTCGGCCATCAGGCGCTGCATCTCGGAGCCGACAGGCCCCAATTTCTCGACCGCCAGGTCCGTCAACGCCTTCTTGAAGTCAGAGAACTGCCTACCCCCATGTTCGGCCAGAACAGCCTCGGTCTCCATATCCGCCAGGGCGGCATAGATGGTGATCAGATTGGCGGCTTCGGGCCGGCCTTCGAAACCTTCGACGCTTTCGGGTAGCGGCTGCGGGTCTGTCTTGGCCTTGCGGATCTTCTGCGCGATCTCGTCCGGGCCGTCGGTCATGGTGATACGGGAATAGTCCGAGGGATCGGATTTCGACATTTTCTTGGCGCCATCACGCAGGCTCATCACACGTGTGGCTTCGCCAAAGATCAGCGGCTCGACGATGGGAAAGATTTCCTTGCCGAAATCGTTGTTGAATTTCTGCGCGATGTCCCGGGTCAATTCCAAATGCTGTTTCTGATCCTCGCCAACGGGCACATGGGTGGCCTTGTAGACCATGATGTCAGCGGCCATGAGCACGGGGTAGACGTACAGCCCGGCGGAGGCGTTTTCGCGATGCTTGCCGGCCTTTTCCTTGAATTGCGTCATGCGGTTCAGCCAGCCCAGGCGCGCCACGCAGTTGAAGATCCAGGCCAGTTCGGCATGTGCCGGCACCTGGCTTTGGTTGAAGATGATGTGGCGCGTTGGATCGATGCCGGCGGCCAGGAAGGTGGCGGTCACTTCGCGGGTGTTGGCCTGTAGCTCCGCCGGATCCTGCCAGACCGTGATGGCGTGCATGTCGACGACGCAGTAGATGCATTCATAATCGTCCTGCAGGCGCGCGAAATTGCGGATTGCGCCCAGGTAGTTGCCCAAATGCAGGTTGCCCGTGGGCTGCACCCCGGAAAAAATTCGCTTCATGGTTTCCTGACCCTAAAAAATGGATGGCCGGTTATTGCCCAGCTAGACGTGACGGTCAACCGTTCGCCTCAGGCACTGTTCTCGCCCACGGCGTTGCTGGCGAGGAGGGCGGCGATTTCGTCCGCACCATAGCCGGCTTCGGCCAGGATCGTGCTGGTATGCTGGCCGATATGGGCGCATTCGGTCAACTCGTCCGCGCCCTCGATCTTGGGCATGCCCGGAATATTGACAATGGGTATGCGGCCCATGTCCTGATGCTCGACCCAGGCGACGCCATTCACCGCCGCCACATGCTCGTCCTTGAGATAGTCGCCGTAATCGGAAATAGCTGAATTCATGACTTCCGCCTCGGTCAGCAGTTCGCACCATTCGGCGGTGGTCTTCTTCAGGAACTCGGCCCGGATCATGGGCATCAATTCGGCTTCCCGCGCGACCCGCTTGTCCCTGGTATTGAAGCGCGGGTCGTCGATCAATTCCTCCAAACCCAGCACCTCGCACAACGAGACATAGTGGCGGTCGCGCATGGCGGTGATGTTGATATGGCTGTCGGCTGTCTTCATGGTGCCGACCGGAACGTAAAGGACCTGCGGTGCGCCGTCCTCGATGAAATGCTCCATTACCTTGGCGCCCTGGAAGGCGGCCGCAGACTGCATCAGGGAGCAATCGATATAAGCGCCTTCGCCAAACCGCATACGTCCGATCAGGGCCGAGGAAATCGCCTGATAGGCGTACAGGCCGGTCATTACGTCGACGGCGATCATGCCGATCCGCTGTGGCGTGCCTTCGGCGTCACGGTTTATGGACATCCAGCCGGAAAAGGCCTGGATCACCGAATCCGTAACCGGCTGGTCGCTATAAGGCCCATCCTGACCGAAGCCGGTGACGGAGAGATAGATCACGTCTTCCCGCTTTGCCTTGATATCCTCGTAGCCGAGACCAAAACGTGCCATCACGCCGGGGCGGAAGCTTTCCACCACGATATCGGCCTCCGCCGCAAGTTTCTGGGCCACCGCACGGCCGTCTTCGGACTTCAGATCCAGGGCGATGGAGCGTTTGCCGCGGTTGAAGGTCACCGCATGGGCGCATAGATCGCCATACATTTTGCCCAGCGAACGGCCCCAGTCGCCATCTAAGGGCTCTACCTTGACGACATCGGCGCCGTGTTGGGCCAACAGCATGGTGGCATGGGGCCCGGCCACGCCTTGGGTCGCATCGAATACCTTGATGCCGGAAAGCGGTTTACGTTCGGTCATTTGAAAATCCGTCAAAATGCTTCAGGGTTTGATTATCCATAGCGCTCTAGCGCCGTCGTGCCAATAGCTCCCTAATCTCGTTCCATTGTATGGCGCCCAGCATTACCGCCGCCAGGGTGTAGCCGAACATACCAGCTAGCACTAATGTAGCCAGCGCCAGGATGCGCGGTACCTCGGCGTCGGCAAGGAATTGCGCCGCCAAAAGATCCTTCAGCCACCACAGGACCAGTGCCATGATCAGGGCCGCGCCCAGAGCCCGCCCCAGCCGCTGTATCAAGCGTGTATCCGGTATCAGATCGCCCCGGCGGTAGAGGATCCAGGACAGTAGCCCGACGTTCAGCCAGGCCGCGATGGCGGTGGCCAGAGCCAAGCCGGCGTGGGCCAGAAACTGCATCAGGATCAGGTTCAGAATGACGTTGGCCAGCATCGCCGCAATGCCGACCAGAACCGGCGTACGGGTATCGCGGCGGGCAAAAAAGGCCGGTCCTAGTACTTTGACCAAAACATAGGCCGGCAGTCCCACCGCATAGGCGGTCAGGGCAAAGGCGGTGGCCCGGGCGGCAGTAATATCGAACTGGCCGCGCTGGAACAGGGTCAGGATCAACTCGTCCGCCGTCAGCAAAAACGCGAACATCGCGGGCAGGGCCAGAAACAGCGTCAATTCAATGGCCCGGTTCAGCGCCCGAAGTGCGCCGGGTTGATCGTTTTGCGCCACCAGGCGGGACAGCAGGGGCAAAATAGCGGTGCCCACCGCCACGCCTACCACGCCGATGGGTAATTGGTTCAAACGGTCGGCATAAAACAGGAACGAGACCGAGCCCTTGGGCAACAGCGATGCCAATATGATGTCGATCACCAGGTTGACCTGCACCACGCCGGCACCGAGTGCGGCGGGCAGCATCAATGCCAGCAATTCGCGGATCTTTGGCGTCAGGCGCGGGCGCGGCAGGCGCAGGTTCATGCCGGCGCGCTGGCAGGCCACGGACAGCCAAACCAGTTGCACCACCCCGGCCACGGCGACACCCCAGGCCAGGGCATGCCCGGGACTGGGCAGATGGGGGGAGAGCAGGGTAATGGCCGCGATCAGGCAGATATTCAACAATACCGGCGTTGCGGCCGCGGCGGCGAAATGACGAAGGGAATTCAGAACCCCAGCCATCAGCGAGACCAGGGAGATGAACAGCAGGTAGGGGAAGGTGATGCGGGTAAAGGCAACGGCCAGATCAAAACGTTCCGGATCATCGACAAAGCCCGGCGCCAACGCCTGCATCAGCCATGGCATGGTGACCTGCGCCAGGGTTACAAAGATGAACAGGGTCCCCAATAGAACACTAAGCGCCTGTTCGGCGAAGGCCTGGGCCCGCGCGGCGCCTTTATTGGCCAATAGCTCCGAAAACAGGGGCACGAAGCCCGCATTGAAGGCGCCCTCGGCAAACAGGCGGCGGAAAAAATTCGGCAGCTTGAAGGCGACGAAAAAGGCATCCGCCACCGGTCCGGCACCGAGAATGCCGGCGATCAGGATGTCACGCACAAAGCCCAGTATGCGGC
>CAYWYB010000220.1:5831-9027 GCA_964462145.1 uncultured Rhodospirillaceae bacterium
GGCTTAACATTGTGTAGCCACCGACCGTGGCGAAGGCGCGGAATAAATTCATCTGGACTGCATAGCTGAATTATAGGGCTGGAAAAAGGCAATTGCGCTCCAACTGACGCTATTCGGCGCCACGCTTTTACATATGCAGCCTACGTAAGATAAGGGGGATTGGCCATAAGATATTTACTCATAGGATGCATATCCATAATGAATGGGCCAAAAGTTGTATATAAAAAAACGTGCAATTAGAATTTTTAGAAAAATTATCGAAAAAAGAAAAATTAGAGAAAAAACAGTTGGTTGGATAAAAAAATTAACATAATAAACTCACTATACATTAGATAATTCAGATAAATCAAAAAATTAATAATCGAAAATATTGCATTTTAAGGCCTTGGTAATCCATTCACGGCATAATCGCGTAATAACACCATCGGGTTCATGTAGTGAGTTTGTCAGTTGCCGTGTAGCTGCTCTCTAAATGTATAGAGGGCCAAAAACTAATTGCCTTATCGGGTGCCAACCGATCGGGCTGCAATATTTGGAGGAATTCGCCTTGTCCGGATTAAGCCTTAAGAGTCTGAAAATAGGGCCAAAACTGATTGCCGCTTTTCTGGTGATCGGCATTGTGCCATTCGCCATCATTGGTCTGGTTGCGCTTGACCGCGCCTCCGATGCCTTATCCACTCAAGCCTTCAATCAGTTGGAAGGTGTCCGAGGCATTAAGAAAGCGCAAATCGAGACATTTTTCGCCGAGCGTAAGGGCGATATGGGCGTGTTGATGGAAACCGTCGATACCCTCCGTACCGAGGCCATCTCGAAATTGACGGCGATCCGCGAGATCAAGAAGTCCGCCGTGAGCCGATATTTCGCCGGCATCCGTGATCAGGTTCTGACCCTTTCTGAAGACAAGATGATTGTCGAGGCGGCGAATGCTTTCGACATGGCATTCGACAGCTATCAGGGAGAGATTGAGGTAACGCCGCAACAGCTTGATGAAATGCGCGTGGCCCTGAAAACATATTATACCGGCGAATTTGCCCCCGAGTATGCCAAGCAAAATGATGGCCACAAATATGACGCCGATGGGACCGTGGCCAAGCTGAGCGACAAGGCGGTCGTCTTTCAATACAAATTCATCCGCGCCAACAAGAATCCCCTGGGTAGCAAACATCTGCTTGATAGCCTGGGTGATGATACCGGCTATGACCGGATGCATGCCAAGGTCCACCCGATCTTGCGCAGCTATCTGGAAAAATTCGGCTACTACGACATTTTCCTGGTCGATGCCGAGCACGGTAACGTGTTCTATTCGGTTTTCAAGGAACTGGATTATGGCACCTCGTTGAAACACGGTCCCTGGGCGGATTCCAATTTAGCCCGGGCTTACAATGCAGGCATGAAGCTGAAAAGCGCCGATGGCTTCGCTTTGATGGATTACGATCTGTACACGCCATCTTACGATGCGCCGGCCGGCTTCATCGCCTCGCCGGTCTATGATGGCGACAAGAAAGTTGCCGTGCTGATCTTCCAGATGCCTCTTGATCGGATCACCGAAATCATGAGCGAGACGGCGGGCCTGGGTAAATCCGGCGAAACCATTCTGGTCGGTCCCGACTATCTGATGCGTTCCGATAGCCGCCTGGACACCAAGAACCGTACTGTCGTGTCTTCCTTCCGCAATCCGAAGAGCGGCAAGGTCTTCACCGATGCCACGCGGGCAGTGTTCGAGAAAGGCAAGACCGGCGTTGATTATATTGTTGATTATCGCAAGAAGCCGACCATCATTGCCTATACCCCGGTTGATATCGGTGGCGTGACCTGGTGTCTGAATGCCAAGATGGATATTGAGGAAATGGTCGTCCCCGTTGATGCGAACGGCAAGGATTTCTACGCCAAATATGTCGACTTGTACGGCTATTACGATCTGTTCCTGATCGATCCCATGGGCTATGTCTTCTATTCGGCGGCCAAGGAGTCGGATTATCAGACCAACATGGTCAACGGTAAATTCGCCTCATCCGGTCTGGGCAAGTTGGTTCAGAGCACTTTGAAAAGTGGCCAATACGGTCTGGCGGATTTCGCGCCCTATGCTCCCTCCAACAACGAGCCGGCAGCCTTTATCGCGCAACCCGTGATCAAGAACGGCCAGACCGAGGTGGTGGTTGCCCTGCAACTCTCCCTGGGTGCGATCAATGCCATCATGCAACAGCGCGAAGGCATGGGCCAGACCGGCGAAACTTACCTGATCGGCCAGGATAATCTGATGCGTTCGGATTCCTATCTTGACCCGGAAAATCATTCGGTTGTCGCCTCCTTCGCTGATCCGTCCAAGGGCAGCGTGACCTCGGATGCGGCCAAGGCGGCGTTGGCAGGCAAGACTGGCCGGGACATCGTTATCGATTACAATGGCAATCCGGTACTTTCCGCCTATGCGCCTTTGCAGCTATACGGCGTCACCTGGGCCCTGCTGGCGGAGATCGACGAGGCCGAGGCCTTCGCGGTGATCGGTCATCTGAAATGGCTGATGGTGATCATCGGCCTGATCGGCGCCGTCGCTATCGTGGCTATCGGTTACTTCCTGGCCCGCTCGGTGTCGAAGCCGATCGTGGATATGACCGATTCCATGACTGTATTGGCGGATGGCGACAAGACGGTGGAAATCCCGGCTCAAGACCGGGTTGACGAAGTCGGTGACATGGCGGCGGCGGTTCAGGTCTTCAAGGACAACATGATCCGCAACGACGAACTGGTCGCCGAGCAGGAGAAGGAACGGGCCGCGCGTGAGGCCCGGGCCGAAAAGGTCGATGCCATCACCAAGGAATTCGATGGCACCGTGGCCGCTATCCTGAAAACCGTGGCGTCCGCCACGACGGAGATGGACGCCACCGCGCGCTCCATGTCCAACACGGCGGAAGAGACCATGCAGCAGTCAGCGACCGTTGCCGCGGCATCGGAACAGGCCAGCAGCAATGTGCAGACCGTTGCGGCTGCTTCGGAAGAGCTGTCATCGTCAATTGACGAGATCACCCGGCAGGTCAGTGAATCCGCCCGTATCACCAACGAGGCGGTCACGCAGACGGAGAACACCAACCAATCGGTGCTGAGCCTGAATGATGCGGCGCAGAAAATCGGCGATGTGGTTGATCTGATCAACGACATCGCCTCGCAGACCAACCTGCTGGCCCTGAACGCCACGATCGAG
>CAYWYB010000221.1:0-9022 GCA_964462145.1 uncultured Rhodospirillaceae bacterium
TCTACGATCTGATCCATGTCACCCTGCCCAAGGGCTCGTTGGTGCATCCTGATTTCCCCGCATCCCTTGGTTGCCGCACCCATACCCTGTCCCGGCAGTTCGACGTCATGGGCGGCGCCTTGAGCCACAACGCACCGGAACTGGCCACCGCCGCCGGCTATGGCTCCAGCCCGCATTTCCTGTTTTCCGGCAAGGACCTGGATGGCCGGGATTTCCAATTGATGGAAATTCTCTACGGCGGCATTCCCGGCCGACCCATCGGTGACGGCATGGACGGCCATTCCTGGTGGCCGTTGTTTGAAAATATTCCCACCGAATACCTGGAAACCTATTACCCCATGGTGATCGAAAGCTATGGCAGCATCCGGGATACCGGCGGCGCGGGCCTGCACCGGGGCGGCAACGGGATCGAAAAAGTGTACCGGCTGCTGGCCGAGGGCGATGTTTCCATCCATGACGACCGCGATGTCAGTCAGCCCTGGGGCATTCTGGGCGGCAAGCCCGGCGCGGTGTCGGAAAAATTCCTGATCCGCAAGGATGGCGAAAAGACCCCCCTGCCCTCGAAAATCGACAATGTCCGGGTCCGGCCCGGCGACCAGATTGTTTTCCGCACCGCCGGCGGTGGCGGCTGGGGTGATCCGCTGGAGCGTGACCCGATTTGGGTGCGTAATGACGTGGCGCGCAAATTGGTCAGCATTGAATTGGCGCGCAGTGACTACGGCATTGTTCTGGAAGGCGCGGACCTGGTTGTTAACCGGCCCGCCAGCCAGGACCTGCGTGACGGTATGAAACGAAGCCGCAAAGCCTTGCCAATGTTTGATTTTGGCGAACGGCGCGGTGCCAAATAGACTAAGACAGTTAGACTAGAACGAAGACACGAACACTAGAAAAACAAGGGTGCTTGCACGATGTTTGAAGTTGGAATTGCGCTGTTCATCACGGCCATCGTCGTCATCGCGATCCTCTATATCATTTCCATATGGATCTATAAGCGGGCGCCGTCGAACATGTGTTTCATCCGCACGGGCTTTCGCGGCACCAAGGTTTGTCTGGGCAAGGGCGCCCTGGTCCTGCCGGTATTTCACGAGGTCAGCTGGGTCTCGCTGGAAACCCTGAAACTGATCATCTCCCGCTCCCGCGATCAGGCCATCTTGACCTCCGACAATATCCGCATCGACGCGGTGGTGGAGCTGTACACCCACGTCGGCCACACCGACGATGCGGTGCTGGTCGCATCCCGCAGCCTGGGCGAGAAGACCTTCGATTCCGACAAGGTGCGCAATCTGCTGGAAGCCAAAGTGGTTGGCGCCCTGCGCAGCTATGCCGCCACCAAGACACTGAAGGAACTGCATCAAAACCGCGACGACTTTGCCAAGGATATCCGCAGCGGCGTAACCGAAAGCTTCACCTCCAATGGTCTGGTCCTGGAAGAGGTTTCCATCGTCACCCTGGAACAGTCGGGCAAAGAATTCTTCCGCACCGACAACGTTTTCGATGCCGAGGGCCTGAAGGTGATTACCGAGATCACGTCCGATGCCAGGCGCAAGGTGCACGAAACCGAGAAACGCACAACGGTTTCCATCCGCCAGAAGGATCTCGACACGCAGTTGGAGCTGTTGGAGATCGAGCGCCACGAGGCCGTGGCACGGGCCAGTCAGGACAAGGAAATCGCCAACGAGCAGGCCAAACAGTTGGGCGAAAAGCAGATCTATGTCCTGGATCAGCGCATGGGCGTGGAAGAAAAGGAAATCGACAACGAGAAGTCCCTGGAACGCATGCGTACCGAGCGCGACCTGGCCGTCACGGAAGAAGGCAAGCGACGGGAAGCGGCGGAAATTCAAAAGGAACTGGCGCTGGAGAAAGAGCGCCGGGACCGCGAGATCGAACTGATCGCCAAGGCCCGGGAAGAAGAACTGGCCAATATCAGCCGCAATCTGACCTTGGAAAAGGCCGAGCGGGACCGCCAGATCGAACTGGTGGCCAAGGCCAAGGAATCCGAGTTGGCGGAAATCGACCGCACCCTGGCCCGTGAACAGGCCGAAAAGCAGCGGGAGATCGAGCTCTCGCAAAAGGAAAAAGAGCGCCAGCAATCGGAAATCAACCGCATTACCGCTGTCATGGCCGAGGAAGAGAGCGCCCGCGATGCCCGCCATGCCGCCGCCGAGGAAGCAAGCCTGGCGGTACGCAAACGGGCCTTGGAAACGCGCCTGGAAATGCTGGATCTGGACAAGGCGGAAAGCTTTGCCGCCGCCCAGCAGGAACAGGAAGTGGCAAATGAAAAGGCCAAGGTGTTGAGCGAGCAGCAGCGCTTCATCCTCGACCGCCGCTGGGAGGTGGAGCAGGAGGAAATCAGCAAGGCAGAGGCGGTGGAAAAAGCCCGCATCGAAAAAGAAACGGCAGTGATCGAGACGAGCAAGGCGCAACAGGCCGCCGAGATCGAGCGCGCCCTGGCCCGGGAAAAGGCCGAGCGTGACCGGGAAATCGCCCTGATCGGCAAGGCCGAGGAATTGGAACGGGCGGAAATTCGCCGCACCCTGGCGCGAGAACAAGAGGAACGCGACCGGGAAATCGCCCTGGTCGCCAAGGCGGAAGAGCTGGAAGCCGTCGAGGTCCGCAAGAACCTGGCGATCGAAATGGAACAACGCCAGCGCGACATCACCCTGATCGAAAAGGACAAGGAGCGCGAAGCCGCCGACATCCGCCGCTTCCAGGCCCGCGAGACGGAGGAACGCAACCGCGAAATTGCCATGGTGGAGAAAACCCGCGAGTTGGAAGCAGCGGAAGTCCAACGCCTGGCCACCACCGCCGAGCGCGAAGGCGCCCAGCATCGGGTCGAGTCCGTTCGATTGGTGGCGGACGCCGAACGCGCCAAGGAGGTTGAACAGATTGATGCCGAGATGCTGGCTGAAATTCGCCGCATCGACGAAGAGAGCAAGGCCACCATTACGCGCATGCATATGATCACTCAATCCGAGGCCCGCAAACTAGCCGCGGAGCAAGAGTCGGACGCCACAATGATCCGGGCCCGCGCCTCGTCCGAGGCACAGAAAATTTCCGCCGAGGGCATCGAACGGGAAGCAGCCGCCAAGGGCCGGGCCGAGATGGAGGTCGAGGCTCTGCGGGTGGAGAATACCCAACGCATGCTGGAAGCAGAGGCCACCGGCATGGAAGCCAAGGCCGACGCCCTGAAAAAATACAACGAGGCCGCAACTTTCCTGGAACTGGCCAAACTGTCCATCGAGGCGGACCGGGACATCCATATCGATCAGGCCAAGGCCATGGGCAATGCCCTGGAAGGCGCGCAGATCCGCATGTACGGCGGCGGCGATGGAACGGTGGACACCATTCGCGGCCTGTTCACGCAAGGCTTTGGCGTCGGCGAGGTATTGGAAGGCTTCGCCCAGTCAATGCCCGAGGGGCTGCGGCAAAAGTTCAATGCCAACGGCCTGCGCGGCCTGTTTGGCCGGCCCTATGGGCAAGGCAGCCTGAGGGAGGCCGCCGATCATCTGGCCGCCCTGGTTGATAGCACACTAAGCACTAAAAAATCCCGCGAGGCCAATTTCCCGGAGGCCTTGGAGAAATTGATCGAGGCCGCCGGCGATGATGAAACCATGAGCCAGACCCTTGCCATGATGAAGGAATTGAACAGTCGTGGCGGCTTCGATGAGGTGCCGTTCGAGAGTGTCTGGAACATCATGCAGGCCGTCGCCAAGACCTCCGATTAGGCCCGCTGGTTATCGAGCACGATCATGGCAGAACTAGACGTCGTCATAGAACATGTCGACAAGACCTTTCCGGGCGATACCCGGGCGGTGATCGATTTCAATGCCGAGATCGAACATGGCGAATTCGTCTCCATGTTGGGACCGTCGGGCTGCGGCAAGACCACCCTGTTGCGGATGATCGGCGGCTTGGAAGAAGTTACGCGGGGCAAAATCTTCATATCCGGCAAAGATGTCACCGATTTGCCCCCCTCGCACCGCGATACCTCGATGATGTTTCAAAGCTTTGCACTGTTTCCCCACCGCACGGTTTTTCAGAATGTCGAATTCAGTCTGAAAATGCGCGGCATGGACAAGGACATGCGCGCCGGCAGGGTCTGGGCCATGCTGGAGACCGTGGGCCTCGACCAACTGGCTTCGCGCCGGCCGTCCGATCTATCCGGCGGGCAGCAGCAGCGCGTGGCGCTGGCCCGGGCACTCATTTCCGAGCCGACGGTTTTGCTGCTGGATGAGCCCCTGGGCGCGCTGGATTACAATCTGCGACAAACCATGATGGTTGAGTTGAAGAAAATCCAGCAGGAAACCGGCATCACCTTCATCATGGTCACCCATTCCCAACAGGAAGCCATGTCCATGGCCGACAAGGTCATCGTGATGAGCGACGCCATGGTGCAGCAAATCGGCTCGTCCAGAGAGATCCACGAAAACCCGCGCAACCGCTTCGTCGCCGATTTCATCGGCAACAACAATATGTTCAAGGGCACGATCAAGTCCCGCAGCGGCTCCATGGTCTTCGTCGAGGCCGGCACGCAGCTTTATTATATCCGCGTGCCCGAACATATCCGCCAGGTTCCCGTTGGCCAGGAGGCGCACTTCTCGGTCCGCGCCGATCTGATGCATACCGGCGACAATCCAGACATGGCCAACAAGGTTGTGGGCAGCTATGTAGCGACAGAGTTCCTGGGCACCCTGGAGACAGACGTCTTCGAACTTGAGCCTGGTCAATTCGTGCATGTGGAACAACATCGTAAATTATCGGATAGCTCCTACAAGGTAGGAGAGCAAGAGACCTTATGTTTTGCCGCCGATTCGGGCATGCTATTGGAAGAGACCAGACGGCCCGAAGATCTGGACCGTTAGCATGTCAGCTAACCTCAGGGAATAAATCGAGATGGATAAAGCCGCCGATGTTGTTGTAATTGGCGCCGGTATCGCCGGCACCGCCACCGCCTATTACCTGGCCAAGGGCGGCGCCAAGGTTATTGTCTGCGAGAAAGGCGAAATCGCCGGCGAGCAGTCCAGCCGCAACTGGGGTTTCGTCCGCCAGCAGGGCCGCGACCCCGCCGAAATCCCTCTGATGATGGAAGCCAACAAGATCTGGCGCGGCCTGGAGCGGGAGCTAAACGCTGATCTGGAATGGATTTCCGCCGGCAACATGGTCACCTTCGATACGGAGGAAGAGGCCGCCGGCTGGGAGCAGTGGCGGCAGACGGCGGCGGATTTCGGCCTGTCGGCGCAGCTGTTGAGCCGCGCCGAGCTGGATGCCATCACGCCCGGCAATGCCTTCGACTGCAAGGGCGCGATCTTCACCGAGAACGATGGCCAGGCCGAACCCACCAAGGTCACGGCCGCCTTGGCCCGCGCGGCGGAGGGCCGGGGTGCGGAATTCCTGACCCATTGCGCGGTCTTCGAGGTCGAGACCACGGGCGGCGCGGTATCGGGCGTCAATACCGAGCACGGCACTATACGTGCGCCAGTGGTGGTCTGCGCCGGCGGCGCCTGGTCGGGGCGCTTCCTCCGTACCCTGGGTTTGAAATTGCCGCAGATGTGGATCAAGGGCTCGGTCGCGCGGACCACGGCGGCACCGATTGTCTCGCATACCGCGACCTGGACCGGCGTCTCCTTTCGCCAGCGCCGGGATGGAACCTTCAATATCGCCACCCGCTCGTCGGATCATGATCTGACCCTGGAGAGCGTGCTGAATTTTCCCGCCTTCGCCGGCAGCTTCGCCCGCAACAAACGGGATATCAAACTGAACCTGAACCGCCTGGCGTTTGATCTGCTGGGCGGCAGTTTCTCCAAGGCGGCCCTGGCCAAGGAATTGACAACCCACCGCATTCTCGACCCGGAACCAAACCACAAGGTTCTCGACCACGTGCTCTCGGAACTGCGCCGCCTGCTGCCGGCCACGGCAACGGTGGAAATTGAGCGCAAATGGGCCGGTTACGTCGACATGGCCCCCGACATGCTGCCGACCCTGGATGCGCTTGATCAGCCGTCGGGCCTTGTTCTGGCTACGGGGTTCTCGGGCCATGGTTTTGGCATGGGACCGATCGTGGGCCGCCTGATCTCGGAACTGATCCAAAAGGGCAAACCCTCGCTGGATCTACATGCGTTTCGTTTCAGCCGCTATTCCGACGGCACTAAACTGACGCCCCACAGTGTCGTCTAAAATCCGTGTCGTCTAAAATCCGCGTCGTCTAAGACCAGAAAGAGACATCATGAAGACAGTTTTGATCACCGGTGCCGCGGGCGGCATCGGCACACGCCTGCGCAGCCTGTTGCACGGCGTCTATCCACGCCTGATCCTTTCCGACCGGGAAACACCGGCTGATCTACGGGATGACGAGGAATTCATCCAGGCGGATCTGTCCGACATGGCACAGGTCACCGCGTTGCTTGACGGCGTCGATGGCGTCATCCATCTGGGCGGGCGCTCGATCGAGGATGAGTGGGAGGTGATCCATGCCGCGAACATCGTCGGTTGCCACAATCTGTTCGAGGCCGCGCGCCTGAACGGCACCAAGCGCGTGGTCTTCGCGTCCTCCAATCATGCCATTGGCTTTTATCCCCGCCACCGCCGCATTACGGTGGATGACAAGGTTCGCCCCGACAGCCGCTATGGCGTCTCCAAGGCCTTCGGCGAGGCGTTGGGGTCCTTCTATGCCGAGAAACACGGCCTCGGCGTCCTTTCCATCCGCATCGGCAACATTGATGACTATCCCGTGGACGAACGACGTCTGTCGATCTGGGTCAGCCCCCGGGACCTGGTCCAGTTGATCCGCATTGGCCTGGAACATCCTGATCTTGGCTACGAGATCGTCTGGGGCGCCTCAGACAACGCACGGGCCTGGTGGGACAACGAACCGGCCTATCGTCTGGGCTACCGCCCGGAAGACCGGGCCGAGGACCACCGCGACCGCGCCCTGGCGGCGGAGGCAAAGCGCACGCCAGACAAGGTCGCCGACTACTTCCAGGGCGGCGACTTCTGCGCCATCGAATTCAATGGCCCCCAACCTGGGCAGGAGGGCTAGTCATGGCAAGCATCGAAGCCGTTGATTTCTTCTATCTGCGCATGCCTGAAGTCGAGGCAATCGCCGACAACAGCCAGGATTCGCTGCTGGTGCGCGTAGCCTCGGGCGGCGATGTGGGCTGGGGCGAATGTGATGCGGCACCACTGGTTTCCATCGCCTCCTTTATCGCACCAATGTCCCATGGCATCTGTCAACCGGTGGGAACCTCCGTCTTGGGTCAGCGCCTGGATGACGCGGCGGATATCGCCCGCATCAACCGCGAGGTGCGCGCCAACAGTCTTGATTTGCTGCAAACCTCGCATACCCTGGCGGGCATCGACATGGCGCTGTGGGATCTGTTGGGCCGGCGGAGGGGCGAGCCGGTCTGGCGCCTGTTGGGCCATGACAAAAGCACGGCGAAGACGCCTTATGCCTCGCAGCTGTTCGGTGACGATCCGCAGGAAACCCTGGCAAAGGGCGCGGCCCAGCGGGCCGCCGGGTTTCGCGCCGTCAAATTCGGCTGGGGGCCGTACGGCCAAGGCGATGCGGCAACGGATGCCGAACACATCGCCGCCGCCCGCGAAGGCCTGGGCGAGGACGGCATTCTTTTGGTCGATGCGGGCACGGTCTGGGTCGACGATGTGGAGGCCGCCGCCGCCCGCCTTGATGCGCTCATAGAACACCGCGCCACCTGGTTGGAGGAGCCGTTCATCTCCGCCGCCCTGGGCCCATACAAGGAATTGGCGGAACGTGCCGCACCCTTGCGCATCGCCGGTGGCGAGGGCGCTCACAATTTTCACATGGCGCAGCAGATGATCGACCATGCCGGTATCGGCTATGTGCAGATCGATGCCGGTCGTATGGGGGTTTCCGACAGCAAGCGGGTGGCCGATTACGCCGCCCAGCGCGACGTGCGCTTCGTCAACCATACCTTTAATTCGCACATCGCCCTCAGCGCCTCGCTACAGGCCTTTGCCGGCCACGAACAGGACGACATCTGCGAATACCCGGTCGAGGCCAAACCATTGTCCCGGGAAATCACCCAAAGCCTGATCGAACGGGATAGCGACGGCCTGGTCCGCGCGCCCGATGCGCCCGGTCTGGGCATGGAGATCGATATGGACGCCCTGGCCCGCTATCTGGTGCAGGTCGAGATCAAGATTGACGGCAAGGTGGGCTACCAAACACCTCATACCAAGCTAGAGCAATAGAGACCCATATAGACGCTTTACGAAGGCTTTCGGGTAGGAGCGCGTTGCGCCGTGGTACCAGTACCACAAGCGGCGTGCGACACCGCCGAAAGCCTTCGTAGAGCGCCGAATTCGGTCGTTTCAGGAGCCCCTCGGCGGCGTCGTGAAAACTTGAAGGTACTGGTACCGTCGGCGCTTCCACTCCTACCCGAGGGGCCCCTGAAACGATCTATATGGGTCTCTATTGCTCTAGCTTGGTATGAGCTAACGTGAGCGGCGATAGAGGATGGTGTAGATCCCCAGAAATACCGAGATCATCGCCAGCGAAAACAGTGTCGAGGCGGTGCCCAACGCAAACAATGTGGGCCGGATGCGCTGGGTCATCGAGGCGTTGATGTCCAGGGGCAGGGTATTATCCGCCCCGGCCAGCAACGTGGTACGGGCGAATTCATCATAGGACAGCGTGAATCCGAACAGCCCGGCGGCGACCACACCCGGCGTGATCAAGGGCAGGGTAATCTCCTTGAACACGGTCCACTCATCGGCGCCCATATCGCGGGCTGCCTCCTCCAACCTGGCATCAAAGCGGTTGAAAACGGCCATCATCACCAGATAACCGAACGGCAGGGCCCAGATCACATGGACCGCCAGGCCGGATGAATACCACGCCGGCGACAAACCCAACTGCCGCATCAGGATCGCCATCCCGAGGCTGAGTAACACGCCAGGCACCATCAGGCCGGTCAGGATGGTATAGAACAGCACGTTGGAATATCGGAAAGCCTTGCGAAAGGCCATGGCCAGCATGGTCGAAAAC
>CAYWYB010000222.1:0-9005 GCA_964462145.1 uncultured Rhodospirillaceae bacterium
ATCTCAGGGCATCGATTAACGAGTTCATCTGGGAAATGGGGGTTTTGTATGTATCAGGGCGATGGTTAAACACAATCGTCTTATCCGGGCGAGTGTTGATCGTTCTAACAATATCCTGTCTATCCACTCCAAGATGATGAACACACAAAATCTCATCTAATTTTGCGATTGTCGTTTTGTTGAAATGCTCTGCGGCCTGTTTCAACACCATATCCTTCTGGTGTTGCGTGTTGAGATATACCCTTTGGCACTCCAACAGGCCTGTGATGTTTTGTAGGAAACTTGGCGAGTGCCAGACAACCACCTCATTCAAGTCAAACCAGTGGCAATATCCAAAAAAGTTCGGCGTATGATGCGTAAGGTTGTAGAGTGTATTTTTGATAGCGTGTGTCTGTTCGGGTAGATGGGAAAATACCAAATCAAAATCTAACCCGTGCGGCACCAATTTCTTAAACCGATCCACATCAAAATGGGATCGCATCGTTGGCGGATATGTTGGCAACGGATAAATTAGTTGAGTGGCGTTGGGAAAATCTAACGATGCCACCTCTTTTGGTAAGATGAGGTAAAACCAGAGATCGTCCCGTATCTCATTCAGTAGGGTAATTTGTTTTTTTATGACTTGAACATAGCTGTCGTTCTCTATGTCCTGTCCTCTGCTATTGAAAGTGATATTTGGATAAACAAGTATCCTCACCATCTTCCGTAATATTTTGGGTTTCGGCATCACCCTACACCAGTTGCACCCAACCAATTCTCAATATCTAACTCGTCAATTTTCTCTGTGAAAAGAATATCAGTTTGCACCTTGTCGGTTTTCTCTAATTTCTCAAACCTCTTTCGGGCTGCAAGTTGCCACCATTCCTTCCAATCCAATATTTTTGGTTCCAATTCTGCCTCTTTTACCTCGCCACAAAGGAATTCACGCCAGTTGTGATAGAGAGGTAGAACATACACACCTCTTTTATGGCTGTGGGTATAGTCCTTGGCGTCTATATCCAGTATTTTATAAATTGCACTTAGCACGCCTTGTTTGGGCGATGTCCTACTTTGGATGTCTTCATATTGGTCGGGGTAATTGGCTGAAAACCATTCACGCCAGAACCCCCATTCATCTCTTTCGGGCGACATCAACATGGTTCCGCTACTCACGCCCAAAGGCGTCCAATATTTTTTCATACCGTCATACATGGAACCTTGCCCATGCAAACTGGTGGTAAGGACGGCGACAACTCTTATGTCGTATTTTTTCTCCCAAACTTTCACTAATTCCGTTTGGATCAGGGAAACGAATTTTCCGCCTAATCGGTTATAACCAAATGGTTGGCTACTCATACAGACATTTAGATTTACGAGGTGTTCCCGTTTTGCTGCTCGTTGTGATTTTGTCCAACCGATATGGTCATCTCTGGGGCCAAGTGTATGACTATCACTATGGAGGGAACAGAAACCAAGCAGACGAAATCCATTTTCGTTGTTGAACCCAACAAATGCCCGCATACCTCGTCCAGGCCCCTCACTCATCTCCATACCGGAAGCGTGAATTCTAATCGCCGTCCATAACGAGTTTGATAAATCTTTGTAGCCAGCAACTATTACCCGCACATCATCAAACAGGTCATATTTCTCATTTTTTACTTTTGCCGACACGGCCTTCATCCACCAGGCCTCTATTTCTTGGTGAGAGGGTAGAAGGGATCTGGCGTTTTTAAGGTCTTCGGTGGAAGTTTCCCTGTGTGCCAGTTCGTCAAATTTCTGCCGCATCATCAACTGGCGGCTGTCCAACTTCCTTAACCCCTCCAAATGATCAATCAATCGCCCTCTGCGTTCATCCTCAATACCCGTCATGGTAACCCAATTGACGATATGCTTGGTGTATCCTTCTTCGGAAAATGCATCGTTTTTCTCTTTGAGGAACAAGGCATCCTTTCTGGTTCTCGCAAAGGTCACCTCCTCACTAATAGTGTTTCCTGGTTGAACGCCTGGAAAAGGAGTTCACCCTGCATGACTTTGTCGATCCGGCCGATCCCGACAAGCTGCTGGACGAAATCGGACCGCGCATTCGCGGCATTTTGGCGGGTGGCATGAAAGGTCCGAACGCCAATCTGATCAACCGGCTGGAAAACCTGGAGATCATCTCGTCGTTCAGCGTCGGTTACGACGCCACGGACGTGGCTGCGGCCCAGGCCCGCGGCGTGATCGTCACCCATACGCCGGAGGTGCTGACCGGCGACGTCGCCGATCTGGCCATGACCTTCATCCTGATGGCGCCGCGCCGCATTGGCGAGGCGGAACGTTATCTGCGCAGCGGTAAATGGCTGGGCGGGCGCATGGACCTGGGCACCACGGTGCGGGGCAAGCGGCTGGGCATTCTCGGACTGGGCCGTATCGGCAAGGCGGTGGCGCGCCGGGCCGAGGTTTTCGGCCTGCACATCGCCTATCACGACATCAAGCCCATGGGCGATCTGGTCTATCGTTCGTATCCAAGCCTGCTCGACCTAGCCGATGCCTCCGACATACTTCTGGTCGCTTGCGAAGGCGGCGAGGCCAACCGCGGCCTGGTTGATGCGGCGGCGCTAAAGGCCCTGGGGCCGGACGGCTATCTGATCAACGCAGCCCGGGGGCCAATTATTGATCAGCCGGCCTTGATCGCGATGTTGCGCGACGGCGGTATCGCTGGTGCTGCAATGGATGTGTTCGATGGCGAACCGGAGGTCCCGGCGGAATTGATGGCCATGGAAAACGTGGTTTTGACGCCGCATATCGCCTCCTCGACCCACGAAACCCGCCGCGCCATGGGCGATCTGGTCTATGACAACATCCGCGCGCATTTCGACGGCAAGCCGGTCCTCACCCCCGTGCCGCCGCAGATTTAAGCTTAGCTGAGAAGGTCGAAGCGGGTGTTGTGCAGCACCAGGTTCCGCGTCACCCGGTAGTTTCCCGATAGGTGCTTGCGCAAATAGCGCACCGTGTCATGACGGCCATCGACAACCATGGTAAATCCGGGTTCGAAACGATCCTGCAAATACATGGCGTCGAAACAGATCTTCCGCTTCGGCTGCAAGGCCGGGCCGTCCACGTAGAGAAAATCCGGCCTGCCTTCGGGCAATTCCTCGTAGCGGTAGCCCAGATCCAAATTCGGATGCTGGCCCCGGTCCTCTTCCAGCGCCGGGACGTAACGAACCCCGCAATAGGGTGCCAGGTGCGCGGGTAGGGATTCGCGGGTGACATCGGCCCATTCCGCCAGGCCGTCAACACTGATAATCCGCCCGGTCTTTTCCGGGTCGTCCTGGGCGTTGTCGTGCAGGGCCTGGGCGAAGATAACAGTGGAGCAGCCACTGCCCAACTCGATCACCAGGCGCGGCTTGAGTTGCCGTATCAGACGATAAAGGAACCACAGATCGCCGCCCTGGGGCGCCAATGCGCCCGCCGGGCGCGCTTCAACGAAATCGAGATAGCCCAGGCGGCGCAAACGCCACCCGCCATGGATATTGGCCATGGTGCGGGCCAGGCCCAGCAAGGGCCGGGCCACCATCCAGGCAAGTTTGCGCCAAAGGGGGGGCGAAGAGCTCAAAAGATCAGATCACTTGTGTTGTAACGCGGGCGTTGGTACGTGAGTTCGGGGAGCATTATCATTGGCCGTCCGCTCTGTCTATCATGGCGCTGATGGTCTTAGCGGATTATGGTGCGGCCAAACGGAAACCCACGAACAGGAATTTATTTCAGCGTGTCCAAACCCACAATTATCTACGTCGGCGCTCCCGAAGGTTTCGAAGCACTGGCCGAAACCGCAACTGCCGCCGACTGCATCCATGTTGAAGCCGAACACGACGCCCTGACGGCGGCGCTGAAGGATGCCCATGGCCTGCTGGATGCCTCCATGAAGGTGCGCATCGACGATGCCATGGTCGCCGCCGCGCCCAATCTACAGGTCATATCCTGTGCCACCACGGGTTCCGACCATATCGCGCGCGGCGAGGTCGGCAGCCGGGGCATCAACGTCCATACCCTGCGCGAGGACGGCGATCTATTGCAGGGCATTACGCCGGCGGCGGAATTGAGCTGGGCGCTGGTCCTGGCCTGTGCCCGCCGCCTGCCCGCCGCCGCCTCTCATACCAAGTCCGGGCAGTGGGTGCGGGAGGAATTTCCCGGCACCATGTTGAATGGCCGCACCCTGGGCCTGGTGGGTTGCGGCCGCCTGGGGCAATGGATGTCCCGCTATGGTGCGGCGTTCGGCATGCGTGTGCTGGGTCACGACCCTTATATGGACCCCTGGCCCGATGGTATCGAGAAAATGGAACTGGCCGAGATGATGGCCCAGTCGGACGTGGTTTCCGTGCACGTGCACCTGAGCGAGGAAACCACAGGCCTGCTGTCGCCTGAATTGCTGGCGGGCATCAAGCCCGGCGCCATCGTCATCAATACCTCGCGCGGCGCCATCATCGACGAGGCGGCCTTGCTGGCCGGTCTGGAAAGCGGCCGTATCGGTGCTGCCGGCCTGGACGTGCTGGATGGCGAGCCGGAGATCGACCTCCATCCCTTGATCGTTTATTCCCGCAACCATGACAATCTGATCGTGACGCCGCACATTGGCGGCTTCAGCCCCGATGCGGTGCGCGTGGTCTGCCGCCGGGCGGCGGAAAAGATCATGGCGAAGTTGGGGCTATAGACGATGCCAATCCAAGCCTTGGCCACATCCGCCGCCAAGAACGGCCCCGGCCACGCCTTTGGGGTGCCTGGATCGGGGCAGAGCCTGGACCTTATCCATGCCCTGGAAGGTAACGGCGTTGCCTTTCATTCCGTACACCACGAAGGTGCCGCCGCGATCATGGCCGGCACCGTCGGACGGTTAAGCGGCAAGGCCGGCATGGCCATCGCCATCAAAGGACCCGGCCTGGCCAACATGGTTGGCGGCATTGCGGCCTGCACCTACGAAAATCTACCCATGCTGGCGGTGACCGAGGCTTACGGCCCGGCTGTGCCCCTGGCCAAGGCGCACAAGCGCCTGGACCAAGGGGCGCTGACCGCCGCCGTATCGAAAGGCCGGCGCTATCTGGCCACGAATGGTCCCGGCTATGACGAACTGGCTGGCTGGGCTGGGCAAGAGGCTCCTGGCCCGGTGTTCCTGGAACTGGCGGGAGCGATCGATCAGGCCGATGCCGTGCCCGATGCCAAGGCCTTGCCTGATCAGGGCGATGTCCTGGGCCTGATCGAACAGGCGGAACGGCCCATCGTCATTGCCGGCACTCTGGCGTTGCGACATGGTCTGTCGCCGGATCTGAACCGTTTGCAAATTCCGGTGTTCTCCACCGCCGCCGCCAAGGGCGCGGTGCATGAAGCCCTGCCCCATGCCGCCGGTGTCTATACCGGCGTCGGCCAGGAACTATCGCCCGAAGCGGACCTGATCCAGCGCGCGGACTTGATTGTAGGCATCGGCCTGCGCCCCGGCGAGGTGCTGGGTGCTGGGCCATTCCCGTGCGATGCGGTCAATCTTGACCCCATTGATGCGCCGGGCCATGACGGCTTTGCCTTCGCCGGCGTCCTGCGGGATTCCGCACCCGCCTTGGAACGCTTGGCGCAAAAAGCCTGGGGGGTGGAAGAATGTGCACGCGCCGTGGCCAAGTTGCGCCAACACCTGTTGCAGCCGGGCGATTTCCTGCCCGCCCATGCCTTTGCCGCCATCGCCCAGGCCTTTCCCAACGGTGTCCGCATGGTCATCGACACAGGCTATTTCTGCACCATTGGCGAACATATCTGGCAGGCCCCGAAAGGGGATTGGTGCCTGTCTTCGGGCTCGGGCCGCTATATGGGCATGGGCCTGCCGCAAGCCATCGCCGCCGCCGTGCAAGACCCATCGGTGCCCACCGTGCTGGCGGTGGGTGACGGCGGCATTGCGCCGTTCCTGGCCGAGGCCCGCCTGGCCCGCCGTTTGAACCTGCCGCTGGCGGTCTTGCAGATGTCCGATGGCGGCTATGGCTCGGTACGCACCCGGGCCATTGCCGACGGTCTGACCCAGGCACCGATGCTGGAGCCCGGTGCATCCTGGCAAGGCGCCTTTGACGGTATCGGTTTTGCCAGCGCCGAGGCAGGCAGCGCCGATGCCTTGGCGGCGACTTTAACGGATTGGCAGCCAAACGACGGTCCTATGTTCGCCCTGCTGCCCATGGAGAGCGAACCCTATCAAGACATGATCCGAGGCGTCCGATGACTGAACCACATATATTGATCGTCGGTGCCGGCAGCGTCGGCCTGCGCCATGGCCGTAATTTGAGCGAGCTGGGTTGCCGCGTCTCGGGCATGGACCCGCGCCAGGATCGGCGCGAGGCCTTTGCCGACGAATTCAGCTGTTTCGTCTACGAAGATCTGGAAACGGCCCTGGCGGCAGGCGGTCTGGATGGCGTCGCGATCTGTTCGCCCACCCGCTTTCATGTGGAACAATGCCTGCCCGCGCTTGAGGCCGGCCTGCCGGTGCTGTTGGAAAAGCCCGTGTCCAAAACCCTGGCCGAGGCCGAGATCCTGGCCCAGGCCATCGAACGTACCGGCACGCCGCTGCTGCTGGGCTATACCTGGCGCTGGTGGCCACCCCTGGTCAAGGTCCGTGCGTTATTGGCGGAGAATGCCATCGGCGCCGTGCGCTATGTGGATTTCACCATGTCGGCGCATCTGGAAGACTGGCATCCGGGTGAGCCGCTAGAGGAATTCTTTATGTCGTCCGCCGAGCTTGGCGGCGGTGCCCTACTGGACGAAAGCCATTGGGTGGATCTGATGCTGTGGTTTTTCGGCATGCCGGAAAGCCTCTCGGCGCGGGTGGAGAAGATCTCCGATCTGGATATCACCTCGGACGACAACGTGGACATGATGATCAATTTCGCTGACGGTCTGCGTGCCAACCTGCATCTGGATCTGTATGGCCGGCCGCACCGCAAATCGATCCGTTTCATTGGCGAGGGCGGGACTATTCTATGGTCGGAAGCACCAAACCAGATCGCGGTCTGTGTGGAGGCTGGCGAGAACTGGAACGAAGAGCGTTTCGATTGCGAGCGCAACGATATGTTCATGGGTGTGGCCAAGGAATACCTGGCGGTTCTGGGCGGCGCGCCGGTTGATACCTGCGCCATTGGCGACGGCCTGGACGTGATGACCCTGTTGGAAGCGGCCCGGCAAAGTCACGCCGAGGGCCGCCGCATGGAGCTGAGTTAGTCGATATGGCAATGGCGGGACAGACAATCTTGGCCGTGGTGCCGGCGCGGGGCGGCTCCAAATCCATTCCACGCAAGAATCTGGCCAAGGTGGGCGGTATATCTTTGGTGGGCCGGGCCGGCGAACTGGCCGCCTCCATGCCCTGGATCGACCGGGCGATCATCTCCACCGACGATGTTGAAATCGCGGCCGAGGCGACGCGCTATGGCCTGGAGGCGCCGTTTCAGCGCCCCGAGGAACTTGCCGGCGACAAATCCACCTCCACCGATATGTGGCGCCATGCCTGGCTGGCGGCGGAGGAACATTATGGCATGCGCTTTGACCTCTCCATTCTGTTGGAGCCGACCTCGCCCATGCGCCGGGCCGAGGATCTGACCCGCTGTGTCGAAACGCTGCTGGACAGCGGTCACAAGGCGGCGGCAACCCTAAGCCCGACGCCAGCCCATTTCACGCCGCACAAAACCCTGAAGCTGGATGACAGCGGTAATCTGGCGCCCTATCTGGCGGAAGGCCGCAAAGCCCTGCGTCAGGGCATTCCCGATTATTTTCATTGCAACGGCATCTGCTATGCCCTGCGCCGCGCCACTCTGGTGGACGAGGGCCACATCATGGAAGACGACTGCATCGGCGTCGTCATCGACCGCCCCATCGTCAATATCGACGAGCCGTTCGAGCTGGAACTGGCGGAATGGCTGTTGGCGCGGGAAGCCGCGCTAGCCGGGAATTCGACGTAAGTCGGAAAGACGCCAAAGCCTTACGGCGGCAGAAAGCGGCCCGAGGAGAAGAAGCCGTCGATAACCGGCTGCGGCCTGCGCCGGGACATCTCGGCGCGGGTTTTTATGGGCGATTGCAGGAACATGTTGGCGGGATAAATCTCGTCGCTGTAAAGGCCGTCAAACATCTCGGAGCGGATCTGCGCCAGGAAGTTTCGCCTTGGTTCCTGCCGCCGCGCCCGCAACGCCTTCAGATTGATTTCCGAGGCCACGACGGTTTCCCCAGGGTACGGCGCCCGTCCCATGATGACGCCTTTGTAATCAACGATCATGCTGTCGCCCGGCGTGAAGTCGGCGGGAAGTTCATCTGTGATCAGGCCACCGGTGTTCGGCGCGATGACATAGGCGATGTTTTCATGCGCCCGGACCCGGTTCTGGATCTCCCAGGTATTCATCGGTGGCGAGACCAATGGCTCGGGATAGGCAGTCGGGCGCAGCAGAATTTCCGCGCCCTGAAATGTCAGCGCCCGTGTTACTTCGGGAAAATGGCCGTCCATGCAGATAAATGTGCCCAGCCGGCCGATCTTGGTCTCGGTAACCGGAAAGAAGGTCTCCAGCTTGCTTTTGCCCTTGCCATACAGCTCCATATAGCGGTCCATCATGTCGTGCGGGCTCATGGCCATTTCCGCATGAATGGCCGGAATGGCCTTGCGGTATTTATGGACGATTTCACCGCTTGGACTAATGACGAAGGCGCAATTGAAATAGTATTCGGGTAATTCCGGATCGTATTCCAGGGCGCAGCCGGAGATATATACATCAAGCTCCCGCGCTTTTTGCGCCAGCGCGTCGCTTTCCTTGCCCGGCAGGGTGATCAGGATTTCCCGGCGGTAATAATCCATGTCCACGTCGTGCCGGGTGGTGAAGCCTTGGAGGAAGAATTCCGGAAACGCGAACAGTTTCAGCGGCGCGGCCACCTCGCCGAAACGGCGCATGCAGCCATCCATGGTGCCCAGATACTTTTCCAGGTTCTCGGCGATGTCTTCGCGCTTATATGCCCATTTGAGAATCGGCTGGAAAATGCAAGCCGTG
>CAYWYB010000223.1:0-7139 GCA_964462145.1 uncultured Rhodospirillaceae bacterium
CCACCCATTAATGGTACCCTGTGGATGGTCGGGCCGGGAGAGCGGGTGGCTTGGAATAAGACCGATTGGTCTTACAATTTGACAGTACCGGAGATGTTTCATGCGCGCCGAATCCCAGGCCCTTATTGACGAGATCGGCCAGAATCTGGCCCTTCTGAGGAGGCATCTTTGACTGGGATGTATCCCTGAAACGTCTCGACGAACTAAACAAACTGATTGAAGACCCGACCCTGTGGGATGATGCGGCACGGGCGCAAAAGCTGATGCGCGAACGCACCGGCCTGGACAACGCCATCAACGGCCTGCGCGACATGGAAGGCGAATTGGCCGAAACCATCGAACTGATTGAGCTGGGCGAGATGGAGGGTGACACCGAAATTGTCGCGGAGGCCGAGGTTCAGTTGGGCGAATTATCCGGACGGGCCAGCCGGTTGCGCATGGAATCCATGCTCTCGGGCGAGGCGGACGGCAACAATTGCTATGTGGAAATTCACGCCGGGGCGGGAGGCACGGAGTCTCAGGACTGGGCCGAAATGCTGTTGCGCATGTACAGCCGGTGGAGCGATCAGCGCAAATTCAAGAGCGAATTGGTGGAGGCCAGTGCCGGCGAGGAAGCGGGCCTGAAATCCGCCACCCTGCACGTGCGCGGCGGTGATGCCTATGGCTGGATGAAAACCGAAAGCGGGGTGCACCGTCTGGTCCGTATTTCACCCTTTGACAGTGCCTCGCGGCGCCATACCTCGTTCGCATCCGTCTGGATCTACCCGGAAATTGATGATGATATCGAGATAGAGATCAATGATGGCGATCTGCGTGTCGATACCTACCGTGCCTCGGGCGCCGGCGGCCAGCACGTCAACCGCACCGACAGCGCCGTCCGTATCACGCACGAGCCGACCGGCATTGTTGTGCAATGCCAGGCCGAACGTTCCCAGCACAAGAACCGTGCCGCCGCCATGAAGATGCTGAAGGCGCGTCTGTACGAGGCGGAACTGCAAAAACGGGAATCCGAAAAACAGGCGATCGAGGATCAAAAGACCGATATCGGCTGGGGCCATCAGATCCGCAGCTATGTCCTGCACCCCTATCAGATGGTCAAGGATCTGCGCACCGGGGTCGAGCGCGGCGATGCTCAGCGGGTACTGGACGGCGATCTGGACCGCTTCATGGAGGCTTCCCTGGCGGCGCGTCTGGGCGGCGAGGACCCAAACGTCAAGGGCGGCGAGGACGCCTAGCTTAAATTAGCTGCCGGCGGCCGTTTTGGCGGTGCTTTGCGGTACCGGCTCCGGTCGGGCGGCGGCTACGTTCTGCTGTGCGGGTTGCTGGGCGGACGCTTTGCGCCCGGTGGCCGCCGTCAGGTTGGCGGATGCCGAGGCCGTCACCGCGTCCAGCTTGGCGTCATTGCGTTTGCAATGGCCATCAAGGAAGGCACCGGCGTCGATCGCCAGGCTATCATGCCAGATATCGCCGATCACCCGCGCCGTCTTTGACAAGTGTACATCCTTGGCCTTGATCCGGCCCGTAACCTGGCCCCGGATCATGACTTCATCGGCGTCAATGTGACCGGTGACGACGGCCTTTTCGCCGATCACCAGTTTGGCGCAATTGACATCGCCCGTTACATTGCCGTCCAACTGCACTTCGCCGGAAGTTTGCAGATTTCCGGTAATCTCCAGATCCGTCGAAATGAGCGACGGGGCGGCGCGCACCACATTGTTCGATGCTTTGTTCTTGTCAGCCTTTGAAAACATATTTTCCAGCCTTCAAAAATTTTCTCGGGTTAACCGGCTTGCCGTCGAACACCACTTCGTAATGTACGTGGGTGCCGGTGCTGCGTCCACTGCTGCCCATCAAGCCGATTTTTTGACGAAAATCCACTTTCTGGCCCTTTTTGACCAGGATTTTGCGCAGATGTCCATAGCGGGTCTTGAGGCCAAGGCCATGATCGATTTCCACCAGACGGCCATAGGGGCCTTTCCAGCCGACATAAGTTACGACGCCGGGCGACGTGGCGTAGACCCGCGTGCGCGAGACTCCGGCCAGATCCAAGCCGCTGTGAAAGGCCCGTCGTTTGGTGAAAGGATCGCGGCGTTTGCCGAAACCGGATGAAATGGAGAAATTGTCCACCGGCGGCGTGATCGGCAGCCGTTCCAAAATGGAGTTCACGGCCGTCCAGCGCGTAAGGCGGCTTTCCAGCATGCCCAATGATGTATGCAGCGGCGATGTTTTCTTGAGGGTGAATTCGCCTGCGTGGATCCTCGCCTCTTCCGACGCCAGCAAGGGCCCGCCAACACCGATCTCCTTGTGATCCACCCGGTTCAGCAGTCTGTTGATGTTCAGGCCGGTCAGTTGGACGATGGTTTCCAATTCCAGAATATTGGCGTCGGTGCGGTCATGAATGTTTTCCACCAAGGTGCGCTGGGCCAACTGCAATTGCTGCAAGCGCCCCTCCAAATCGCCAATGCGGGTGGTCAGTGTCCGATTGGCTGAAAAAGCGCGGTCGCGCTGATCGGTCAGACGCGCCACCATCTGTTCGCTGCTTTCCAGATCGACTTCCAGGCCCTTGCGCTCCCGCTTCAGGCCGGAAAGATTTTCCTGCAGGGTGTTCAGGTTCAGGCTCAACATCAGGCGTTCGCGCTGTTCGCGGTCGCGGTCGTTCTCAGTCGTGGCCAGGCGATTTGTTACCTGGCTCAGATGCGTTTGCAGATCGTTGGACTCGTCGAGCGTACGGCGCAGGCTGCCTTCCAGCTTCGCCAGCCGGGCCTGCAGTTTGGCGCCGCGGTTATACGCCATGTCGCGTTGCTTGCGGGTTTTCTTCAATTCACGCAGCAACTCCGCCCGCTTGCGGTCCAAATTGGCGCGTTGCAGCAGAACATCGCCCAAAATTTTCTGATTATCTTCCAAATTCAGGGTGATTTGGCGATAGCGGTTTTCGACCGCGCGCATATCGGCATTCAGTCGGTTATGCGCGCCGACCATTTGGGCGATCTGGGCGTCCTTGCCGGCAATGACATCCAATTGCAGAAATACGCCAACACTGGCATAGGCCAGCCAGCCCAAAAACAGCAGCCCGCCGAGGCTAAGCGCGACCTGGCTTTTCTGCCCAAGCGTGATGAAACCCACTTCGCCGCGGCTGCGCAGAATAAACTGACGTTCCGGATAACAATTGTCTAAAAGCCGCCTGAGGGCGACCGCGAAGCCCTTGTCCATGCCGTGCTCTCTCTCAAAACGCTTAACGCGCCGCCCTGTTTTTTTCTATTGCATCCGATCCCAGGATGCATTGCAACGGAAAATGCTCCGACGGCAATTCTGGGAAGCGAATCGAGTCCGGGATTTCACCCCTCGAACCCGGCCATTACCGCATTCTAGACGTCAGGATGATAACAATTCGTTGCCATGGCGCGACAATGCCCACTTGGTGCGGGATGTTTGCTGCTAATCGCGGCCAAAGCGCCGGGCGTTGACCAGCGCCACCACGGCCACGAACGGGCCGGAGATAAGAAATGCCACGCCAACCATGAGGTGGGGGAGATGGCTGCTCCAACCAATATGCAGGGCGCGGGAGGTTAGATCGTAGCCAAACCAAGCCAATACGATGCCGGCGATCAAACCGACAGGTCCCCACCATTTCATCGTCTACCCCGCTCGGGCAATCTACCCGTCATCTTGGCCACGTTTCGGACAGTTATTCAGGCCGACTATTTAGGCCGACTGACGATATTGCCCCTTTTTTGCCTTAAATTCCAACAACCTTGGGATTTTAACCATACTTGGTCAGGTTTCATTAAGCCATGTCATGGAAAATCGAGACAACTCAAGGAAAAACAGGCGCTAAAGCCATCCTGGGTTGGGGGCGTGAAGGTCGGCGGGGATTGAACCATCATGCAGTTTTCGAATTATACCGATGCAACGGTTTTGCTGTTTGATCGGCAGCGCGCGGTACGCAAACAGACACGCTCTGTACTGAACGTCATTGGTTTTAAGACCTTTCTGGAATTCAATGATCTGGAAAGTTGCCGCCATGCCCTGTGCAATCAGCGGGTGGACGTCGTCGTCCTGAACCTGGACGACGTCGATTGCGGTGTTTTGAGGCTGGTCGATGACATCCGCCGGCAGCACTGCGGCGTGGATCCCTTCGTTCCCATTCTGTTGACCACGTGGGACGCCAAGCTGCGCTCCGTGCGTACGGTGATCGAGTCTGGCGCCGACGATGTTCTGATCTACCCTTTCTCCACCACCCAAATGGGCCAGCGCATTGAAAACCTGACGCGGGAGCGCAAGCCCTTTGTCGTGACCGAGACCTATTTGGGTAACGATCGCCGGTCGGCCTCCGTGCTGATGGCTGACCCGACATCCGTAACGGTGCCCAATGCCTTGGCGGCCCAGGTCCTGGGTCAGCGCGAGTTGGCACCGAATGCGGCCCGGATCCAGGAGACCCTGTCGGAACTGCGCCGCCTGAAGATACGCAATACGGCGCGGCGCATTTATTATCTGGCGGATCAGCTGAAGCAGGCGCTGCCCGATCCCAGCCTGCCGGACCGTTACGAGCGCGAATTGATCAAGGTGGGGAAATCGATCCGCAATTACAGAAAGTTGCTGACGCACGAGGATTCGACGGATCTGGACAGCCTGTCGGATTCCTTGAACAGCGTCATTTTGGGACTATTCAGCCGGCCGCCCGAGGCGAAAGGCCTGGAACTGCTGGAACAAAGCGCCCTGGCGCTGCGGGTTGCCTCCAGGCTGGACCATGAACCAAGCGATGCCGGCGATGCCATCTCCGACATGGTAACGAAAAGCGGCGGTGTCGAAAGCCAGCTGATTGAGGTCGTCCTGGGATGATATGACGCCAGCCTGACAATTGGCCGTGGGTTGGTATAAGCTACCCGCAAAGAGCATATTGTCAGGAGGGTAGCGTGGAATTATTCGATCTCAGCGGCCGGGTCGCCATCATCACCGGTTCAACCAAGGGTATCGGCAAGGCTATAGCAGCGCGCATGTGTCAGCATGGCGCCAAGGTGGTGATCTCGTCCCGCAAGGCGGATGCCTGCGAGGCGGTCACGGCCGAGATCAACCGCGATTTCGCGGCCAACGGCGGCGAGGCCATATCCATCCCCGCCCATGTGGGTGTCGAGGACGAGTTGCGCAATCTGGTCGACAAGACCTTGGACAAATGGGGCAAGATAACGACCCTGGTGCCCAACGCGGCGGCCAACCCCTATTACGGGCCCTCCGCCGAGATGCCGGATTCCGCCTTCGAGAAGATCTGGGAGGTCAATGTTAAAAGCGTCTTCAAGCTTTGTCATATGGTGTTGCCCGGCATGGTCGAAGCGGGCAGCGGCACGATCACCATTATCGCCTCGAACTCCGGCCTGAAAGGCTCGGTCGAACTGTGCGGCTATGCCATTTCGAAAGTGGCCGAGCATCAGATCGCCCGCAATCTGGCCGTCGAATACGGTCCCAAGGGCATCCGCGTCAACGCCATCGCACCGGGCCTGATCAAGACCGATTTCGCCAAAACCCTGTGGACCAATCCGAAGCGTCTTGAGCGGGTGGAGAACCTGATCCCGCTACGACGGATCGGCGATCCCCATGAAATTGCCGGCACCGCCGTGTTCCTGGCCAGCGACGCCGCCGCCTTTTTGACCGGTCAGGTGCTCAACGTTGATGGCGGCAACGCTGTTGTCTGAGCCGTTGTTTGGGGGCGTTTCTTGATGCGGGCATTAATTGTTGGCGGCTGTGGTTTCGTCGGCCTGAACATTGCCGAGGCACTGTTGCGCCGGGGCGACGATGCGGTGCTGTTCGATGCCAACCCATTGCATAGGGAGGCAGAGGCCGCTTTGCGGGCATTGCCTGGTGCGTTTAGCGTTTTGCAAGGCGATGTGCGTGACCCGGCCTCGGTCGCCGGCGCCTTTGCCGATCAGCAAATCAATGCGGTGTTCTATGGCGCCGCCATGACGTCCGGGCCGGAGCGGGAGCGGGATGCACCGGCACAGGTCTTGCAGGTCAATCTGCTGGGCCTGGTCAATGTCATCAAGGCCGCCGCCGATGCGGGCGGGGTGGACCGGATCATCAACATCGGCTCGGGCTCCGCCTATGGCCGCCACCGCCTGGATGGCGAGGGCGACGTGGTGGAAGAGGAAACGCCATCGGAGCCGGAAAGCCTCTATGCCATCAGCAAACTCGCCACCGAGGCGGTCAGCCGGCGCCTGGCGGATTTGCTTGGCCTGGATATCCGCTCTGTTCGCTTGGCGGCGGTCTATGGGCCGTGGGAAATCGACAGCGGTGCCCGCGATACCCTTAGCCCGCTCATGCAAGTAGCTCTTGCCGCCCAGCAAGGGGAGCGCGCGCTGCTGCCCCGGCGGGACAGCCAGGACTGGGTCTATTCCCGCGACGTTGCGACGGCGCTGCTGGCCTTGATGGATGCGCCGGCGCCGGGCCATGATCAGTATCATATCGCCTCGGCCACGCCTTGCGGCGTAATCGACTGGTGCGCCGTCCTGGCCCGGCATTATCCGGTTTTCCAATTTGCCCTGGCTGAAAAGGGCGAGCCAGATAACGGTGTGAATATCAATCTGCATGGCGACCGCGACCGCCGCTCCTTGTCGGGCGCCCGCCTGAGCGAAGACATCGGGCATACTCTGCCCAGCGATCCTGAAGCCGCCTTTGTGGATTTTATCGGCTGGATGGCCCAACATGGGGCCTTCTGGAGAAACTAAAAAAATTTATGGGGAAACGACATCATGAAATTCGGCATTTTTTACGAGCACCAACTGCCCCGGCCCTGGGAGGCGGACAGCGAATATAAGCTGCTGCAAAATTCCCTGAGCCAGATCGAACTGGCCGACCGTCTGGGCTATGACTATGCCTGGATGGTGGAGCATCACTTTCTGGAAGAATACTCCCATGCCTCCTCGCCCGAGACATTCCTGGGCGCGGCCAGCCAGCGTACGGAAAATATCCGCCTGGGCTATGGCATCGTGCAGTTGACCACCAACCAACCGCACCGGGTGGCGGAAAAAGTCTCCACCCTTGATCTGCTTTCGGGCGGGCGGGTTGAATTCGGTATGGGCGAGGGCGCCGGCCCGGCGGAACTGCACCCATTTGGCACCCGTGTGCGCCACAAGCGGGAGCGTTGGGAA
>CAYWYB010000223.1:7149-8978 GCA_964462145.1 uncultured Rhodospirillaceae bacterium
GTTGGGAAGAGGCCGTGCAGGCCATCATTCCCATGTTTACCAAGGAAGATTGGGAATTCCACGGCGACTATTACGATTTCCCCGCCCGCAGCGTACTGCCGAAACCGTACCAGAAGCCGCATCCGCCCCTGTGGGTGGCGTGCTCGAACATCAACACCATCACACAGGCCGGGCAATGGGGCCTGGGCGCCCTGGGCTTTACCTTCGTCTCGCCGGATGCGGCGACGGCCTGGGTCAACCACTATTACAACAACCTCCTGCATAACCGGAATTTGCTGACCGATTATCCCGTGAACCCCAACGTGGCCATGGTCGCGGGCTTCATGTGTGCCGAGACGGACGAGGAAGCTATCGAAAAGGCCGCCGGTTGGACCTTCTTTATCTTTGCCTTGTCCCATTACGGCCGGGCCGGCGTCGATGCGCCGGGCAAGTCGGATCTGTGGAAGCTGTATCAGGACTGGCGCGGTTCAGAAAAAGCGCAGCAGGCCCTGACCGCCGGTCTGATCGGCTCCCCCGCGACCATCCGTGAGAAGCTGCGCCAGTACGAGGCGGCACATGTGGATCAGGTTATCCTGTTGAACCAGGCCGGCAAGACATCCCATCAGGACATTTGCGACAGCCTGGAAATGTTTGCCAAGGAAGTCATGCCCGAGTTCCATGAACGCCAGCCCGAGCACGAGGCCTGGAAAGAACAGGTGCTGGACGGCAGTATCAAGCTGGAGGATCTGGACACCCAGCCCTACGATATCTACAGCCATCAAAACGAAGATATCGTGCGCCTGACGCCGGAACAGCTAAAGGCGCACATGGCGAAAAAGGAGGCCGAGCAAAAAGCCGAACGGGAAGTGATCGACGGCGCGGCGGACTGATGGCTGGTGTGATTGGGAAAAACGAGGCATGAGCATGAACCGGCAATGGCTGTTGGCCCGTACACCGCCCGAGGGCTTGCCCCTGGCGGACGATTTCGAATGGCGTGAAAGCGCCATGCCTGATCCCGGCACCGGACAGTTGCTCAGCCGGACCATCTATCTCTCCCTCGATCCCTATCAATGGGGCCGCCGCCGCCGGGGCCTGGAACAACCGGGCGAGGTCTGCCACGGGCGAACTGTATCCCAGGTGCTGAAGAGCAATGTGCCGGGCTATGACGAGGGCGATTTTCTTTTCAATACCAATGGCTGGCAAAGCCATGACCTGACTGGGGACGGCATTTCCAATTTCACCTATATGTTCCCGCGCAAGCTGGACCCTGGCGTGGCGCCGCTTTCCACCGCTATCGGTGTGTTGGGCATGCTGGGCCTGACCGCCTATGCCGGCCTGGTGGTGCAATGCCAGCCCAAGGCGGGCGAAACAGTCGTCGTCTCCGCCGCTTCGGGCGGTGTCGGCCAGGTGGTGGGGCAGATCGCCAAGATTCTCGGCTGCCGCGTTGTCGGCATCGCGGGCCGGGCTGAAAAATGCGCCTTCGTGACCGATGAACTGGGTTTCGACGCCTGTGTCTCGCACCTGGGCGATGACCTGCCGGGCGCCTTGGGGGCAGCTTGTCCCGACGGTATCGATATCTATTACGAGAACGTCGGCGGCAAGTGTTTCGAGGCGGTGCTGCAACATCTGAACAAAAATTCCCGCATCACCCGCTGCGGCCTGATTTCGCAATACAGCAACATGGACGGCCGCGATGCGGCCGAGGTTTGGGCCGAGACGGGACAGGCGGTGTTCGAGAAACAGAACTGCGGCGTCTTCCCCCTGGCGGTAGGCAATTTCGTGGCCGATCACCAGGACGAGTTCTTGGCGCAAATGGCGGGATGGCTAAAAGACGGCCGGGTGAAATACCT
>CAYWYB010000224.1:0-8924 GCA_964462145.1 uncultured Rhodospirillaceae bacterium
GGAAGCATCCGGGCCTTCCAGGTCAAAGCTGGGCAGGTGGACCTTCTCCACCTGGCCGGTCCCGACCGCGCGCAGATTTACCATTTCCACCGGCTGTTCCAGGCGGAAGCCGTACAGGCGCTCGTGCGCGTCGCCAAAGCGCGCCTCCAGGTCCGACAGACCGCCATTGCTCAGGCTGTCGGGATTGACCTGCAGGGCGAATTCATAACCTTGGCGGAAATAGCGCACATCGGCTTGGAAACTCAGCTCCTGGCTTTGATCATCAATGCCTTCTTCGCGCAGCCAGCCCCGCGCCTCCCGGCCCAGGCGGTCATAGATTTCGCCCAGTTGATTGCCATCCACGTCCGCCATGTTGCGCACGTAGGTCTGCGCGAATTCGTTCTTCACATCGGAATAAAGGAAGCCAAGTGCGGACAGCACACCCGGCGTCGGCGGTACGATGACTGGATAGCAATTGCCCAGGATGGCCATGGCGTTGCCGTGCAGGGGGCCGGCGCCGCCGAACGCCACCAGGGCGAAATCGCGCGGATCCAAACCCTTTTGTACGCTGACCAGACGCAGGGCGCCGAACATATTCTCGTTGACGATATCCAGGATGCCTTGCGCGGCCTGATGCAGGTCCAGGCCCAGGGCGCGGGCGATCTTGCCCACCGCTTCCTCCGCCGCCTTGATGTCCAGCACCATGCGGCCGTCAAGCAGTTGCGGCGGCAGGCGGCCCAGCAGCAGGTTGGCATCCGTCACGGTGGGATGTTCGCCGCCGCGACCGTAACAGGCCGGGCCAGGTGCGGCGCCGGCGCTTTCCGGTCCCACGCGCAGGGCGCCGGTCATGGGCACATGGGCGATGGAACCGCCGCCCGCACCCACTGAATGAACCTCCACCGACGGGATCTTGATGGGGTATTGGCCCAGCGCGGTCTGCCGCGAAATCAATGGTTCGCCATTCTGGATCAGCGAGACATCGGTCGAGGTGCCGCCCATGTCAAAACCAAGGGCATTGTCATATCCGGCCAGGGTGGCGAGATAGGCCGCGCCCGAGACACCGCCCGCCGGCCCCGACAGCATGGTATGCACCGGTGAATCAGAGGCCCGCTGTACCGACATCAAGCCGCCGTCGGAGCGGACGATATTGACATGGGGCGAGAATTGAATGGTCTTCAGCTTGTCCTCGAAACTGGCCAGATAACGCTGCATGGACGGGCCAACATAGGCGTTCATCACCGTCACCAGGGTGCGTTCGTATTCACGGAATTCCGGCAGGATATCCGAGGACAGCGAGACCGGAATATCCGCCCCGGCCTCCTCGATGATCGTGCGCAGGCGGCGTTCGTGATCCGGGTTGGCGTAGGAATGCAGCAACGACACGGTTATGGATTCAACGCCGGCCTCGATCAATTCGCGCACCGCTTCCCGCGCTGCCGCCTCGTCCAGGGGGGTGAGTACATCGCCCCGCGCGCTGATCCGTTCGGGAATGCCGCGGGTCAATTCCAGATCCGCCAGGGGATCGGGCTTTTCCATGATCATCCAGCCGGCCAGGGGCCCCGGCGTTTGCGAGCGCGCCAGATGCAGCACCTGTTCGAAATCCTTGGTCACCAGCAGGCCGACCTTGGCGCCCTTTTCCTCCAGCACGATATTGGTGGAGACGGTTGTGCCGTGTAGCAGGGCGTTGATTTCGGACGGCGCTATGCCGGTATCGGCGATCAATTGCGAGATGCCGTTCATGATGCCGATGGACTGATCCTGGGGCGTGGACGGTGTTTTCAACAGGCGCAGTTCACTGTTCTGTTCATTGAACAGCAACAGGTCGGTGAAGGTACCACCGACATCCACGCCAAGCCGACTACTCATTCCGCCTCCCCATTTTTTATTGCCCCTTACTCTATACAATCCATCCAGGGATTTCTTCCCCGAACTGCGCCAAAATCAAGCCGTATGTTAGCGCGCCATGGGGTAGGGTCAACTTGTTCCCGCGACTGTGCGGCGGGCTATTTCAGCATTTTGACAAACAAACCGTTTCGGGTACCATCCCGCAGCATAGGGGCAATCGACAAACCGGGGCTGGGTTGAGGCGAAATGGCGGAAGAAACAACGGCGCGGCGGCCAAAATTCTGGATCAGCTTGATCGCGATCATCATTCTGCTGATCTTTCTGTATTTTTATAAACCGTTCGAAACCTATCTGGTGGCCCACATTCCGCAGATCCATTTTTCGAACGTGGTGTTCTGGTTTGCCTCGCTGGTGGGCATCGTCGGCTATGTCATTTCGCACTGGCAGAGCTTTCGCAACCAGTTTGGCCGCGAGGGCGGCGCCTTGAATGTTGAAGTTCTGGTGTTCGACAGTTTGCAAGTGGCGATCCTGGTGGCGGTGATCTTCTGCGCCGGCGGTACTTTGCAGGCCGTGGCCATGCTGGGTGAGCACCTGGTCAACCGGGGCACCATCATTGGCGGCGAGTTCGGCGGGCATTTGCTGGCCATTATCCTGATGGTGATCCTGGCGATCCTGTTTTATCTCCTGCACCACGTGGTGCGTGCCTTCCGCGATGGTTGGACCACGCGCCGCGCGCCGCCGCAACGTTCCGGGCTGTCGGACTGAACCACCTGTCTTGCCGCCCGATGTAACCGCTTTTTAGGAGGCTGAAATGCCCATCGTTGATCATGCCGCCGCGACACCTGACAAGATCGCCACCATCATGGCCGGCTCCGGCGAGACCCTGACTTATGGCGAGCTGAACGAAAGAAGTATCCGCCTGTCCCATTGTCTGCATGCGGCGGGCCTGCGGCCGGGTGACGTTGTCTCGTTGTTCATGGAAAATAATATCCGCTATCACGAAGTGTACTGGGCGGTAGTGCGTTCGGGCATGTATGTCTGCGCCGTGAACAAGTTCCTCACCGCCGAGGAAGTCGCCTATATCGTCAATGATTCAGGCTCAAAGGCCCTGGTCACCTCCGCCGGCGTGGCCGCCGTTGCCGAAGGGGCTCTGCCCGCCCTGAATGATTGTCCCGTTCGTTTGATGGCTGATGGCGTGGTGGCGGGTTTCGAATGCTATGAGGATGAAATCGCCAAACAGCCGATCAAACCCTTGGCGGACGAGCCGCGCGGCGATTTCATGAATTATTCTTCCGGCACCACTGGCCGGCCAAAGGGCATCAAGCGCCCATTGAGCGGTGAGGGCTTTGCCGGGGCATCCATGCTCGATACCCTCGTCGAGAAACTCTATCAGGTTGGCCCGGAAACGGTTTATCTCTCCCCCGCGCCGCTCTATCACGCCGCTCCTCTGGGTTTTACCGCCGCTGTTCACAGCCTTGGCGGGACAAATGTGATCATGGAGAAATTCGATCCGGTGCAATCCCTGCGCCTGATCGAGACGCACCGGGTCACTCACAGCCAGTGGGTGCCGACCATGTTCATCCGCATGCTGAAGCTGGATGAAGCAGACCGGGTTGGCCATGACCTATCGTCGCACAAAATCGCCATTCACGCGGCAGCCCCGTGTCCCGTCGATGTAAAGCATCAGATGATTGATTGGTGGGGCCCAATTATCTGGGAGTACTACGGCGGTACAGAGCTTAACGGCATGACCGTTTGCAACAGCGATCAATGGCTGGCCCATCCCGGCACTGTCGGCAGTTCCATCCTGGGTGTGCTGCATATCTGCGATGAGGCCGGGGCCGAATTGCCGGTGGGCGAGACCGGCACGATTTATTTCGAGCGTGACGAGATGCCGTTCCAGTATCACGGCGATCCGGAAAAGACCGAGGCTGCGAAGCACCCCAAACATCCGCTTTGGACCAAGCTGGGCGATGTGGGCTATCTGGACGCGGATGGATTTTTGTACCTGACGGATCGGGAAAGCTTCATGATCATCTCCGGCGGCGTCAATATCTATCCCCAGGAGATCGAGGATTGCATCGTCATGCATCCGAAAGTCGCCGATGTGGCGGTCTTTGGCGTGCCGAATACGGATTTTGGCGAAGAGGTCAAGGCGGTGGTGCAGCTGGCACCCGGCATTGCACCGTCCGACGATCTGGCCGCCGAGATCACCGGCTATGCCGGCGAGCATCTGGCCAATTACAAGGTGCCCCGCTCCATCGACTTCGAAGCCGAACTGCCGCGCCTTGAAACCGGCAAGCTATACAAACGGCTGCTGAAGGACCGCTATTGGGGCAACACGACCAGTCGGATTGTGTGAACGAACGGCTAGATTATGCGGCCCGGCCGGGCGCCGCGTCGGGATTGGCGAGCTTGTTGAAGGCGGCCAGGGAGGCTTCGATCGTTGCCTGATCCATATCCCGGACGATGAAGATGATGCGGGACTGGCGGTTCTCGCCAGGCCAGTCAGGCAGATGGGAGGGCGGATGCACGATATGCTGCACACCGTTGATCAACACCGGCGTCGGCACCCCCGCGACATTCAACAGGCCTTTGATGCGCAGGACATTATCGCCGTGGCGGTGCAGCAGCATGCTCATCCAGATGCCGAAGGCGGTCCAATCCAATGGTGCGGGGTAGGTCAGGGCAAAGGAATGGATGTGGTCGGCATGATCATGGGCCAGGGCATCCTCGCCGGCTTCAGCAGCCAGCCAATGTTCGATCTCGCGGCCACGGCCAGCCTCGTCATACATATCGTCGGTCAGCAATGCCGCCGGTTGGATCTCACCCTCCGCTACCTCGACGATCTGGGCGGATTTGTTCAGGCGGCGCAAACCGCTATGCAGGACGTCGATCTGCCCCGGATCCGCGAGGTCGGTTTTGGTGACGATCAGACGGTCGGCCATGGCGACCTGTTTGACGGATTCGGGGAAGCGCTGTAGCTGTTCGGCGCCGTTGACCGCATCCACCGTGGCGATAATGCCGCCCAGGCGGAAATGATGCTGCAATATAGGGTCGGTCAACAAGGTGTAGGCGATGGGTGCGGGATCGGCCAGGCCGGAGGTTTCGATCACCACGCGCTTGAAATGCGGCACCTGGCCGCTCTGCCGCTGTGACAGCAGATCGCGCAGGGCGCCCTGCAAATCACCGCGAATGGCGCAGCACAGGCAGCCGTTATCCAGCAACAATGTACTTTCCGTGACGTTCTGCACCAATTCGTGGTCCAGGCCGATCGCGCCGAATTCGTTGATCAGGACGGCGGTGTCCACTAGATCGGGTGCCTGCAACAGACCCTTTAGCAGCGTCGTCTTGCCGCTGCCCAGAAAGCCGGTGATGATGTTGATCGGCGTCTGTTGGGAAAATTCACCCATGGCTATTCCTGCGCCATCCGTTCGAGCAGATCAGGGTCCAGGGGATCGCAGTCCTGGTGGCTCAGGTCGTCCGCTGCGGCCCACATCTCGGACAGATTATTGACCAGCGCCGTGCGCCCGGTGCGACCGCGCAACACCTGGGCCCCGCCCGACCAATCGCTCAACTTCAGGCCGTAATGGTTCAGCACCCGGTTAACCAGACGGCTGCGGGCCTGGCGCTCCCGCGCCCTTGTGTGTTGTTCGGGCCGCGAAGCGAAGGCTTCCGGCGCGGCGGCGCTTTCGGTCCAGTGACCGCGTCCGCCCAGCACGCCGCATAAGGCGCACATTGGCCTAGGCCGGTGCCGTAGCCGCCGCCGCGCCCTCGCGGGGACAGCGCTGGCGGAAATCGTCGGCGATTTCGTCAAAGGTGCAAAAGCGCACGCCAGTATGCGAGGTGATGTATTCGATCATCCGTTCCAGCATCAACAGAACCTGCGGCCGGCCCGAGACGTCCGGATGGATGGTCATGGTAAAGACCGCATAGTCGTTTTCCCGGTAAACCCAATCGAACTGATCGCGCCACAGTTCTTCGATATCCCGTGGATTGACGAAGCCGAAGCTGTTCGGCGCCGATTTGATGAACATCATGGGCGGCAGGTCGTCCAGGTACCAGCTGCCGGGAATGTCGATCAGGTCTGTTTCCTGGCCGCGCACCAGGGGCGTCATCCATTCGTCCGGATGTTTGGAATAATCGATCGGCGTCCAGCTGTCGCCTACGCGCACATAGAAGGGATGGAAATCGTCGTTCATCAGGCTGTGGTCGTATTTGATGCCACGCGCCAATAGCAGTTCGTTGGTCACGGGGCTGAATTCCCACCACGGCGCCACATAGCCCGTGGGGCGCCTCTTCGCCAACTTTTCGATCAGATCGATGCACTTGTCCATCACCGCGATTTCCTGTTCCGGCGTCATGGCGATGGGGTTTTCGTGGGAATAGCCGTGCATGCCGATCTCGTGCCCCGCATCGACGACCAACTTACATTGTTCGGGGAAGGTCTCGATGGAATGGCCGGGAATAAACCAGGTGGTGGGAATGGCATAACGGTCGAACAGATTGACCAGGCGCGGCACGCCCACTTCGCCGGAGAACAGGCCGCGTGAGATATCGCAAGGGCTATCCTCGCCGCCGTAGGAACCCAGCCAGCCGGCGACCGCATCCACATCAACGCCAAAGGCGCAGAGGATTTCCTTTTTGCCCCCGGTACTGATGCGTGGCCCCGTTCGTCCCCCCATTCGTCCGCTGGGTGCGCCGCCGCCCGGCGTTGGCCGGGGCTGATAGCGGTCTCCGGGACGGATGGGTCTTCCTGAATTGATCGGGCTCATGCCTCTCCCCTGTCATGCGAAATTTATTGCCGTCAGTTTTCACCGCCAGCGCCTGCGAGACAAGAATAAAAAGAGTGCTAAGATCATTGGATCCAGATCAAAGCCACGGACGTCCCGAATGTATCAAATTTAAACAGGTGCGCGCGTCGCGTAGTATTTGCGCAAATAGTATAAGGGAATGATGGTGAGCGACGAAAATGGCATGACGCTGGCGGATGTGTCCCGCGATGTAGATGGTATTCCGGATTTCGTGGATGCATGGCTTGGCTGGCGTCATGGCAATATGGTGCCGAGCCGCGATCAGGTGAACTTGCAGGATATTAAACAGTTGCTGCCGCGCGTTATTGTCATGGAAGTTTGCTCGCCGAGGGAGATTTTCATACGTCTGGCGGGAACCGCTTATCTGGATATTTTTGGCGTGGAGCTCACCGACCAAAATTTTGTCGATATGGCGCCGCCCCAGGACCGTGAATTGCGCGGCCGACGGCTTTGGGAAATAATCTCGCGGCCCTGTGGCGGGTATTCAAGCGTGCCGCATCCAAACCCAAACATGCAACACCAAAGCATCCAGGGGCTGAGCCTACCCATGCGGCCTGGCGACAAATCCCGCCCCATGCAGATTTTCTCAATCGCCGCCTCCGAATTTCAGAATATTGTGCCGGAAGCCAATGCCGACATTGGCATGGTGGCTCATTTGGCGAATCGATTCAGCTTTGTAGATATTGGAGCCGGTCTGCCCAGCGATTTCTGATTGGCGGTTGTTGCCCAGCGCGGTGCGGCGGATTAACTTAGGGCAACGGCGAAACAACGGATAAGAGGCACGGGAACATGGGCAGCGAAGCAGGAACATTTGACTACGAGGCGGCGCGCGCGGAATTCAAGCTCGACATTCCCGAGGATTTCAATTTTGCCTTCGATGTGCTGGCGAAACAGGCGAAGGATGCGGACAAAACCGCCCTGATCGCCGTGGCCAACGACGGTGAAAGCGCCGAAGAACACAGCTACGGCGATCTGGAGCGGGCCTCGAACCAATTCGCCAATGTGCTCAAGGATATTGGTGCCGAGAAAGGCGATTTCGCCTTTGTCATGATCACGCGGATACCGGCCTTTTATCATGCGCTGTTCGGCTGCATGAAAATGGGCGTCGTCGCCATGCCGGGCACCAATCTGCTAACCGCGCATGACATCGAATACCGGGTCAACCGCTCCGGCGCCAAAATCGTCATCGTCACCGCCGAGCATGCGGAAAAGGTCGAAGCCGTGCGCGATCAATGCCCCACGTTGGAGCATCTGATCATAATCGGCGAAGAGCGCGAGGGTTGGGCCTGCAAGGAAACCGCCAGCGCCGCCGCCTCCGACAGTTTCGACCGATCCATGGTGCCGCCTACGAAATCTGATGATCCCATGTTGATCTACTTCACCTCCGGCACCACCTCGTTACCAAAAATGGTGGCCCGCGATCACAGCTATGGCCTGGCCCATACCATCACCTGCAACTACTGGCAGGGCCTGCGCCGGGACGATGTTCACTGGACCCTGACCGATACCGGCTGGGCCAAGGCGGCCTGGGGGATCATTTTCCCGCCGATTATCGCGGGGGCGGCGATCATGCTGTATGACGCCGCCGGTTTCGATGCCGATATGCACTTGAAATTGATCGAGAAATACAAGGTGACCACATTCTGTGCCCCGCCGACCGTCTATCGCTTGTTCGCGACCATGGATATTTCGCCCTACGATGTCAGCTCCATCCGCCATTGCATCGGCGCCGGCGAGCCTCTGAACCCTGAGGCCATGCGGTCCTGGAAGGCGGCGACGGGCTGCGATATTCACGATGGCTACGGCCAGACCGAGACGGTCAATATCGTCGCCAACTATCCCGGCATGGAAATCCGCCCTGGCTCCATGGGCAAGCCGGTGCCCGGTATCGACATCGGTATCATCGATGATGACGGCAATGTGGTCGATGACGATACGGTCGGCCATATCGCGGTGAAGATCACCGATCCGTATCCGCCCGGTTTGTTTGACGGCTATTTCCGGGATCCGGAGGCTACGGCCAAATCGTTCCGCAATGGCTGGTACTACACCGGCGACACGGCGACGCGGGATAGCGACGGCTATATCTGGTTCGTCGGCCGTTCCGACGACATTATTTCATCGTCCGGCTATCGCATCTCGCCGTTCGAGGTGGAAAGCGCCCTGGTGGAGCATCCCGGCGTGATGGAATCCGCCGTCGTCGCCAAGCCCGACGAAATGCGCGGCGAGATCGTCAAGGCTTTCGTCGTCCTGTCGGAAGGCTATGAAGCCTCGGACGATCTGGTG
>CAYWYB010000225.1:0-8921 GCA_964462145.1 uncultured Rhodospirillaceae bacterium
AGAACATCGCGACAGAGACCCCCATCAATTCAATAAAAATACGAATGTTGTGCGCATTAGTCAATATACATATATTAAAAATCTACCAAAACGCGAAATTCTTGACTAGATATAAATTTTTATATTAATGTTACATTATGCTGTCGATCTTCTTTTAATAATAAAATATAATCAGGACATAACTATTGCCTGTATATTTAAGCACAATTTTGATTATTTATATAAATTTCTAGTAATTATTGTCATATTTTAAAATCAATACAGAATACTGATATTCCTGGATATCTATAACACCCAATGTTATTCCTTATTTGTGGATACGCTCGCTTACCAATTCAGCATCGCCACGCCAGTAGTATAGGCTCCCGTAACCAGCAATATGCCCAGGACAATGGCTCGAAACCGGCTTTCATCAATCCGGCTGGATAGGTGATGGCCGGCGAACGCGCCCAATATTGTGGGCAGGGCGGCGAAAGCGGCTGCCTGCCAGGCCTGGCTGGCCACCGCGCCCGAGCCGGCCTGCAGGACAAGGGCGGCTCGGTTCGAAAGCGCTAACAGACAAAGCGTGCAGGCGCGCAGCGCCTCCTTGGCCATACCCCGGGCCGATAGATACAACATTACGGCGGGTCCCGGCATGGCCAGGGCCGTGGCCATGGCACCCGATAGAACACCGACCAAGGCGTCCAGCCAGGGCCGGGCGGCAAGTTCACTGGCGGGCGAGGCCTTGTTTTGCCGCAAGGCCAGGGCACCGGCGAATCCCAGTATGATCAAGCCAATCGCCAGGCGCACCCAGTCCAGGCTGGCATTGAGAAAGATCACCAAGCCGATGGGAAAACCCAGTGCGCTGCCCAGGGACAGGCGCAGCAATGGGCCGCGCGGCGCCCGCCGCCACAGACCGGGCGCCAGCACCAGCGAGACCAGCAGATTGAGGATGATGGTCAAGCCAATCGCATCCAGACTGCCCAACACCAGCAACAGGAACGGCAGGGCGATAATCGCGAAGCCAAAGCCGGTGGCGCCCTGTGCCAGGGCGGCGCAGAACGAGATCAGCGCGATCAGCGAAATGTCGACAAATTCTGCTGTCATGGCCGGTTCAAGGAAGATCCCAATAGGGTTCCGGCCCAAACCGCGCGGCCAGAAAATCCACGAAGGCGCGCACTTTCGGCATCGGGTGGCGGCGGTGGGGGTAGACCGCGTGAATGCTATGGGTCTGCGGTACGCACTCGGGCAGGAATTCCACCAATGTACCGGCCCGCAAATCGCCGCCTACTATAAAACTTGGCAGGGCGACGATGCCGGTACCGGCCAGGGCCACGTGGCGCAATACCTCGCCGTTGTTGGCCCGCAGGTTTCCCTGCAGGGGGATGGAAACCGGCCCCTTGGCACCGTTCAAGGTCCAGTCCGTGCCCGAGGCGCGGTATAGATAGCCAAAACAATTGTGCCCACGCAGATCCTCGGGCTTTTCCGGGCGGCCATGGCGGCGCAAGTAATCCGGCGCCGCGCATAGCACCGAGCGCGAGGGGGCCAGGCGGCGTACGATCAACGAGCTGTCAACCAGCGCGGCAATGCGGACCGCCACATCGAAGCCGTCTTCGATCAGGTCACTGAAACGGTCGTCAAGCACCAGGTCCACCTCGATCTCAGCATGGGCCTCGAGAAAGTCGGCGATGACAGGGCCCAGGTGCAGGGTGCCAAAGGTCATGGGCGCGTTAACCCGCAGTCGGCCCCGCGGGGTCGCGGCCATGCTGCCCACTTCGTCCGCCGCGGCCCGCACCTCTTCCACGATGTGGGCACAGCGTTCATAGAACACCTCTCCAACCTCGGTCAGTGACAGCTTTCGCGTGGTCCGGTTTAACAGCCGCGCGCCCAGGCGGTCTTCCAGGCGGCCAACCTGTTTCGATACCGCGGATTTGGACAGGCCCAGATCCCGCGCGGCGGCGGTAAAGCTGCGTTGCTGCACGACTTTGGCGAACACCGCCATTTCGCTTAGATTATCCATGCTTTCCAGTTCCGGCGCCCACTAGGGAAACAGTGCTCAGGTAAATAGCAGCTTTGTTTCCTGATGCGAACAATAATGCGGCCTAGTCCGAGATGCCAATGGGCGTTAGGCTTAAGGCATGACAAGCGAGGCCCGATGCACTTACCCCTGAACAAAGATCTGAAAATCGGCGTGAACACTATGCACCGGCGTACCGAACCCGGCGTTGGCCAATGGCTGCCAAGGATCGACGAACTGGTCCACATGGTCGAACAGGTCGATCAACTGGGCTACGATTCCTTTTGGTGCGGCGATCATATCTCCATGGAGATCCCGTTCATGGATCCGCTGTTGCAGATCGCCCAGGCGGCGGTGGCCAGCCGGCGCTTGCTGTTTGGCACCTCGGTCTATCTGCTGCCGCTGCGCCATCCCACACCCGTCGCCAAGCAGGTCGCAACCATTGATCTGCTGACCGAGGGCCGCTTTATTTTCGGCGTCGGCGTGGGCGGCGAGTTCCCCAAGGAATACGAGGCCTGCGGCGTGCCGCGCCATGAACGCGGCGCACGTCTGTCCGAAGGCATTGGCGTGCTGCGTAAATTCTGGAGTGGCGAGAGCGTCAGCAATGATGGCCAATTCTATCCGTTCCAGGATGTGCGCATGACGCCGCCCCCGGCACAGGCCGGCGGCCCGCCGATCTGGTGCGGCGGCCGCGCCAGGGGGGCGCTGCAACGGGCCGGGCGGATCGGCGATGGCTGGTTTTCCTATGCCATCACGCCCGAGATGTACCGCGACGGCCTGGCCGTGATCGCGGAGGCGGCGGGCGATGCGGGGCGTGATTTCGAAACCTTCGGCACGGCGCATTTGTTGTTTGCCCGCGTCGCCGACAGCGCGGACCAGGCGTTGGACGAGGCGGCGGAGCATCTCAGCATCCGCTACGGTATGGACATGCGCAAGGCGACCAAACGCTACGGTGCCCTGGGCGCGCCCGAGGATGTAGCGGCCACCATCCGCGCCTACCATGATGCTGGAGTGCGTCATATTTCGCTGGATTTCGCCGGGCCGTATGAACGCCGCCAGGAACAGCTGGAACGCTTCGCCAATCATGTGCGGCCATTGTTACAAGACCTGATGTAGGGAGTTTAATTCATGGACGATCCGAATCTGACGTTCGGCTTTACGGAAGAGCAGAAACTGTTGCGCGACAGTGTGCTGGGCACCTTGCAGCGGGTCCTGCCGGCGGAGAAGATCCGCGAGCTCGACAAAGCCAGCGAATATCCTTACGAGGCCTGCGCCGCCCTGGCCGAGGCCGGCGTCAACGGTATCGTTTATCCGGAGGAATATGGCGGCCAGAACGGCTCTTTCATGGATCTGGCCGTGCTGGGCGAGGCGCTGGGCTATCACTACGGCGGCATTGCCCAGGCCTGGGGCATCACCTGCATCTATGCCGGCATGCATATCGCCCTGCACGGCAGCGACGCGATGAAGCGGGAAATTCTGCCCAAGATCATTTCCGGCGACATGCGCCTGGCGCTCTGCCTGAGCGAACCCGACCATGGTTCCGACGTTGCTTCCATCGAGACCTTCGCCAAGCGCGATGGCGATGACTACATTCTGAACGGCCAGAAGATATATAACTCTGCCGCCCATGTGGCCCACAATCTGGTCGTGGTCTGCAAGACCAAGCCGGGCCGGGGTTACGACGGTATCTCCATGTTCGTGGTCGACACCACACTGCCCGGCGTCACCATCCAGCGCCTTGATGCCTTGGGACGGTTTACCACGGAGGCCAATCATTGTTTCTTTGAAGATGTGCGTCTGCCGGCCAACCGCCTGATCGGCACCGAGAACGACGGCTGGCAGGGCCTGATGAAATGCCTCAACGTGGAGCGCCTGAACCTGGCCGCCAATGGCGTCGGCAACACTTTGAAGATCATGGAACACGCCCTGGCCTATGCCAAGGAGCGGGAACAGTTTGGCCGCCCCATTGGCAAGTTCCAGGCGGTCAGCCACAAATTCGCCGAGATGCAGATCATGTATCAGACCGCCCGTGCCCTGACCTTTCGCGTGGCGCAGATGCTTGATGCGGGTGTCGATCCGATCATGGAAAACGCCGTCGCCAAGGCTTATACGACCGAGGTCAACTGGAAGGTGGCGGATATGGCGATGCAGGTGCTGGCCGGTGCCGGCTATATCCTTGACCAGGACATGCAGATGATGTTCCGTGACGCCCGCGTTGGACCCATCGGCGGCGGCACCAGCGAAATTCAACGCAACGTTATCGCCCAGCGCATGGGCCTCTAGAAAAGGATTACGATCATGGGGATCATGGTGCAGGGGAAATGGACGCAACAGGATTTCGCCAAGCGCAACGAAAAAGGCAGTTATATCCGCCCGACCACGGCCTTTCGCAACTTCATTGGCGAAGACGATTTCCCGGCGGAAGCGGGACGCTATCATCTGGTGGTCGCGCATGCCTGCCCCTGGGCCCATCGGACCTTGATCTTTCGCGCCCTGAAGGGCCTGGAAGAGGTTATCTCGGTAGCCTATGTGGAGCCTTTGATGCTGGAAAACGGCTGGGTTCTGATGAACGGCGGCGATCCCGTGACGGGCGCCAAATACACCCATCAAATCTATGCCCAGGCGGTACCGGATTACTCCGGACGCTGCAGCGTGCCTGTGTTGTGGGACAAAGAGGCCCGTACCATCGTCAACAATGAATCTTCCGACATCATCCGCATGTTCAACAGCGCCTTTGATGACCAGGCGACGAAATCCCTGCCGGACATGTACCCCGAGGCGCTGCGGGCCGAGATCGATGCGGTGAACGAGCTGGTTTACGAGAATATAAACAACGGCGTTTACCGCACGGGCTTTGCCACCACGCAAGAGGCTTATGAAGCATCATTTAACAACCTCTTCGATGCCCTGGATCAGGTGGAGGCGCGCCTGGACAGCCGGCGCTACCTGACCGGCCCGCGCATCACCGAGGCGGATTGGCGCCTGTTCGCGACGTTGGTTCGTTTCGACGCGGTCTATGTGGGCCACTTCAAGTGCAACCGCCAGCGCATTGCGGATTTTCCGAACCTGTCGAACTATCTGCGCGAGCTATACCAATGGCCCGGCATCGCCGCCACCGTCGATATCCCGCGCACGAAGGAGCACTATTACGGCAGCCACGATGCGGTAAATCCATTCGGTATCGTGCCCGTTGGCCCCGACCTGGACTTCGACAGCTCCCATGATCGGGAACGTCTACCCAGCGGCAACAGTTAGAGTTTTTGCCGCCGTACCTTGATGCCGTGGGCTTCCCGGTCCCAGGTGTCGTCGGTTATGCCGTCATCGCGCAGAAGGTTCTTTTGAATTTTCTGGGTTGGCGTCATGGGCAGGGTGTCCATGATCCGGATATAGCGGGGCAGCATGAAATGAGCCATGCGCGGTTCCAGGAACTCAAACAACGCCTTGGGGTCCACGTCCTGACCGGGCGGTGGGGCGACAACGATCATCACCTCGTCCTCGCTGAATTCGCTGGGTACGGGGATGGCGGCGACCTCGGCCACGCCGGGGTACAGGCTGACCTCGGACTCCACTTCGAATGACGAAATGTTTTCGCCCCGGCGGCGGATCGCATCCTTGATCCGGTCGACGAAATAGAAATAACCCTCTTCGTCGTAACGGAAGCCGTCGCCGGTGTGGAACCAGCCATTGCGCCAGGCATCGGCGGTTGCTTCGGGGTTTTTGTAATAGCCGTGGTTCATGGACCAGGGCCGGTCCGTGCGTACGATCAACTCGCCCACTTCGCCCGGCGCGACCTCGCAATCATTTTCGTCGACGACGCGGACATCCACGCCTGGCCTGGGCTTGCCGCAGGTGCCCAGGGCCTGCGGGTTGATGCCCGAGATCAGGGGCACGGAGGTTTCCGTCATGTTGAAGACCGTGCGCATCTGAAAGCCGAAACGCTCCGCCAGGGCCAGGGCGTCTTCATTCCAGGGAATGCAGACGACGTTGCGCAGGGGATGCTGCTTGTCCTTGTCCGACGGCGGCGGTTTCAACAGAAACGGCGCCATGGCGCCCAGGAAGCAGGCGAAGGTGATGCCGTAATCGTGGATGGTGGGCCAGAATTCCTCGGTCCGGAAGCTTTCCACGACGACAGCGGAGCCGCCATGGGCCAGGGCGAGATTGACGAACATGGTGCCGCCCATATGGAACATGGGCAGATTGACCAGAATGCGGTCCGTGCCGTCGACCCAGGTATAGCTCTCGGGCGCGGTGGCGAAGTTGTGGACATAGGACGACAGCACCGCCTTGGACGGCCCCGTGGTGCCGGAGGTGAAGATGATGTACTCGCTGTCCCAGGGCTGCACCGGGCCGTCGGGCGTGACGTCATCGTCATCCGCGAGCAAGGTATCGGCTGCGTGTGTCGTCAGATGATCCAATTCCGCCGTACCATTGGTGATGATCACATCCGCCAAGGCGCCTGGGTCAATATCATTCAGGCTGGGTGCCAGGCCGGCATGACAGACCATCAGCTTGGCATCCGAAATTTGCACCACGTGCTGCAACAGACCGCCTTTGTAGGCGGTGTTCAGCGGCACATAGACGGCGCCCAGATAATTCAGGCCGAACCAGGTCAGCACCGCCTCGCGCCCGTTCGGCTGCCAGGACAACACATGCTCGCCCTGTTTGACGCCCATGTTTTGCAGACCCTTGGCGGCGCGGCGGGTCAAGCTGAGGGCCTCGGCCCAGGTCCAGCTTTCACCGCCCTCGAAAATGATCGCCGTGTCGTCAGGCTTCGCCGCCGCCCATTTTTCCAGTTGCAGGCCCAGGACACAGTCTTCGGGTGCCGGCATGCGGGGGTCATGAACCATGGGGCAACTCTCCTCGATACAAAATTCCTTACGCGCCTTCCGCCACGCCGCGCTATCATGACCCAGCAAACAAAGTTGAGCAAATTCGGGAGGCGGCCATGGCGTTCAATATGACAAAGGCGGAGCGGGAGGCATTTCTGGGCGAGGCGCATATCGGGGTGCTCTCCATTCCCGAAAACGGCAAAGGTCCGTTAAGCAGCCCGGTCTGGTACGACTATGAAGCGGGTGGCGATGTCTGGTTCCTGACCCAGAGCACGGCGCGAAAGGGCCAATTGGTGGCCGAGGGCAGCCGGGTCAGCCTGTTGGTGCAGACTTCCACCGCGCCCTACAAATATGTCTCCATCGAAGGCCCGGTATCATCCATTGTGCCCTCGGATTTGCAGGGCGATCTGCAACCCATGGCGCAACGCTATCTGGGCGAACAGCAGGGCAAGGACTATGCCGCCGGCTCGGCCGAAAGCTACGCCAGGGGCAACGCCATCAAGGTTTATATACGCCCGGAGCGCTGGCTGACCGTGGATTACGCCAAGCGGGGTTAGCGGAGCGCGATTAATCCGCGAACAGCTGATCCGCCACGAACGGATTGGTCTGGCGTTCCTGGCCAAAAGTGGACAGGCCGCCGTGGCCCGAGACGAACGTTGTTTCGTCGCCCAGGGGCCAAAGCTGGGTGCGGATGGAGTTGATCAGCGTGTCGTGATCGCCGCCGGGCAGATCCGAACGTCCGATGGAACCCTGAAACAGCACATCGCCGACGATCGCGACCTTGGCCTCCGCCTGGTGAAAGATCACATGGCCCGGTGTATGACCGGGGCAGTGGCGCACGGACATGGTTTCGTTGCCAAAAGTGACCGTATCGCCATCATTGAGCCAACGGTCCGGCGTAAACGGCCGGGCGTAGGTCAGGCCGTATTTGGCGCCGGACTCAGCCAGGCCGTCGATCAAAAACTTGTCCGCTTCGTGCGGGCCTTCGATGGGTACGCCCAGGCGTTCGGCCAGTTCCGCGACGCCGCCCGCGTGATCCATATGGCCGTGGGTGACCAGAATTTTTTCCACCGTGACGCCGTTGTCGGCGATGGCTTGCTCGATCTGCTCGATATCGCCGCCGGGGTCGGAGACAGCGCCCTTCATGGTCTCTTCGCACCACATCAGCGTGCAGTTCTGTTGGAACGGCGTCACCGGAACAATCATTGCTTTCATGAATTAGGTACTTTCGGAAATTGGTTATCTCATTTTGTCATGCCCGGACTTGATCCGGGCATCTTTACGCCGCCTTCGCGAGAGCCGTGCGCGCGCGTCGAAAGATTGCCGGGTCAAGCCCGGCAATGACGAAGGTTGTACGTTATGGGTCACCTAGCCGTTCGCCAATCGCCGCTGGGCCTGGCGCAGAATATCCCGGTTGCCCCGGTGCCAGGTGCAGTTCAGGGCATAGCGGCGCATGCGCCACTGGCCGTCATCGCCGCGCACCATATCGCAGGTGTAATAGCCGCCGACGGTGTATTCCGGATCGCTGCGCGCCGTATCCAAACGATGCAAAGCCTGCAAATAGGCGACTAAAGTCGCGCTGTCGCCGTCCACGGTATGCACATGGTTGGCGGTCAGATGCTGGGTCGCATCCAGGCCAGCGATCGTGCCCTTGATGGCTTCCAGCCATTGCGCCTTGCCCTTGACCACCTCCCGGCCGCCAAACGAACGGAAATCCGCCTCCAGATCATCCGTGAAGCAGGTCGCCAGCAGATCCCAATCCCGAGTATCGATGGCGGTGGCGTAACGGTAGAGAACCTGGCTGATATCTTCCCGGTCCAGCAGCAGTTGCACCTTGGCTTCGGTACTATCGGTCATTCCGCCGCCTCCCGCGTTTTACTCAAAAGGGCGAGAATGTCCGCCGCCGCATCGGGAATATTGGTGCCCGGCCCGAACACCGCCGCCACGCCCTGCTGGTGCAGATAGTCATAGTCCTGCTGCGGGATCACACCGCCGCAGATCACCAGAATATCGCCGCCGTCCTGGGCCCGCAGGGCCTTGACCAGATCCGGTACCAAGGTCTTGTGCCCGGCCGCCTGGGTGGAGACGCCAACCAC
>CAYWYB010000226.1:0-8854 GCA_964462145.1 uncultured Rhodospirillaceae bacterium
AGCCGTTGAAACAAAGCAGGGCGGAAAGAACGGCGATAGCCGCCGCCAGTGCCGAGGGGAAACTCCACGGTGTCAGGCCTACTTCGTGGTACTCGCCCACCGTCAGGGGCGCGACGAAATAAATAACCACGCCGAAAACGCACAGCAGGGCGCCGGCGATAATATCAATTCGGGCCATGTTCATGGGATCCGTGAAGCGCGCCGCCGCGCCGGGCCGGCGCGGCGGTCAGGCTTCTTGCCTCGCTATTTTCCGCGGTAGGTATTCCAGTCACGATCCCAGATCTTGCCGAACGCGGGACCGTCAAGATAATTGACGGAGGTGCCGCTGTTCTTGGCAAACTTCAGGAACGCCTTGTCTTCCGTGGTCTTCTTCAGAGCATCACTCAATTTCTTGATGATCTCGGGCGGCGTGCCTTTGGCGACGGCCAGGCCGGTCCATGGCACCAACACCATGTCATAGCCCAGTTCCTTCATGGTCGGCGTGTCGGGCAGGGCATGATGACGCTCGGCGGAGAACACCCCGATGGCATTCATCGTGCCGGCCTTGATGTGGGAAATGCCCGCGGAGACATCGCCTAGCGAGGCCATGCCCACATGGCCGCCAAGAACCATCGGCAGGGATTTCGCATCGCCCTTGGCCGGGATATGCTTCAGCTCGACACCGGCGGCTTTCGCGAACTTCATAACCGCGCGCCAGGGCAGAACTTTGGATGGCGAGGCAAAAGTGGCCTTGCCCGGGTTGGCCTTGGCATAGGCGACCAGCGATTTGGCGTCTGAATAGGGCTGCTGCTTGCCCGCGACGACCAGCATGGTCCGGGCCGAAATCTGCCCGACCGGAATGAAATCCCGAGGCAGGAAGCCGACGTCGCGAACGGCTGGTTGCAGGACATGATTGCCGACCGTGGTTACCAGCACGGTGTAGCCGTCCTTTGGCGCGTCCAGCACGGACCTGGTGGCAATGGTGCCCACGCCGCCGACCCGGTTCACCACCGCAATGGCCTGGCCCAGATGATTGGCCATATAGCTCGCGGTCATCCGGCCCGTGATATCCGTGCTGCCGCCTGCCGGCCAGGGCACGACGAAGGTGACGGGTTTGGCGGGATAATCCGCCGCCGATGCGGCTGTCACCGCCAGAGGCGCCGCGACGGCGAGTGCCGCCAGGGTTAAATGTCGAACAAGTTTCTTCATCTCAAGTCTCCCTTACGTGTTTTCTAGTTTTTTCGCTCTCAATTCAAACTCTGTACCGGAGCCGCCTAAAGCGGCAAGTCTAACGCGAACTTTGCCAGTTTGTCCTCATCCACCGCAATACCCAGGCCGGGCCCTTTCGGGACCAAGGCGGTCTGCCCCTCCATGGGGAAGGGCGCGGCAAGGTAGTCCTCGGCAATATGCTGCGGGCCGTTCAGATCCACCGGCGTTTCAATGCCGTAAGCGGCATACAGGTGCACCGCGGCCGCGAAGCCAATTGGCGCGTCCATCAGGCCGCTGCCCACCAGCTCCATGCCGGCGTTCAGGGCCAGATCGCACATTTGCCGGGCGTAATAGATACCCCCCGTTTTCGAGATCTTGATGGCCATGCCTTCCATGGCGTCCCGGCGGATCATGTCGATGACGAACGGCAGGCCCATGGCCGCCTCGTCCAGGGCGATGGTGATATGGGTGCACGACAGCAGCTTCTTGGTGGCGTAGACATCGGCCATGGAGACCGGTTGTTCGAACAGCGTCACGCCCAGGTTTTCGATATGCCGCAAAAAGGTTTGCGCCTGCTGCAGGGAATAGGCTTGGTTGGCGTCCGGCCAGACGAAACCGCCATCGGCTGCCTCCACCACCGCCGTCATCACCTCGGCATCCAGATCCGCGTCATGGCCGACCTTGACCTTGAAGCCGTTATAGCCCTCGGCCTTGGCCTCGCGCGTAATCTCCGCCGCGGCCTCCGGTGTCGGGGCAGAAACAAGCCGTCCGATTTCGACCCGGTCCCGGCGTTTCGCACCCAGCCAGGATTGCAGCGGGATGCCCATCTTGCGGCAGATCAGATCGTGCACCGCCAGATCAATAGCCGCCTTGGCCACGGGCTGGCCCGGATCAAGCCCCGGCGCCAGTTCCTGGTTCATGGCGCCATGCAGCCCGGCGATATCGAACACATCACGCCCGATCACGGCAGGCGCCAGATAATGCTTGATCGAGGTGTAGCAGGATTGCGTGGTCTCCGCCGACCAGCGCCGCGAGGGTCCCGCCTCACCCCAGCCGATGTCACCATCTTCATCCGTGATGCGCACCAGGATGTTCTGCTTACCCTCGGCCAGGGTGCGCGAGGCGCCCCTGGGCAGGGTCAACACCGCTTTCAGCGGCATGACGATGGGGAAAAGATCGATGCTCTTAATTTTCATGGCCTATCAATCGTGGTTCATGAACACGGGGCTGGCCCAGGCGATGTGGCCATTGTACTGCCGCGCCCTGAGATAAATGTTCGACGGCCCCGAACCTACGTCCAGATTGACCTTGCCGCTGACACGGGAGGCGGCGGCGGGAACCAGGCGGTGCCATTGATAATTCTCCTGCGGGAATTCACCGGTCCGCATGTTATCGGAGCCCGCGAACAGATCGGCGATGCTGCTTTTACTGTGGCGTTCCGACGGTGCCGTCATATGCAGCTCCAACACGGTCCGCGCACTGCCTTCAAGTTCCAGGATCACGCTTTGATTCGGGTTTTGCCGATATGCGCCTTTCCGGCCTGAATAGGATTGAATGGCCAGGGCGGTTTCCGACGTTTGTTCAATGCGGTGTCGGCGTTCCTCGACAAATGGCCCTGATTGCAGGCAGGGAAAGGCCCGCAGTATGCGCCCGTCATGGACCTTCAGAGCAAAGGCCCAGTCGCAGATCCGCTCCAACGCCAGATCTCCCCACGGGCCCCAGCCCCATTCCAGGCGAATTTGGAATTTTTCGCCCATGGCCTGATCAAGTGAAACATCCGGGTTGGCGTAGGCGCGATGAACGATACGGCCATCCTGGACCAGTTCCACCACGTCCATTTCGTCGCGGCCCTGGACATTGTAGGCAACTTCGATCGAGGACCCGGTGGGAATGACCGAACCCATGACATTGCCGTCAACGGTGAAATCCACCTCGATCCGATCACCGGTCAGGGCCCAGGTGCGCCGGTTGTTGATGGCATCCATGACGGCGCCCCGGTTCAGATCTTCCGCCAATACCCCCAACAATCCCTCGCCATAGGCGCCGGGAAAGGCATTATGACTGTCGGAGGAGGCGACAAAGCCGAATTTCAAGCCCCGGCCCAGGCCGACACGCGCCGTATTCGCCGTCTGCCGCCCGCCCAGGGAATGATTGAAGAAAGTAGGCAGGCCGCGGTCTTCTTCGGAATTTCCATGTTCGGAGAATATTTCCACTACCGGGGTGCAGCACTCATCGAACTCGTCCCAATTGACGCCCCGTTCGCCACGGGGATAGGCCAGATGATGGGGGATCATCAGCGCGTTCTTCTCAACACAAAAGCGGCGCAGATCGCTGATATGGTCGGGATAGGCCATGGGCTGATGATCATCGGGGAAAACCACGCATTGATCGCCAAACTGGCTGGAATGCCACTCAAAGCCAAGATAGGCGGCGAATTCGCCATCGCGGTTGGCCTCGGCGATCAAATCCTGAACCTTTGGCCAGCCGTCGCGCAATACCTCGAAACCATTCAGCCAGTGATTCTCACGACCGCCTTCCATGGCCTGCATGTCATGCCAGCTGGAATGGCCGGTGAAGGCGAAAAAATCCAGATGCCCACGCGCCACGTCAATGCTGCGCTCCAACGACCCGACACCATAACCCATGGCGTTATGGTTATGGATGTCGCCGAACAGCATGGCGTATGATTTATTAACTTCGGCGCCCACCTATCGTCCCCTGCCGGAATTTTTTCTTTTTAAGTAACCATATGGTTATTTATCCTACCCGCCACATGCGGCTAACGTCAAATCTAGAAACTGGTGAGCAGATGAAGCTTTCGCTATGCAATGAAGTCCTCGGCGATATGCCGTTTCCTGAACAATGCGTCCTAGCGGCGGACCTAGGCTATGACGGCGTGGAGCTGGCGCCATTTACCGTGGTAGACGATCCCCGCCAGATGACGGCGGCGCAGTTGGTGGACGTACGGGAGGCCGCAAAAAGTGCGGGGATCGCTATTTCCGGTCTGCACTGGTTGCTGTTGATGCCCAAGGGATTGTCAATCACCAGCGACGATCCGGTGATCTGGCAACGCAGCGTCGATGTCATGCGGGCCAATATCGAAATCTGCGCCGAACTTGGCGGCGATGTTCTGGTGCATGGCTCACCCGCGCAACGTCGTCTGCCGGAAGACGCTGCGGGTGCGGCGGCGGCCCGCGCACGCGCCATTGAAGCCTTCGCGGCCATCGCGCCGGATGCCGAAGCTGGCGGTGTCATCTATTGCATCGAGGCCCTGGCTGCGCCCATGGCGAATTTCGTGACCACCGTCGCCGAGGCCGTGGAAATTGTCGAGTCGGTCGGCAGCCCCGGCGTCCGTACCATGGTGGATTGCTGCGCCGCCCGCGCGGGCGGCGATGACCCGGTTGAAGATCTGATCGCGCGCTGGCTGCCAGCGGGGATGATGGCGCACATCCAGGTCAACGACCAAGACCGCCGCGCGCCCGGCCAGGGCAGCGACCAATTCGCCGGCATTATCGCGGCCCTTAAAGGCTGTGACTACAAAGGCTGGATCGCCGCCGAACCGTTCCGCTACGAACCCGACGGCCCGACCTGCGCGGCGGCGGCGGCGGGTTACCTACGCGGCCTGATCGAAGGGGTCGAAAAGCCCTAGCTGCCGGCGTTTTGCACCAATTGCAGACGCCAGCCGTCGGGATCGCGCAAATTCAGGTTGGTACGGCCGGTATCCTTGACGTGGCCAGGTGCGGAAGAAACCATGCCGGGATAATCTTTCAGGGCGGCATGTGCGGCGACCACGTCATCCACCTTGAAGGCAATATGGTTGACGCCGATCACTTCCTCGCCAATGACCTGGTGGATTTCGAATACCGGCTGACCCTCGCCCGGCGGTTTCATTTCGATGGAGCCGCCGTGATGCGGCGTCTCGCGCACGGTTTCAAAACCAAGCGTCTTTAAGAAAGACACATATTCGTCCAAATCACGTACAATCAGTTCAATATGGTCGATACCTTGAATCATCGGTCTCTCCGGTTGAGGAATTGAAAGGAATAGTTTCGCGATGCAATTACAGATGCAAACCTGGGCCGAAGTGGAACGATACCTCGAATCGTCGACCATCGCCATCATGCCCATTGGCTCCACCGAACAGCACGGCCCCAACGGCCTGATCGGCACAGACGCGCTCAGCGCCGAAGCCATCGCCGTCGCCGTGGGCGAGGCCGCCAATATCATGGTCGCCCCCACCATCGCCGTTGGCATGGCGCAGCACCACATGGCCTTCAAGGGCTCCATGACCCTGCGTCCGGCCACCATGATCCAGGTCATTGGCGATTATGTGGACAGCTTGGCGCATCACGGCTTTGACAAGTTCTATTTCGTCAACGGCCACGGCGGCAACAGTGCCACCATCGAGTCCGCGTTCCAGGAAATCTATACCGCCCACACCATGAGCAGTTCGGGAGGTAACGAACCATCCGTCCGCTGCCGCCTGCGCAACTGGTGGCAGGGCGACAAGACCTACAAGCTGATCAAGGAATTGTTCGGCGACAAGGACGGCATGCACGCCACCATCTCGGAAGTCTCGGTGACCCAGCATCTCTTCCCCGAGCACATAAAATCCGCCCCCGACATGGGCCCACCGGAACCCTTTAAAAGCCGTTGGAGCGATGCCGCCGATTACCGCGCCAAATTCCCCGATGGCCGCATCGCCTCCCACCCCTACCTGGCGACACCCGAAGCCGGCAAGAAGATCTTCGATCTGGCCGTTACGGAAATCGCCGGGGAAGTCGCGGATTACGCCAAGGCGTGAGTTCCTGCAAACTCGGATCGTTGATAGTACAAGAAGGAATGACAAATGGCTGGTGCGATGATGGCGGCGTGGCTGGATATCACGCCGGAGGTGGAGGCGGAGTTCGCCGATTGGTATTTCCGCGAACATATTCCCGAGCGGGTGACCCTGCCCGGCTTTCTCTCGGGCCGGCGTTATACGGCGCCCGGCGGCGGGCCGAACAAGTACCTGGCGCTCTATGAAGGCACCTCGAAAGACGTCTTCTCCTCCCCCGTTTATCGGGAGCGCCTTGATGTGCCGACCGAATGGACCCAGAGGATCATGCCGCATTTTCGCAATTTCGTGCGCTCGGTATTTGATGTTCGATTGGAAATCGGCAACCAGTATGGCGGTGCCGTCGCTACTATTCGCTATAGCACGGGCGAGAATTTTGCTGACTGGTTGGAAGGCGAAGTCCTGCCCGCGCTGGCGGAGCGTTCGGGCATCTGTCGGGTGCTTCTGCTGCAGGCCGACGAGGATCAAAGCAAACCGAAAACCAAGGAGGCGGAGATGCGCGCCGGGGCGGGCGGCAATGCCTGGGCCCCCTGGACCATCTGCATCGAAAGTATCGGCATGGATTGGTTGCGCCCGGCAATGGCCGAGGCTTTGCCGGAACAAGCCCTTGCCAAACACGGCGCGACAGACATCATCACGGGATATTACGATCTGGTCTTTGGCATGGAGAACCGCGATTAGGCCAGCTCCGGATTCTCAGCGGCCTGCTTGAATTGGGTCACGGCCTTCTCTATAAAAAACAGCATGAGACCGCGCGTCATATATTTGCAGCAAAGACCGTAGCTGCCTCCAACAGCCGGCCCGTCCAGATGTGGGCGCGGGGCGGCCCTCGACGCGCGTCCTAATACCAACGAACTTTTGAAATTTCAGTCCGGACCGGATGCGCACGGCAAGACTTCGTGCAATGGAACTTCGACATGACTGCCATTAGCCACTGGCGCCGGGAAAGCCGCGCCATCATTGTCCTGGCCCTGCCCCTGGCCCTGACCCAGCTATCGCACATCGCCATGGTCACCACGGACGTGGTGATGATGGGCTGGCTGGGGCCCACTGCCTTGGCGGCGGGCACCCTGGCCAATCACTATTATTGGTTTTTCGATATGTTCGCCATGAGTCTGGTCAGTGCCGTGGCGCCCATACTGGCGCAAGACCTGGGTGGGCGTCGCTTTCGCCAGGTCAGGCGCACCATGCGCCAGGGCTTTTGGGCCGCGGCTCTGCTCTCGCTGCCCTGCACCATGGCGATCTGGCATACGGGGACGGTCCTTGAAGCCCTGGGCCAGGATCCGGCGCTGTCGGCGGCGGCACAGAGTTATCTTCGCCACATGGTAATCGGCTTTCTGCCCGGCCTGTGTTTCATTGTCTTAAGCGCATTTATGGCGGCACATACAAGGCCGCGCGCGACACTAGTGGTCGCGATTCTGGGTATCGTCGTCAACGGTATTGCGGACTACGGCCTGATGTTCGGGAATTTCGGACTGCCGCGCTTGGAATTGGTTGGTGCCGGCATCGCCTCCGCCACGGTCAGCAGCTTCATGTTTTTAAGCCTACTGGCATTCGTGTTGCTAGACCGGCGATTGCGCCGCTATCGGCTGCTTGGCCGTTTCTGGCGCGCCGATTGGACCCGGTTTCGGGAGATTTTTCGCATTGGTCTGCCCATGGGCGTTACGACCCTGGCCGAAATTGGCATGTTCACCGCCGCTGCTCTGCTGGTCGGTCTGTTGGGAACCGATTCCCTGGCGGCACACGCCATCGCCGTGCAATGCGCCGCGATTGTCTACATGATCGCCGATGGCATCGCCAAGGCGGTCATGGTGCGGGTGGGCCGGGCCACGGGTGCCGGCGACCACCGGGGTGCGGCGCGGGCCGGCTGGGCCGGCATCGCCCTGGGCCTGGGCTATGCCTTTCTGCCGGCGGCTGCATTCTGGCTTTTTGGCGGCGCCATCGTAGATCTGTATCTGGGCCCGGCGCGGCCGGAAACCATGCCCGTCAGAGAGCTGGCCATCGCCTTTCTTTTCGTCGTTGCCCTGTCGCAACTGGCAGACAGCACCCAGGTTACGGCCATGGGCGCCCTGCGCGGCCTCAAGGATACCCAGCGGCCCATGTTGATCGCACTGATAGGTTATTGGGGCCTGGGCCTGCCTATCGGCGCCTATTTCGGCATTTATTTGAACTTTGGCGGCGCGGCCATCTGGAGCGGCATGGCGATCGGCCTGAGCGTGGTAAGTGTCTGCCTTATCTGGCGTTTTCGCGTTATGTGCAGGCGCCGAAACGGCGGAATCAGGCTGCCCCACGTCTGTTAATGGAACAATTTTGAATCTTTTCCGTGCTTTTGCCCGCCGGATTATGGTAACCTCGGCGTTAATTGGTTATGTAAAACATATTCCGTGAAAAAGTACTGGGGGTAAGCTTATGGTCATCGAATTCATTCTGGGCGCGGCACTTGTGATAATGACGACGGCAGCCTTAATCATGTGGCTGGCGAGCGTCACCGAGGGGATGCGCGCGGTTTTGGCGGTTGGCGGGGTCATGACCCTGGCCCTGCTGGTCCTGATGGCCCATACAGCCATGGGCGTGGCGTTGATGGACGCGCTGCATTTATTGTTGGTTGTCGGCCTGCTGGTGGTGCCGATTATCGCCATCGCTTTCGCCGACTGGCGCCGTGCGCCGTCGTCGGATCAGCAGTCAAACCTCTAGGGAAACGTTCAGGAACATAGGCTTCACGGGGAAGCCCGGCAGCGCCCATGAAGAGGCGTCGCCGGGCCGTTCGTGCGATGCCTAGTCTATTCCGGGATTAGCCGGCCCACTTGCATGCTTGCGTTGGGGGCCGGG